>CAZZVQ010000122.1:0-15219 GCA_964657565.1 uncultured Acetobacteraceae bacterium
GAGCCGGCGGGCGGCGTCGAGCAGGCGGGGGCGGTCGGCCGGGTCGTGCGGGGCGTAGGCTTCGGCTGCGACGATCCGGGCCCAGTGGACGCAGTCGAGCAGCGCCGAGACCGGGCGCTCGAGCGCGGGACGGCGCATCAGCAGGCGGGTGGCGGTCAGCGGCGCCAGGGCGAGCTTGAGGTCGGCGACGGCGCGGTCGACCTGGCGCATGGTAACCGTCGGGACGGCTTCCGGGTCGCCGTCGAACGCGCGGGCGGTGGCGTTCAGCACTGCGGCCAGCGCGGCGAACACCGATTGGCCGGAGCGGCGCACCTGGGCATGGGTGGAGTCCGGCAGGACGAAGGCGGCGACGATCACGGCGGCAGCGGCGCCGATCGCCGTTTCCTCGAAGCGGAGCACGAGGACCGTCTCCAGCGGGGCGCCGAGCATACCGTAGAGCAGGCCCAGCATGACGGTGACGAAGAAGATGCCGAGCGTGTAGGACGACAGGAAGGTGTAGTACATGCCGAAGATCGACAGCAGGAGCGTGATGGTCTCGAGCGTGCCGTCGCCGCTGAAGGCGGTGGCGATGAGCAGGCCGCTGGCGATGCCGAGCAGGGTGCCGCCGAGGCGCTGGACACCTTTGTAGATGGTCTCGCCGCGGGAGCGGACGTTGAGGAAGACGACGTAGACGGTGATCACCGCCCAGAACCAGCGCTGCGGCGAGAGCGCCATGCCGCCGGCCATCGCCAGGGCGGCCGCGATGGTGACGCGCGTGGCCAGGCGCCAGGCGAACGGGCCGCGGACGGGCGGCTTCGGCGGGGCGGGCGGGGCGGTGCGCTGGTCGTTGAGCGCTTGGCCCAACCCGTGCACCGCCTGGCCGAGGCCCACCAGTGCGGCGAGCAGCGTGCCGGGCTCGTAGTGACCGGGGTCGGTGCTGTAGCGGCCGCCGCGCTCGATGCGGCGGGCGTGCAGGAGCAGCCTGGTGGCGCGGCGTTGATCGTTTTGGGTGGTCTGGAGCAGGGTGGTCAGCCGGGCCGTCCACAGCTCGACGTCGACGAGGCGGGAGCGGATGGCGCCGGCGGCACCGGGTTCGAAGAAGGCGAGCTGGTCGTCGGCGGCGAGCGCTGACTGGTTGAGACGCATGACGGCCCGGCGCAGGCCGGCGGCCGCCGCCGGGTCGGCGGCGTCGAGGACCCGGGCCTCGCGGATGACTTGGGCCGCGCGCGCCTGCACCGCGGCGATGCTGCGCCGCAGCGTGGCCGCGGCGTCCATCGGGATGATGACGAAACAGGCCAGGGCGATGATGGGGATGGCCAGGAGCTGCGAGGCGATCTGCACCGGCAGGGTCGAGGGCGGCAATTCGAGGTAGAGGCCGACATAGGCGGTGATGACGGCGACCAGGCCGAGGCCGATGGCGCGCGGGCTGCGCGGACCGAACAGGAAGCCGAAGAAGACGAGGACGAGGAAGGCGCTGTCGCCGATGGTGCCGTGCCCGTGCAGGAGCGTGGTGCCGATCGCGGCGGCGATGGCGGGGACGACCAGCATGACCAGGGTGCGCTGCCGCTGCTGGCGCGTGGGTTCGCGCATGAGGAACGGGGCCATCATGCTGAGGGTGACGCCGCCGGCGCACTCGACCGGGCTGAAGCCGCCGAGGCGGGCGGCGAGGATGGCGGCGAGCGTGGTCAGGAAGACGGAGAGCGTGCCGCGGACCGCCATCTGCAGGCGGAGCAGGCCCTGATCGTTGGTGGCGACGATGTCGCGCCAGGACGGCCAGGCCATGGTCGAGCGCAGTGGTCGACTTCGCACGTGCAGCATTGGGGCACGTTACGGTAGATCGGGCCGTTTGTCAGGCGGCGAGTGGGTCCCGCGGGAGGACGCGGTGGCGGAGCACGTCGACGGCCAGGGCATGGCGGGCCGGGTCGGCGAGGGCGGCGGCTTCCCAGGCGAGGGCGGCGGCGGACGTGACGTGGTAGAGGCCGGAGGCGGCTTGGCGGGCGAGGCTCGGATCGGCGCCGGCGCGTTCGGCTAGGGACGTGGCGCGGTCGAAGCTGGCCATGGCGCCGTCGAGCGGGGCTTGCTCGAGGAGGTGCGTGACGTGGGCGCGCAGGGCGTCGAGAGAGCCCTCGCGGGCGGCGGCGCGGAGGACGTCGAGGGCGACGACGTTGCTGGTGCCTTCCCAGATGGAGCCGAGATGGGCGTCGCGCAACAGGCGGGCGTCGGGCCACTCCTCGATGTAGCCGCAGCCGCCGCGGACCTCCATGGCGTCACCGGTGACCTTGCGGGCGTCGCGGCAGGCGCGGAACTTCAGCAGTGGCGTGAGGATGCGGAGGAGGGCGTACGCGCCGGGTTCGCCGGCGTCGGAGCGACGGAGTGCGTCGGCGGTTTGCAGCATCATGGTGCGGGCCTGCTCGGCGGGCAAAGCGAGCTTGGCCAATTGGCGCTGCATGAGCGGCATGTCGATCAGAAGGCGGCCGAAGGCGCGGCGATGGTTGGCGACATACGTGGCCTCGGTGACGGCCCGGCGCATCAGCCCGGCGGCGCGGACGCCGTTCGACAGGCGCGAGTTGTTGACCATGTCGGCCATCTGGCGGAACCCGGCGCCTGGCACCTCGCGGGGGTCGTCGCCGACGAGGTAGGCCAGCGCGCCGTCGAGGCGGATCTCGCCGGAGGCCATGGAGCGGGTGCCGAGTTTGTCCTTGAGGCGGACGATCCGGTAGGCGTTCGGGGTACCGTCGGAGCGGTCGCGGGGCAGCAGGAACAGGCCGACGGCTTTCAGGCCGGGTCCGGCGCCGGCGGGGCGGGCGAGGACCATGGCGAGAGCGGCGTCGGGGTTGGAGCAGAACCATTTGTCGCCGGTGAGGCGCCAGGTGCCATCGGATGCTTGGTCGGCGGTGACAGCGGTCGCTCCGACGTCGGAGCCGGCCCCCTGTTCGGTCATGAACATCGCGCCTTGAGCCATCGCGTCGAGGTCGTCGCTGAGCAGGGCGGGGAGGTGGCGGGCGATGAGGTCGTCGGCGCCAAATTTGCGGAGGGTGCGGGTGAGGCTGTCGGTCATGCTGACGGGGCAGAGGAGGCCGAACTCGGCTTGGGCGAAGAGGTAGGTCAGCAAGTATTTGGCGGCGGCGGGCATGGGGGCGGGCCAGCCGAGGAAGCCGCCGCGGTGGGAGAGGGCGGCGAGGCCGAACTCGCCGAAGGCGAGGCGTTCCATCTCGCGGTAGGCGGGGTGTTTGGCGATCGATTGCTGGTCCTCGCCGCGGCGGTTGCGGGGGTGCAGGACGGGCGGATTGCGGTCGGCTTCACTGGCGAGGGCGTCCAGGGTGGAGCCGGCGAGGGCGCCGAGGCGGTCCATATGGGGGAGGAGGTGGTCGGCGAGGTCGGGCGGGAGATAGAGGCGGCTGAGCCGGGCTAGGGCCGGGTCGGCGCGGAAGAGATTGAGGCCGGCGCTGTCGGGGACGGCGCTCTCGGTCGTGAGGGGGCTGCCGTCCATTTCAGCCCCGCAGCATCGGGCAGGCGCGCTCGCTGAGTGGACGGTAGGCCTCGGCGCCGGGGGTGGTGGCGGCGACGCGGAGGAGGTCCCAGGGGGATTTGCTGTCCTCGGGCTTCTTGGCTTGCAGCAGTTGTAGGTCGGCGAGGAAGCGGCCGTCCTCGCGGATGCTGGCGTTGCCGAAGCAGTCGTCGTCGGTCGGCATCGCCTTCATGGCGGCGATGGCTGCCCTGCCGGAGCGCATAGCGGAGGGGCCGGCGGCGGCGGCGGCCTTCATCCAGTGCAGCGTGGCGCTGTAGCAGGCGGCGTGCAGGCTGGACGGGTAGTTGCCACTGGTCTTCGGGACGAAACGGCTTGTGAAGGCGCGGGTGCGATCGTTGAGGTCCCAGTAGAACGGTTCGGAGAGGTACAGGCCCTGGGCGACTTGCAGGCTCATGGCGTGCACTTCGGTGATGAAGCCGAACATGGCAGCGATGGTGGCTGACGTCCCGAGGCCGAACTCGTGCGCCTGCTTGACGGCGTTCTCCATGTCGCCGCCGGTGCTGCACATGGCCACGACGTCGGCGCCGCTGGTCTGCGCCTCGAGCAGGAAGGCGGCGAAGTCGGTGGTCCCCGGAAAGGGGTAGCGGACGCTGCCGAGCACCTGGCCGCCGCCGTCGCGGACGACGGTGCGGACCTCGGCCTCGAGCGTCTGGCCGAAGACGTAGTCGGCGACGATCAGGAACCACTTCTTCTTGCCCTGTTTCAGCACGGCGTTGCCGGTCGAGTGGGCGTCGCCATAGGTGTCGGGCGCCCAGTGGATGCTGTTGGGGTTGCACCATTTGCCGGTCAGGTCGGACGAGGCGGCGCCGGTGATCAGCAGGGTCTTGTCGCGCTCGATGACGAGGCTGCGGACGGCGAGCGCGATGGCGGTGTTGTTGACGTCGGCGACGGCGTCGACGGCCTCGCGGTCGAACCAGGCGCGGGCGACGGCGGCGCCGATGTCGGGCTTCTGCTGGTGGTCGGCGGCGAGGATGTCGACCCGGAAGCCGTGCTTCTCCGGCTGGAAATCCTCGATGGCCTGTTTGGCAGCAAGGACGGAGGTTGGGCCGGAGTTGTCGCGATATTGGCCGGACAGGTCGGTGAGCACGCCAAGGCGCAGGGTTGGCATGTCGTCTGCCCGGGCACTCGAGAGAATCGCAGGGGCGGCGAGGCTGCCGATCAAGATATCCCGCCGGCTCAACATGGCGCTTTCCTCCCTATTTGGCGGGAGGCTAGCACGGGCCTGGGGTCAATCCACCTTGGGCTGGCGCGAGGAGCGGATATTCGGGTCGCGCAATACGATACGCTCCGCCGAATGGGCGGCTGCCATGCCCTCGATCATGGCGGTGACGTCCTCGACGACGTGGTCGACATAATCTGGTGAGTCGTGAAATACCTGGTAGGTGGTCGGGGTGTTGCAGGAAGAGCACAGGAGCAGGGCCGAGAGCGGCAGCCAGCGCATCATGTGATCTCCCGCCTCAGCCACGATTTGGTTTACCATCGCGCTGCTGTTGCGGGAAGCGGTCTTGCGCACTGCAGCGGAGCGTTGTCGAATACCGAACAACCTGCAGAGCAAAATGCTCACGACACCCGGGACGCCCGCTGCCACCCTTGCGCGCCACGCATTCTTTGCCGGTGCCCCGCCCGAAGTGCTGGCCCGGCTCGCCGGGCATGCGCGGTGGTTCGACGCGGACGCGGACCGGATCATCCTCGACTTCGAGGACCCGACGACCGACGTGTATTTCATCGTCCAGGGCCATGTGCGCGTCTCGATGCAGACGGCCAGCGGTGAGCGGACCCAGATCCTGGGCGATTTTGCGGCCGGCGAAATCGTCGGCGAGATGTCCGCGATCGACGGCGTGCCGCGCTCGGCGCGGATCGAGGCGCTGGTGCGGACGCAGATGTGCTCGCTGTCGGCGCGGGCGTTCCATGAAGCGGTGTTCGCGTCGCGCGAAATCGGGCTGCGGCTGATGCAATTGCTGTCGTCGCGCATCCGCGGGCAGAACCGGCGCCTGCTCGAGATGACGGCGTTGCCGATCCGTCTGCGGCTGGTCGCGGAGTTGCTCCGGCTGAGCCGGCCGAAGCCGGACGGCACGCGCCTACTCAACCCGTTGCCGACGCAGGAGGAGTTGGCGTCGCGCATCGGCGCCCGGCGGGAGACGATCTCGCGCGAGATTTCCGCCTTGGTGGATGCCGGCATGGTGCAGCGGACTCGCGTTTCGCTGATCCTGCACGACCCGGCGGGCCTGCAGGCGGCCGTGGATAGCGGGCTGGATCGGCCGCGGTCCTGAGTTCCTGACTTACGCGGCATCGAGGTTCTTGCGCGCGAACAGGCTCGCAATCCGTTGTCCGAGCCGGGTCAACATGGGCACCAGGACGGTGATGATCTGGCGTTCCGGCCCGTCGGTGCGGCCGGCGAGCGACCAGAGCGCCAAAAGGACCGCCGCATAGGTGCCGAGACCGACGGCGCCGAGCACGGTTCCGCGTAGGAGGCAGGTGGCGGCGGGCAGGGCGACGTCGCCCGACCAGGCGATCCCGGTCAGTTTCATGGCCAGCGCGGCTGATCCGAGGCTGCAGAGGATGCGCAGGAGTGGCCAGACCATGCCGGTCATCCGGCTCCCGTTGCGGCGCAGCATGAGGGTGAACATGCAGGACTCGACCGAGGTGATCGTCAGCGAGGCCACGGCGATGAGGGTGAGATTGCCGGTCTGGGCCGCGATGTAGAGCACGCTGACCTTGACGACCGTGGCGCAGGAGATGACGGCCAGGTTAGCGCGCACTTTTCCGACCGCGGTCAGCACCTGCGACGCGGTGTTGGTGAAGGGCGAGAACAGGACCGAGAGGGTCAAGATGGCGACGATCGGCGCCGCCGCGCTCCATTTGGCGCCGAGCAGCACACCGACGACATCGGTCGCGGCGGCCGACAGGACGAGCGCGATCGGCGCCATGACCGCCATTAGGGAGACCGCCAGGCCGAAAGCGTGGGCGCGCGGATCGCGCCCGGCGTTTCGCTCGGCGGCGAAGCCGGCGAAGAGGACCGCCCCGATCGGCTCCATGATCTCGGTCGTGGGCAGCAGCGCGATATCGAGGGCGACCACGAACAGGCCGAGATCGGCCTTGCTGATCTGGGAGCCCACCACCAGCGGGTCGGCCCGGAACCACACGATATAGACGAGGCTCGACAGCCACATCCACATCGAGAACCCGGCCAGGTCCTTCCAGGCGCGCAGGCCGAATTTCGGCCGGTAGGGCTGCATGGCGTAGCTGGCGATGACGCGGACGATCTTGGCCACGACCGTGCCGATCACCAGCGCCCAGTAGCTGCGGAGCAGCACGGCGGCGACGAGCGTGGTTGCGAAGGTGAGCACGCGCTCGATCGCCGAGAGTTGGAACTCGCGGTCGAACTGCATGTCGCGGCGGAAATGGATGATGCCGATGTTCTCGATGCCGCTGAGCGCGAAGGCGAAGGCGAGGATGTAGATCACCTTCTCGAGCCGCGGCTCGGAAAACCAGGCGGCGGCGAGCGGGGCGGCAGCGAGGAGCAGGATTCCGGTGATCCCGCCTTTGATGACCTGGATGGTGAAGCCGGTATCCAGCTCGTCCCGCCCGACCTTCTGATGGCGGACGAGGTTCTCGGTGACGCCGACGTTTGAGAGCGAGTTGAAGGCGGCCGAGATCGTGAAGGCGATGGCGACGATGCCGAAATCGGCGGTGTCGAGCAGGCGTGCGAGCACGAGCGTGCTGGCGATGCCGAGCACGCGCGAGAACATGCGGAACGCGACCATCCAGGCCGCGCCGGTGATCGCGCGATGGGCGATGCTGTTTGGCTCAGACACGTGCCGCCCCGCGATCCGTCGATGCCTGCTCACCACCGCTTTCCATCAAGTCGAGGGCAATGATACGGGGCAAAGGCTAAGAAGTGCTTAGCGGGCGACCGAGGATCCAGCCTTCCCAGCGGCGGATGGCGGGCTCGGGGAGGTGATCGCGGGCCGGGTCGCGGATGATCTGCAGCATGCCGAGGAGACCGATCAGGCTATCGAATTGATCTTCGCTATCGGCACTGGCGCCGAAACCGTCGTCGATCTTGGTCGAGAGAGGGGCGTCGGGTTCGGCGTCAGCGTCCTGCAGCCCGGTCTGGAGCGCCCGGGCAACGGCGCCGCGGTCGGATTGACGGCGTTTGCTGCCCTTGAAGCGCAACCCGATCTGCCGCATGGCGCTGGCCGGGTAGGTTTCGGCGACAGCGATGCGCCCCGGCTGCAGCAGTTCGGCCAGCGACCCGTCGAACGGCCAGAGTAGCGGCGGACCGGGCGCGTGTATCGCCGGAAGAAGCAGGTCCCGCCACAGGCAGATCGCGCCTTTCCCGACCTGATTGGCCCCCAGCGTCCAGAACATGGGCGAGGCCGCCGGTTGGGCGCCCAGTTTGCGCTCGCATTGCCGAAGCAACTGCTCGCCATGCTCGAGACCAAGCCCTTCCAGCAGATGCGTCCGCCGCACGCCAGCCGGCGACCGTCGCGGATAGAAGGGCTGCTCGAGGCTGATGTCCGATGCCGCGTCGGCGACCTCGAAGAACCGATCCGCGGCGGTCAGCGCGCGCAGAAACGCCGGGAAATCGGGCTGGGTGCGCCGATAGGCGGAGGGCAGGCCGATCGGGGCATCGATGCCCAGGGCGATCGGCGCGCTGGCGGCCCGGGCCCGGAGGCGGGAGAACAGCGTCTCCAGGTCGCCGACCCTCTCGATCTCGACCCGCCAGCCACGACCATGCGGCGTGGCGACCGACATCCATCGCTTCGCTGGCGCCACGCTCCAGTCCGCGTGCGCGACCAGCGGGATCAAAGCGGCTTGTGGGCCCGGTCGAGAAGGCGGCGGATCAGACCGGGCTTCTTCGGCGGCACCGGGGGGGCGGCCTGTTTGGCGGCCTCTTCCTGCTGCTTGCGCTTCTGGTCCATCCATGTGTCGAGCGATTTGCCGGCCTTGGCCGCGCGCTTCTGCTCGTAGGCGCGCTGGCCCTCGGTCATCCGCTTGGAGTCCGCCATCGATCCCTCTGTATCTACTACCGTCCTCTCTGACAGCGCGCTCGCCTCCCATCAAGAGTGCCGGCGCGGCGCCCAAGCTTCGAGCGCGCCTAGTCCGGCTTCGTCGATCGAGTGGGTGACAAAGACGACGCTGGATCAGGCGCGGGTGTCGGCGCCGATCATGATCGGCTTGCCGCGCAGGGCCTCGAAGCTGTCGTTGCCCTGGCCGGGATGGGCGAGCAGGATCGCTGGGCATAGAGACCGGTGGCGACCGCCTGATAGTAGCCGCCGTATTCGGCTTCGGCCTTCCAGTCCAACCCGAGCGCAACCTTGTCGGCCGCCATCGCCGGGCCGGCGAACAGGAGCAGCATGGCAAGCAAACGCAGCATCAGAGATCCCTCACGAGCGATGAGTCGCCGATTCTGCACAGGATTTGCCCGTCGCGCCATGGTGGGAGGGGCGTGATGGAAGAGCCGCGGATCAAGGTTGGGCTCTGGGTGCAGATGGCGCTGCGGATGGGCGACCGCGATGGGCGGCCTGGGGTCGTGGTGCGCCGGGGCGATCCGGATGCGGGCGGCATTCTGCTGGTATTGCGTCGGCGAGACGAATTCAGCGTGTTGTCACAGGTTCGGGCGGCCGGGGAGAGTGCGTGGATCCGGGCGACCGGTCCGGATGGTGTCGCGGAAGCCACAGCCGAGGCCTATATCGCTCGACAGGTGAAACGCGATCCTGATCTCTGGGTTCTGGAGTTTACCGCGCCAGACCTCCTCCCGCCGTTCGAGGCTAAGGTGGTTTGATCGCGTGGCTGATGGTATTGCCTGCCGGGAGTTCACGGGCCTGTGTGTGTCAAATCTGCTCTCATGCATGTTGCTGATGCGCCACACGCAGGTCTAAACTGCCTAAACTCTCTCGCACTTGCGGAAGATGGTGGTATTACTCGGTCACCGAGAGGCGGGGGAGCGAGTCCCGAGCGACCGAGCCCCTGGCTGCGTTGAACCGCAGAATTGAAATTGAGGAGAGAAAGTTATGAAGCTCCGTAGCGCGCTACTTGCCGCCACGGTCCTGGCAGCGGCCCCGGTCGCAGCTCAGGCCCAAGCCATCAGCGGCCTTTACATCGGTGCCGGCGCTGGCGTCGACTTTATGCAGAACCAGACCCTGGAGCGGACCCGTCTGCCGCAGGTCGCCACGGTTCCGAACAGCGCGACCAACCTGCTCGGTAAGCGTACGATCAACATGGGCCCTGGCTTCGCCGGCGTCGTCAGCGTTGGTTACGGTCTCGGTAACGGCCTGCGCTTCGAGCTCGAAGGCGGGTTCGACCAGAGCCGCTTCAAGAAGGCTGGCGGCAGCGCAGTCGTGGGTGTCGCCAACTTCGGTGGCGACGAATACAAATATCGCGGCATGGTCAACGTCCTGTATGACATCGACCCGGCCGTTTTCGGAATGGGCTCGATCCCGGTCGTCCCGTATGTCGGCGTCGGTGCCGGCTATGCCTGGGCTCAGCACAAGAATGCACGCATCCTCGGCTCCGTGCCGGCGACGGCTGGCGTGAACAATCCGTTCGGTGTGTATCAGTTCCGTACCAATGATGGTCAGGGCGACTTCGCCTATCAGGGCATCGTCGGTCTGTCCTTCCCGATCCAGACCATCCCTGGCCTGTCGCTGACGGCGGAATACCGCTTCCTCGGCCTGGCTGGTGAGCGGACCTACCACTACCAGTATGCGTCCACCCGTCCGCTCGCGTTGGGCGGAACCTCGACGCGTGCCTCGCTGCGCTTCGACGACGACTACACCCACGAGATCCTGGTCGGCGTTCGCTACGCCTTCAACGCAGCGCCGCCGCCGCCGCCCGCCGCTCCGGCTCCTATGGTCCCGGCCGCTGGCATCGCGCGCACCTACCTTGTCTTCTTCGACTGGGACAAGGCGGACCTGACCCCGCGCGCCCGCCAGGTCGTTGCCGAGGCCGCCCAGGCGACCACGCGCACGCAGGTCACGCGGATCCAGGTCAACGGCTATACCGATACGTCGGGCACGCCGCGCTACAACCAGGGCCTGTCGGTCCGTCGTGCGCAGAGCGTTGCGAACGAGCTCGTGCGTGACGGCGTGCCGCGCGCTGCGATCTCGATCCAGGGCTACGGCGAGACGCGTCTGCTGGTTCCGACGGGCAACGGGGTGCGCGAGCCGCAGAACCGTCGCGTCGAAATCATCCTGCAGTAGTCGATGGGCGCCGATCGGCCAGCCGCCTTGGGCTGGCCGATCAAGCCTGATAGAAGAGGCTGGTCCAGCGATGGGCCAGCCTTTTTCTTTGGCTAAAGTATCTGGAGAGAGCGTCGATTCGGCCGCTCGGAAGGGATCTCGATGTCGCGTAAAACACTGTTCGCCGCCACGGTTCTGACGGGGTTAGCTGGCGGTTATGCCGCATCCGCTCAGCCGGTGACCGGCCTCTACATCGGCGCGGTCGGCGGGGCCAATTTCATGCAGCGCGAACAAGTCCGCGTCGCCATCCCGGGGTCGCCGGGTCCGCGATACGGCAGCAGCGGGTTCGATACCGGCTATGTCGGTATCGGCAGCGTCGGCTACGGCTTCGGGAACGGGCTGCGCTTGGAGGCGGAAGGCAATTACCGTCGGAATGACTACGGCCACGGCACCCCCGGTTTCGCGACCAGCGGCCGTGAAGAGAAGTATGGCGCGATGGCGAACGTGCTATTCGATCTCGATATCGGCAGCCCCTACGTCTATCCGTATATCGGCGCGGGCGCCGGATATGTGCGGATCGATCAGCGAGCCGGCTTCGTGCTGCCGCCTTACACCGGTCGGATCAATGCGAGCGACAACGGGTTCGCCTACCAGGCGATCGCCGGGCTATCTTTCCCGATACCTCCCGTGGTCGGGCTGTCTCTCGTCGCGGAGTACCGCTACTACGCGGTCAACGGGGACCATACCTACGCAACCCGGGTCAACAGCGTGCCGGGACTGGGGCAGTACAAGACTAGGGGCGACTACGACCACGCGCTGATGCTCGGGTTGCATTACGCGTTCAACGTGGTGCCGCCCCCTGTCGAGGCGCCCGCAGTGGCGCCGGTTCCGGTGGCAACGGCGGCGCGAACTTATCTCGTGTTCTTCGACTGGGACCGGGCGGACCTGACGCCGCGGGCGCGCCAAGTGGTGAGCGAAGCCGCACAGGCGACCACTCGGACGCAAGTGACCCGGATCGAGGTCAACGGTTATACCGACACCTCGGGTAAAGCTGGATACAACCAGGGCTTGTCGGTGCGACGTGCGCAGAATGTTGCGAACGAGCTGGTGCGCGACGGTGTGCCGCGGGCAGCCATCTCGATCCAAGGCTTCGGACAGACGCGCCTGCTGGTGCCGACCGCGGACGGCGTGCGGGAGCCGCAGAACCGCCGGGTCGAGATCCTGCTGCGTTGATCGACCGGGGGCTCGCGCCGTGGTGCGAGCCCCGCGGGCTTACTTCTTGTGGCGTGTCGACGAGGTGCGGGCCGGGCGCTCGGGGCTGTTGCTCGCTTCGCAGGTCTGGAAGTCGATGGGCTGGCCCGTGGCGCGGCCGGCGGCATATTCCCGCAATTCACTGCCGTTCTTGAGCGCGAGGACTTCTTTGAAGATTTCCTCATTATGGCCGCAGAATCGGCTGCCTTCCTTCTGGCTGGCGTCAGCTTTGGCGTTGGCGAGCAAGGTCATGTACTCGTCGTGCCGCTTCTGACTGGTGCGGCCGTAGGTGCGGGAGAAATAGGTGCTGGCGGCCCGCTCGTCGCTTGTCAGCTCGGGTTTGAATTTGGAGATGAAGGCGTTGTAGTCGGCGTCGCTTTTGCAGGTCAGCGTCTGAACCATCAGCTGAGTCTTGAGACTGGCGATGTCCAGCGCCTCGCGGTCGGCTGGCGAAACGCAGACCGCGCCGGCAGCTTGGCTGGTGAGCAACCCGGCGGCAACCAGGCCGGAAATGAGCATTCGCATCGTATTCTCCTCGCGTGACAGGCTTGGGAGCGCCCGTCATCTTCCGGGTGAGGTAAACCGGCTAGCGCGTGGAAATGCAACTGAAATGGCGAGTCTCTGGTCGGCTGAAACACAATAGATCGGCCCGGGCCTCTTTCCTCGCGGCACCGCACCGGTCATGCTGCGGTGCAATCTCATCGATGATGTTTGGACGTTCAAAATGACTCGTTTCGATCCATTTGGAACCTACGACCCGGGGCGGTTCTATTGTGAACTGACCGGCCCGGGGGCGGCGGGTCCGGCGGGGGAGCATGTCCGCCGGCAGATTGCCGAGATCGGGCTCGAACAACTCAGGGCGCGTGCCGCGACGGCCGAGAGCGATCTGATGGCGCTCGGCATCACCTTCACCGTCTATACGGACGCGACGGCGATCGACCGGATCCTGCCGTTCGACTGCGTGCCCCGCATCATCCCGGGCCGCGAGTGGGACTTGCTGGAGCGCGGGGTCAGGCAGCGGGTGCTGGCGCTCAATATGTTCCTTGCGGACATCTATAACGGACGCAAGATCGTGGCGGACGGGATCGTGCCGGGTCCGCTCATCTTCCAGAACGCGAACTACCGTCCGGAGATGGAGGGTTTTCCCGTCCGGTTCGGGACCTACGTCCATATTTGCGGGATCGACATCGTCCGCGACGAGCACGGTGCCTTCTGCGTGCTGGAGGACAACGCCCGGACGCCGTCGGGCGTGTCGTATGTCATCGAGAACCGGCATTTGATGCTGCGGAACTTTCCGGACCTGATCAGCGGCATCAAGCTTCGGCCGGTGGACGATTACGGCCGCCGGCTGCGCAACGCGATGGATGAGATCGCGCCCGAGGGCGTGGACGATCCGCAGGTCGTGCTGCTGTCGCCCGGGATCTACAATTCGGCCTATTTCGAGCATGTGTTCTTGGCGCGCGAGATGGGCGTGCCGCTGGTCGAGGGAGCCGATCTGGTCGTGGAGGACGATCGGGTCTGGATGCGTACGACTGCGGGCCTGCGGCCCGTGCACACCATCTATCGGCGGATCAGCGACGACTTCCTCGACCCGGCGGTGTTCCGGCCGGATAGCGCGCTCGGGGTGCGCGGGCTGATCGGGGCGTGGCGCAAGGGCACGGTCAGCCTGGCCAATGCGGTCGGGACCGGCGTGGCGGACGACAAGGCGATATACGCGTATATGCCGCGGATCATCAGATACTATCTGGGCGAGGACGCCATCCTGCCGAACGTGCAGACCAATATCTGCGGCGAGAAGGAAGGGTTCGATTACACGATGGCGCATCTGCACGAGTTGGTCATCAAGCCAGTGGGTGAAAGCGGCGGGTATGGGATCACGGTTGGTCCGCGGGCCAGCAAGGCCGAGTTGGACGCTGCCCGAGCGGCGCTGGTCGCGGATCCGTCGAACTGGATCAGCCAGCCGATGATTGGCCTGTCGGTTGCGCCGACGCTCACCGATCACGGATTGAGACCGCGTCACCTCGATTTGCGGCCGTTCGCGGTGACGGGACGGTCGACCTGGGTGCTACCGGGCGGCTTGTCGCGGGTGGCGCTGAAGGAGGGGAGTTTGATCGTCAACTCGTCGCAGGGCGGCGGCTCGAAAGATACGTGGGTATTGGCTGAATGAGTTTGCATAGCAACACGCTGCTGACGCGTGACGCGGAGGGCCTGTTCTGGATGGCCCGGTATCTCGAGCGGGTCGAAAACCTGGCGCGATTGATCGACGTCACGCAGATGTTCGAGGGACCCGGCGGGGAGGCCGGATCGTGGTCGGCGCTGGTGTCGATCAATGCCGATGGTCCGAACCTGAAGGGGCGAACGATCGATGCGGTCACGGTCAAGAGCTTCTATCTGCTGGAGCCGGACAATCCCAACGGGGTGCCGGCCTCGATGGAATATGCGCGCACGAACGCCCGGACGTTGCGGCCGCTGATCAGCACCGAGATGTGGATGCAGTTGAACCTGTTCCATCGGTCCGTGTTGGCCACGACGGCGGCCGATCTGGAGGGGGATGCGCTGTCTCGCCTGTGCCGGCGTCTCAAGGAGGGGGTGCAGGCCCATACTGGCATCACCGAGGGGACGTTCGCGCGCGATCAGGGGTGGCACTTCTATCTGCTTGGGCGGTTGCTGGAGCGGACGGACCAGATCACTCGGTTGCTCGACATCAAATACCATTTGCTGGTGCAGGGCTCGGGCGAAGAGCGGCGGGTGGTCGATTTGACGCAGTGGAATGCGGTGCTGCGTGCTGCGGCGGGCTATCATGCGTTCCGCCGGGTCGCGCAGGCCGGGTTCGAGCCGTGGGATGTGGTGTCGTTCTTGCTGTCGGACACGACGTTCGCGCGCAGCGCTTCGCTCTGCGTGCGCGACATGGGATGGCATCTCGAGCAATTACGGGCGCGGTATAATCTGCGCGATACGGCTGGTCCGCTGGAGCAGGTGCATGAGCTTCGCGAGGCGCTGCGGCTTGGGTCTGGGTTTATCCAGCCTGGCGGTGGCTTGCACGATTTTCTCGACAAGCTTCAGCGTGATCTGAGCAATTTGGCGAGCCTGATCGGTACGGCCTTCTTCCGCGACTGGCGGCCGCTTCGTCAGGCACAGTCGCAGGGCTGACCCTCCGTTGCGCTAGCCGCGCCGGCTGCGGACGAGCCAGAGGGCGCGCGAGAAGATGACGACGGCGAGAGCACCGGCCAGCAAAGCAATCGATGCTGGCTCGGGGGTGTCGACGGGTGGGGTACC
>CAZZVQ010000123.1:0-15017 GCA_964657565.1 uncultured Acetobacteraceae bacterium
TGACCAAACGCCTCTTTGAAATGATCTGGCATGTCGATCAAGTCTTGAAGCCCCGGCTGGAGGCGATGATTGAACGCTTCAAGTCCGGTCGGAATTATTGGCACATCACGTCACTTGAGGCGTTGAACGCCCTCGCGGCCGAGTAAGTTGTTGTCCGCTAAGTGTCGAGGCTGTGTGAAAACGCAGGCACGCCACGAAAATGGAGGACAATGTTCTCCGCTCCTGAGTCTGTCTGCTGAAGATGCTGAGTTTTAGGCTTCTATCCGCCAGAGTTCCCGTGGAAACAAAGGTCCACGTAGCAGGATGTTCGGCGGCTCCCATTACCGGTGAGACGCGTGATTTCAGGATGCAAGAGGGATGGCACGTTGAGCAGTGACCAAGCGCCGCCGAAGTTCCGGAACCACGTTCCAGCCGCGACCGGTGCGGGAGCGGTCGCTAAATACAGTAGGACCAGTGCGAACTGGACGCGCCGTCTCATCTGTCCGTATTCCAGTCCAACATTCATCGTGTCCGCCTTCTCATTCTTCTGTCCAGGGTTTCCGGACATTCCTGGCTCGGCCATTCAACGGTCGTTTGACGGACAGCCATCTCCCACACAAAGATTGACCATTCTCGACATCTCTACAATAACGGAGAGATGGAAAAGCTGTATGCCATCGCTGCTTTAGCGGCCCTCGCGCAGGAGACTCGGCTCGACATCTTCCGGCTGCTTGTTCAAGCCGGAGCTGAGGGCATGCCGGCCGGCCAGATCGGCGAGAAGCTCGGCCTGCCTAGCGCCACGCTGTCGTTCCATCTGAATCAGCTCAAGCACGCGCACCTCGTGAAATTTCGGCGTGAGAGCCGGTCGCTCATCTACACGGCCGAATACCCGGTGATGAACGACCTGCTCGCCTACCTCACCGAGAACTGCTGCCAGGGCGATGCTGCCGCCTGCGGTTTGGCCGCTTTTGAACCCACCATCGAGAAGGAGGAACGCCATGAAGCGCCTGCACGTGCACGTGTCCGTCGATGATCTCGCCGCTTCGTCCCGCTTCTACAGCACGCTGTTCGCGGCCGAGCCGAGCGTCACCAAGCCTGACTACGTGAAGTGGATGCTGGACGATCCGCGGGTGAACTTCGCGATCTCGACCCGCAGCGGAAAGTCTGGCCTCGATCACCTAGGGATCCAGGTCGAGACCAAGGACGAGTTGCACGAGGTCTATGACCGGCTGCAAGCGGCCGACCGGCCCGTGCTCGATGAGGGCGCAACCACCTGTTGCTATGCCCAATCCGAGAAGTCCTGGATCACCGATCCGCAGGGCCTATCGTGGGAAACCTTCCTGACTTCGGGCGAGAGTACGATCTACGGCGACAGCGCTGACCTCGGCCCCATCCGCGTAGCCGACCCGGCCGCCTGCTGCGCCCCAAAGCCCGAACTGGCGGCACCGGCGGCCTGCTGCAGCCCTGCATGTAGCAGCGCCTGAGCACGCAAATGGACGTCATCATCTATCACAACCCGGCTTGCGGCACCTCGCGCAACGCACTCGCGATGATCCGCAACGCCGGCCTCGAGCCGCATGTGGTCGAGTATCTGAAAACACCACCAGCCCGCGCCATGTTGGTGCAGCTCATCGAGCGGGCCGGGCTCACGCCACGCGCCCTGCTGCGCGAGAAAGGGACACCTTATGCCGAACTAGGCCTGGGCGACCCGGCGCTGACGGATGACCACCTGCTCGACGCGATGGTGGCGCATCCGATCCTCATCAATCGCCCCCTGGTGGTGACGCCGCTCGGCGTGAAGCTCTGCCGGCCTTCGGAAACCGTTCTCGATCTTCTACCCACGCCGCAACGCACGGCCTTCGCCAGGGAGGATGGCGAGCTGGTCGTCGACGCCGGCGGCCAGCTGCTGGCAAGGCCGGCCTCATGAGCGAGGCAGTTGCGACGGCGCCAGGCAAGGCGCCGTCCATGGGCACGTTCGAGCGTTACCTGACACTTTGGGTGGCGCTGTGCATCGTCGTCGGCATCGGGCTCGGCCAGGCCGTGCCGGGCGTGTTCCATGCCCTCGGTACCGCGACCGTCGCGCAGATCAATCTGCCGGTCGCTGTGTTGGTTTGGCTGATGATCATCCCGATGCTGCTGAAGATCGACCTGGCCGCCCTCGGCCAGGTGAAGAGCCATTGGCGCGGGATCGCGGCCACGGTCGGCATCAACTGGCTGGTCAAACCGTTCTCCATGGCGCTGCTCGGCTGGCTGTTCATCTCCCACCTGTTCCGGCCGCTGCTGCCGGCGGGCATGATCGACGGCTACATCGCCGGGCTGATCCTGCTGGCGGCGGCTCCATGCACTGCCATGGTGTTCGTCTGGTCGAACCTGGTCGATGGGGAGCCGCACTTCACGCTGTCCCAGGTCGCGCTGAACGACGCCATCATGATCGTGGCCTTCGCCCCGCTCGTCGCCCTGCTGCTCGGCCTGTCGTCGATCACGGTGCCCTGGGACACGCTGATCCTCTCGGTCGTGCTCTACATCATCGTGCCGGTCGTGGTGGCGCAGCTCTGGCGGCGAGCGCTGCTGGCTGGCGGCGGCCAGGGCGCGCTGTCGCGCACGCTGCGCACCCTCGCCCCGCTGTCGCTCTCGGCGCTGCTGCTGACGCTCGTGCTGCTGTTCGGCCTGCAAGGCGAGCAGATCATCCGCCAGCCGACGGTGATCGCACTCCTCGCCGTGCCCATCCTGATCCAGGTCTATTTCAACGCCGGCTTGGCATACTGGCTCAACCGACGCCTTGGGGTCGCCTGGTGCGTCGCCGGGCCGTCGGCGCTGATTGGGGCCAGCAACTTTTTCGAATTGGCGGTCGCAACGGCCATCGCGCTGTTCGGCTTCCAGTCTGGGGCGGCGCTGTCGACCGTCGTCGGCGTGCTGGTCGAGGTGCCGGTGATGCTGTCCGTCGTGCAGATCGTGCGCCGCTCCCGCGGCTGGTACGAACGGGGTGCGGCGTGAGCCAAGACCCGCTCCCGGCGCTCGATCGAAACCATTTCGAGCCGCCGACCCGGGAACGGCCGGCCGTCATGCAGGTGTCCGGCGGAAGTCAGTCGTTCAACGCCGTGAACGCCATGCGCCTGCTCGGGCGCTGGATGCGGATGGTGACCATTCCCAACCGGTCCAGCGTGCCCAAAGCGTTCGAACTGTTCGATACGGCTGGACGCCTGCCGGCTGGGTCGCATTACGAGCGCCTGGTGGATGTGTGTGAGGAGCTGGTCCATCGCTACAGCGAACGCATGGACAAAGCCGGCAGGGAGGCCGCGGCGGCGCGCAGTATCGCCGACGCACGGACGGGATGAGTTGGCGCCCGCAGCGCCATGACAAGGCTATCGTTGTCTCGGCGCTCGGTATCACGCAGACGCTCGCCTGGGCCTCGACCTACTATCTGACCGCCGTGTTCACCGACCCCGTGTCGGCCGACCTGCACCTCTCGCGCACCTGGTTCTATGGCAGCGTGTCGGCGGCGCTGCTGCTCTCTGGGCTGCTCGGACCCGTGGCCGGTCGCATGATCGACCGCTATGGCGGCCGGGATGTGCTGACAGCGACGAATCTGGTCTTTGCCGTAGGGCTGGTGCTGCTGTCCTACGTCACCGGTCCGATCGGTCTGGCAGCGGCGTGGCTGGTGATCGGCGTCGGCATGGGCTTCGGGCTCTACGAAGCGGCGTTCGCGACCGTAGCCGGCCTCTATGGGCGAGAGGCGCGCAACGCCATCACCGGCATCACCTTGTTCGCGGGCTTCGCCAGCACGGTGGGCTGGCCACTCAGCACGGCGCTGATCGACGCGGTTGGCTGGCGCGGAGCACTGCTGGTTTGGGCCGCCCTACACCTGCTGCTGGGGCTTCCGCTGAATCGGTGGCTCGTGCCGCAGTCGCCACCACCTGCCCCCGTCGTAGCGCCCATCGGGGTCGTGGCGGGCGGGGTGCCGTGGACGATGATCATCCTCGCTGGGGTGTTCGGCGCCACATGGTTCGTCTCGACAGCGCTTGCCGCCCATCTGCCCCGCCTCCTCGAGGCAATGGGCGCGACGTCCGCGGCCGCCATCACAGCGGGCGCGCTTGTCGGCCCGGCACAAGTCGCTGCCCGGATCGCGGAGTTCGGCCTGCTGCGCCATGCCGCACCCATGATCTCGGCCCGTTTGGCGGCAGGGTTGCATCCACTCGGGGCGGTGCTGCTTGCCTTGATTGGCGCGCCGGCCGCCATTCCCTTTGTGCTGTTGCACGGCGCAGGAAACGGCATGCTGACGATCGCGCGCGGCACCTTGCCGCTCCAGCTGTTCGGCGCTGCGGGATACGGGTTACGCACCGGTCTTCTCGCCGCACCCGCCCGCATCGTACAGGGCGGTGCGCCGCTTCTGTTCGGCCTTGTGCTCGACAGGGGCGGCCCACTCGCGGCGCTGCTGCTGACAGGTTCGCTCACCGGTCTGTCGTTACTCGCGCTGCTACTTCTTCAACCTTCCCGGCGGTAGGCCAGGGCCGTCCGGGGCACAGCAGCGCCGAAGTATCACGATGTGTCCGTCTGACCTTCGATTGGTGGACGGGGCGGGTGGTTTGGCGGGATGAGATGAGCTTGGGCCACATGTGGACCGAGTTGGCGCACACCTACCGAGGAGTGAGGTCGCCAAACCAGTAGGCTGCCGTCACCCCGCCATCCATCAGGAAGTCGCTGCCGGTGATGAACGCACCGTCCGGCCCCATCAGCAGCGCGCCAACGGTTCCCACCTCGTCTGGCGTGCCCGCACGTCCCGCCGCCGATATCTCCATCATGCGTCGGTAGCCAGGCCCGCGGGGGCCTTTCAACTCGTCATTCGCCAACGGTGTGATGATGATGCCGGGGCTGATCGTGTTGACCCGCGCACCGCGTTTTCCCCACCGGACAGCTTCGGCCATCACCCGAAGCGAGTTGCCGCGCTTCGAGAGTTGGTAGGCATGCAGCGAATCCTTTACCTGATCCGGCTGCAGCATCGGTAGGCGCAGCAGCGCGTCGACCGGCGTCGTCGCAAGTGCCGCGTTCTGCTCGACCGATAGCGGGGGCAGGCGATGGCCGGACTGCGACGCGATCACGATCCCGGCGCCCCCGCGCGCGATGACGCTGCCGAACTCCTCCAAGACCAGCGCGGTCCCGTAGAGATCGACCTTGAGAATGGTCTCTGGCGGCGCCTGCGAGGGGGAGACGCCGGCGGCCTGAATGACGCCCGACACCTCACCCAACGAGGTGGCCAAGTTGACGAGAGCATGCACCGAAGCGCGAGACGACACGTCGACGGTCGACGTCGAAACGTCGAAGCCGGCGTCGGTCAGGGTTGCCGCCGCCGCCTCGGCGTTCTCGAGACGAGTGTCGGCCAGCAGGACGTGCTTGCCCGCACTCACTCGCCGTACGATGGCTTGGCCAATCGACCCGGCGCCAATGACGACGATGATGTTCTTCATGATGGTTCTCCAGTGGGTATGGCGGACGAGATGCGGAACGATGCCCAGCCGCTCGCCGCGCTGCCCAGCCCGGCGATGGCGATCACCCAACCCATCGGCCAGGGGGTTCCGTCGGCAAACGCGCCGACCAAGGCGGAGCTGGCGATGCCGGCGCCATACTGCGCTGCACCGACAAGGGCGGAGACCGCGCCGGCCCGGTCCGGCCGGCGCGACAGCGCGCCTGCGATCGAGTTGGCGACGATGAACCCGGTTGCCGACACGAAGGCGAACAGCGGCAGCACCAGGCCGAGCAGCCCGCCCCAGCCGGTCCGCGCCGCCACGGCGAGCACCAGCCCCGCCATTGCCGCCCCGAGTGTGCCCCAGCGCATCAAGCGATCGCTGCCGATCTGTGTGACCAGGCGGGCGTTGATCGTGTTCGCGGCCATGACGCCGACGATGCCCAGCGCGAACAGCAGGCCATAAGCCTGCGGTGGCACGTGGTAGTAAGTCACATAGGCGAACGGCGAACCGGCAATGAAGGCGAACATGCCGCCGTAGAAGAAGCCGCCGGCGCCGATATAGGCGAGAAGCGCCGGGTCCTGCAGCAGCGAACCATAGCCCAGCAGCGCCCGGCCCAGCGGCTCGATCCGGCGCCGCTCCGGCGGCAACGTCTCGGGAACGGTGAACAAGGCCACCAGGGTCGCAGCGCCCACGACGACCAGCAGCCAGAAGATCGCCCGCCAGCCCGCGACGGCGAGGACCTGGCCGCCGACCAGCGGCCCAACCAGGGGCGCGATCGCCATGACCGTGATGAGGGTCGACATCATCTGCGCGGCACGCGCTCCGGCGTAGAGATCGCGGACCATCGCGCGGGCGAGCACGACGCTCGCGCAGGCGCCGAGCGCCTGGACGACACGCCATCCTATGATCCCCGGCACGCTGCCCGCCATCGCGCAGCCGGCCGAACCCACCACGAACAGCACCAACCCGGCCGCCACCGGCAAGCGCCGCCCGTAGCGGTCCCCGATCGGCCCCCACAGCAACTGGCCAAGGCTGAAGCCGATGAGATAACCGGATATCGTCCACTCCACGGACCCGGCGCTGCCGCCCAGCTCGCGCGCCATGGTCGGCATCGCTGGCAAATAGAGGTCCGTCGAGATCGAGCCGAATCCCATCAGCGCGGCCATCAGCGCGAGTAGCCAAACATGGCGAGCCGTTGCAGACGCGGACGGCGCCCCCTCTGCGGTTGCGACCTGTATCGACATCATAACTCCTGCGTCGTGGGGCCATAAGCGCGCTGCGCAGCGCTCTGCTCTTCGGGCATCACTGCGCCTCCTTTCCGTATTGTTCGTCGGTGACGTGCTCCAGCCAGGTCACGACCTGGCCGTCCTGCTTTTCGGCAATTGCGGTGTGGCTCATGGCGCAGGCGGGGGATGCGCCGTGCCAGTGCTTCTCGCCCGGGGCGAAGAACACGATGTCGCCGGGCCGCACGGTCTGGACCGGATCGCCGTCGCGCTGAACACGGCCAAGCCCGGCGAGGATCAGGATCGTCTGTCCCAGCGGATGCGTGTGCCAAGCCGTCCGCGCACCGGGCTCGAAGGTGACAGTCGCGCCCGAGAGCGCACCGCTGCCGCCGAACGGCGCATCGACCCGGACACCTCCGGTGAAGTAGTCAGCCGGCCCCTTCGCCGAAGGCTGCGATCCCGCGCGCTTGATGTCCATGATCGGTCCTCGTCCGTTGGTGCCGATGTAGGCCCAAGGAGAGGGCGCGATTAGCCGTTGTATCCGGCACGAACCTATACTTATGGTTCATGTATGCGCCGCGAAGATCTTGCCGACCTGAGCGCCTTCATGGCGGTTGCCGACGAGCGCAATTTCACGCGCGCGGCGGCCAAGCTCGGCACCTCGCAATCGGCCCTCAGCCACACGGTCCGGCGGCTGGAGGCACGGCTCGGCGTGCGCCTGCTCACCCGCACGACGCGCAATGTAGCGCCCACGGAGGCCGGGGAGCGACTGATCGCCACGGTTGCTCCGGCCTTCGACAGCATCGGCGCGGAGCTTGCCTCGCTGGGAGAACTGCGTGAGCGGCCAGCCGGGTCGCTCCGCATCACCGCCAGCGAACACGCGGTCACAACCGTGCTGTGGCCGGTGCTGCGCCAGCTGCTGCCGGACTATCCCGACATCAATGTCGAGTTGAGCGTCGACTCCAGCCTCACAGACATCGTCTCGGCCCGCTTCGACGCCGGCGTGCGGCTTGGCGAAGCCATCGCGAAGGACATGGTCGCGGTCCGGATCGGACCCGATCTTCGCATGGCCATCGTCGGGTCGCCCGACTACTTCTCAAGGCACCCGTCCCCGCAGACGCCACGGGACCTGGCCGATCACCGCTGCATCAACCTGCGCCTGTCCACGGCCGGCGGCTTCTACACCTGGGAATTGGAGAGGGATGGCCGTGAGGTGCGGGTCCGCGTCGAAGGCCAGCTCGCCTTCAACAACGTCGCCATGATCGTGCGCGCGGCCGAGGACGGCTTAGGGCTCGGCTTCGTCATGGAGGATCAGGTGGCCGGGCAACTCGCCGATCGCCGCCTCATCCGTGTGCTGGATGATTGGTGCCCCGCGTTTGTCGGCTATCACCTCTACTATCCGAGCCGTCGCCAGCCTTCGGCGGCCTTCGCCATCGTGGTGGACTCCTTGCGAGTGCGCGGCATGCCGTCTTTGGGCCGGTAGATCGGCGTCAGGTCGTGGCATGCCAACACCAGTTTGTCCGGCATACGTTCGTTTGACGGACAGCAGCCCCGTACGAACCGCGGCGTGTCATTTTCCAAAGTCGGCTTCAGTAGCTTTTCGAACCCGGCAAGTTTGCCACGGCCACGCTGTGAAGATCGCGGCGGCATGGCGGCTCAGGAGCCTGCATCGATACCAACATGGGCGAGGAAAGAGCGCAGGTCCGGCACCTCAAGGTCCGGAGCTTCGGTGAGCAGCCGTGTTTCCGCTTCCTATCGCCGGAAGGTAGCAGTGCGCGTCCTTTCGTCTTTGCCGCGAAGACCGAGCGCTGCCAGGAGTGCTGGGTGGGCTTGAACGTACTCCCGTCCCCTTGCGATAGTCTTACAAATATTCGGGCGAAGAACGCATGACGCCATCACTGGAAATGAGCCGCCGATCGCTGCTCGTCGGCACGTCCGTCGCACTCGCCGGGTCACGCCCGGCGCGGTCGCAGTCCCGTCCCATCCGGGTCGGTGTGCTGACGGACCTGTCCGGCCCCTATCGCGACACGGGCGGCCCAACTTCCGTGGCGGCCGCTCGGCAGGCGATGGAAGACTTCGCCGCCGCGGGCAACACCATGCCGGTCGAGATCATCTCGGCCGATCATCAACAAAAGCCGGACGTGGCCGTGTCGGTGGTGCGTGAGTGGTTCGACCGCGGTGGTGTCGACGCGGTCGTAGACGTCAACAACAGTGCGATCGCCTTCGCCGTGACCGATCTGGCGCAAGACAGGGATGCGGTGCAGCTCAACACCGGCGCCTTCTCCGCTGATATCGCAGGCCCCCGTTGCTCGCCCAACCAGATCCATTGGGGGTCGGACAGCTGGCAGATCTCAAAGACGATGGCGACCGCCTTGTCTGCCGCGGGTAAGGAAAAGTGGTTCATCCTCGTGGCCGATTACGCCTTTGGCGCGGCCATGCAGCGCGACTTGACGGCGTTCATCCAGCGGATCGGCGGCACGGTGGCCGGAGCCGTGAAATACCCGTTCCCCGGAACGGCCGACTTCTCCTCCTATCTCCTGCAAGCGCAAAATTCAGGAGCGGACGTACTCGCTTTCGCCAACGCGGGCGGCGACTTCGTCAACTGCATCAAGCAGAGCGGCGAGTTTGGCCTGACCACTGCCGGTCTTACCCTAGCCGGGCTGGTCGTTTTCATCACCGACATCCATGCCCTCGGTCTGCAGACCGCCCAAGGACTGCGGCTGACCGAGGGGTTCTACTGGGATCTGAACGATCGGACCCGCGCCTTCACCAAGCGGCTGCTGGTCAAGAGCCCGGCCAATTATCCCAATGCCGAACACGCCTGCACCTACGCCGCCACCCTGCATTTCCTGAAGGCCTGCGCCACGCTTCCCGCCGGCAAGCCGTCCGGACGCGCCGCCGTCGAAGCGATGAAGCGTTTGCCCACGGATGACGACTGCTTCGGTGCGGGCCAGGTGCGCGCCGATGGCCAGCACCTGCACCCCGCTTTCCTGTTCGAAGCCAAGAGCCCGGCGGAGAGCAAGGGCCCTTGGGATCTTTACAAGCTCGTTCAGACGCTTCAGCCGGCCGAAGTATGGCGTCCGCTCAGTGACGGCGGCTGCAAGATGGTCGGGGCTGGCTAGGTTGAGCCAGGCTTGGTCGCGTCTCGGGCGCGGCCATACCGGCGGCCTATGGCGTCACCGTGCCGAAGGTATTGGCGTCGCGGTCGCGCGGGCGACAGATAGTTAGAATAAGTCGACGGTTTGAGGAATTAGCCAGCATGGACCATCAGCACGCTTCGGGCACTCGCGCGCGCCCTGGGCCGTTGTCCGGCCTGCTCGTGGTCGCGCTCGAGCAGGC
Source organism: uncultured Acetobacteraceae bacterium (assembly GCA_964657565.1). Taxonomy (GTDB): domain Bacteria; phylum Pseudomonadota; class Alphaproteobacteria; order Acetobacterales; family Acetobacteraceae; genus JAVVHH01. The sequence goes on from CAZZVQ010000123.1 coordinate 10,004, forward strand.
GGTCGCCGCCCCTTATTGCTCGTCGCGGCTCGCCGATGCCGGGGCGCGGGTGATCAAGATCGAGCGGCCGGAGGGTGATTTCGCGCGGGGCTACGACGCCGCGGTGAACGGCCTGGCGAGCTACTTCGTCTGGCTCAACCGCGGCAAGGAGAGCCTGGTCGCCGACATCAAGGACCCGGCCGACGCGACGATGCTGCATGCCATCCTGGCCCAAGCGGACGTGTTCATCCAGAACCTCGCCCCCGGCGCGGCTGCCCGGGCCGGGTTCGGTTCGGAGGCCCTGCGCGGTCGCTATCCGCGCCTGATCACAGTCGACATCACCGGCTACGGCGAAGGCCACGACTACAGCGACATGAAGGCCTACGACCTGTTGGTGCAGGCGGAAAGCGGCCTGGCGCAAATCACCGGTCATCCCGCCGGCCCCGGTCGCGTGGGTGTGTCCGTGTGCGACATCGCGTGCGGCATGTCGGCGCACTCGGCGGTGCTGGAGGCGCTGATCGCCCGCGGGATCACGGGCGAGGGCGCCCGGCTGGAAGTCAGCCTGTTCGACGGCATGGCGGACTGGATGAACGTGCCGCTGCTCTACACGGAAGGCACCGGCCGCGCGCCCGAACGGGTCGGGTTGGCGCATCCGTCCATCTGCCCATACGGCGCGTTCCCGCTGGCCGATGGCGCGGTGGTGCTGATCTCGATCCAGAACGAGCGGGAATGGCGCCGCTTCTGCGCGGAGTTCCTCGGCCAGCCCGACCTACCCGCGCGACCCGGCTTCGGCAGCAACAACGACCGCGTCGCCAATCGGCCGGAGGTCGATGCGTTGGTCGCGCGCGCGTTCGCCGGGCTCGGGCGAGACGAGGCGGCACGGCTTTTGCGGTCGGCCGGTACAGCGTTCGGCTTCGTCAACGGTGTGGCCGACCTGACCCATCACATGGCACTGCGCCGGGTCACGGTGGAGACGGAACGCGGGCTTGCCTCGATCGTGGCGCCGCCAGCCATCCGCGACGGGGTGCGCGTGCCGGCGCTGGGCGCGGTTCCGGCCATCGGCCAGCATTCAGCCAGCATCCGGACGGAATTTGGCGCCCGGGCGGCAGCGGAATAGCGGGCGATGGCGACCATCCGGGAAGCCGACCTGATCGCGTCCATCGCCGACGCGCTGCAATTCATCTCGTACTACCATCCGGCGGACTACATCGAGAACCTCGTCGCGGCGTGGCGGCGGGAGGAGAGCGGGGCGGCACGGGACGCGATGTCGCAGATCCTGCGCAATTCGCGGATGGCCGCGTCGGGCCGTCGGCCCATCTGCCAGGACACCGGCACCGCGCAGGTGTTCATGCGCGTCGGCCTCGGCGCCCGTTTCGACAGCAGCCGCGACCTGCAGGCGATCGTGGACGACGCGGTGCACGCGGCCTGGCTGACCGAGCGCAATCCGCTGCGCGCGTCGGTGGTGTCCGACCCGCTATTCGGCCGCCGCAACACCGGCGACAACACGCCGGCCATGCTGCACGTGGAGCTGGTGGCGGGCGACACGGTGGACGTCCATGTCGCGGCGAAGGGCGGTGGGTCCGAGAACAAGGCGAAGTTCGCGGCGCTGAACCCGAGCGACGACGTGGCGGACTGGGTCGTGCGCACGATGGAGGGGTTGGGCGCAGGCTGGTGCCCGCCGGGCCTGATCGGCCTAGGTATCGGCGGCTCGCCGGACAAGGCGATGAGCTTGGCCAAGCAGTCGCTGCTGGACCCGATCGACCTGCCCGCCATCCGCGCGCGCGGCGCCGCTACGCGCGAGGAGGAATTCCGCCTGGCTCTGTGCGACCGCATCAACGCGCTCGGCATCGGCGCCCAGGGGCTCGGCGGGCTGACCACCGTGCTGGACGTGAAGCTCCGCACCTTCCCCACCCACGCTGCCTCGCTCCCGGTGGCGCTGATCCCGCAATGCGCCGCCGACCGGCACGTGCATTTCACCCTGGACGGCTCCGGCCCTGCGCATTTCGACCCGCCATCGCTCGACATCTTCCCGGCCGACCTGGGCGGCGCCGCGGCAACCGGCCGGCGGGTGGATCTCGACACCCTGACCGCGGCGGAGGTCGCGACCTGGCGGGCTGGCGAGACGATCCTGCTCTCAGGCCGCATGTTGACCGGCCGCGACGCGGCGCACCTGCGAATGACGCAGATGTTGGCGCGCGGCGAAGCGCTTCCCGTCAATCTACGCGGCCGCGCCATCTACTACGTCGGCCCGGTCGACGCGGTGGAGGGCGAAGCGGTCGGCCCGGCCGGCCCCACCACCTCGACCCGGATGGACAAGTTCCTCGGGACGCTCCTGCCCGCGACCGGCCTGCTGGTCATGATCGGCAAGGCCGAGCGCGGCCCGGCAGCCGTCGAGACCATCGCCCGGAACGGCTGCGCCTACCTGATCGCGGTCGGCGGCGCCGCCTATCTGGTATCCAAGGCCATCCGCTCGGCCCGGGTGCTCGCGTTCGCCGACCTCGGTATGGAAGCGATCCACGAGTTCGTCGTGCAAGACATGCCGGTCACCGTCGCGGTGGATACGGAGGGCAACTCCGTTCATCGCACCGGCCCGGCGCGATGGAAAATTCCGGTTCCCGTGCCAGCCTGATCGCCCGCGTTTAGCCTCGCGGCCGGGCCCTGCGCTCGATCTGTTCGGCGCGCAGGCGAACGGGGGCGTCGACCATGGCGCCATCCACCATCGCCGCCCCGCCGGCCCGGCCGGCGTCCAGCACCCGGCGCGCCCATTCTAGCTGGTCCGCGTCCGGCTGCAGCCCGGCTGCCGCCGGAGCGATCTGGGCCGGGTGGATCAGCAGCTTGCCCGCGAAACCGAGCGACACGGCATAGGCGGCGTCGTCGCGCACCAACTCCGTGTCCTTGATGCTGGCCGTCACGCCGTCCAGCGGGGCCGGCCCGCCCGCAAGCCGGCTCGCCAGCACCAGCTCCAGCCGGGCCAACAGCAGCGCCTCGCGCGTGTGAGCACAGCCGAGGTCGGTTGCGAAATCGATGGACCCGAAGACCAGCCGCGCGCCCGCCGCGGCGACAGCGCGGGCGGCGGCCAGCCCCCGCGCGCTCTCGATCAGCGCCAGCACGGGCAGCCCGGTCGCCGCTGCCACCCGCGCCACGGTGTCGGCCTCCTCGACCTTGGGCACCATGATCGCCCGGAGCGGCAGCGCACGGCAGGTTTCGAGGTCGGCTGCATGGAACGGGGTGTCTTCCGCATTCACCCGCACGATGGCCGGACATGCGGCGGCCGAAAGAGTGTCGTGGGCACCGGCGAGCGCCGCGCGGGCCGACTCCTTGGCGCCAGCTGCCACCGCGTCCTCCAGATCGAGGATCACGGCGTCCGCTCCGGCGGCGAGTGCCTTGTCGAAGCGGTCCGGCCGGTCGGCCGGGACGAAGAGTGGCAGGGCGATGCTGGCGACGAGAGGGGTCATGAGGTGATCCGGATGAATGGCGCCCGAAGCTGCCGAAGAGATGGCGCGATTGCCATACCGCTTCGCGCCCGCCTGCACGATGATGTGCACTCTGGGGGGAAATCATGGACCTGCGGCAACTGCGTTACTTCGTCGCCATCATCCAATGCGGGTCCATCACCCGGGCCTCGCTGCAGCTCAACGTGGCGCAGCCGGCGCTCAGCCTGCATATCCGCAACATGGAGGCCGACCTCGGGGTCTCGCTTCTGTTCAGGACGCCGCAGGGCGTTCAGCCGACCGAGGCCGGCACCATCCTGCTGCGAAATGCCCAGTTGATCCTTGGCCAGTTCGAGCAGGCCTATGTCGAGATCCGTGGCAGCACGGCCGATCCGGCGGGCGAGGTCAGGCTAGGGCTGCCGTCCTCGATCAGCCAGATCCTGGGCGTGCCGTTGATCCTGGCCGCGCGCGAGCGCTTCCCACGGATCAAGCTGCGGGTGGCGGAGGCGATGAGCGGCTACGTATTGGATTGGCTGCGGCTGGGCCGGGTCGATCTCGGGCTGCTCTATACGGTGGTCGACGATCGCGGGTTGCGCTTCGTCAGTCTGCTGTCGGAGGAAATGGTGCTGTTCGGCCCGGGGTCAGCCGCACCCGTCGGCGTCGGCGACCGACATCTTCCTGCCGGTGTTGCCGTGCCGCTCACGGTTCTGGCCGGCCAACCGCTCGTGCTGCCGAGCCCGGGTCACGGGTTGCGCGACCAGTTGGATGCGAAGGCGGCCGAGCAGGGTATCCATCTGACGCCCGAGATCGAGATCGACGCCTATGCCTCGATCAAGGTGATGGTCGAGCAGGGCCTCGGGCTGTCCATTCTCCCCGCGCATGCGATCGGGCAAGAAGTCGAGGAGAACCGCCTGCGCGCTTGGCCGTTCGACCCGCCGCTCATGCGTACCGTGCACTTGGCGCTCCCGACGGATCGGCCGTTGTCCAATGCCGTCCGCGCGATCGAGGAGCTCTGCCGAACCGTGCTGGCGGATTTGGTCCGATCCGGAGCTTGGCATTCCGCCCATATGTGCGTGCCCACGCCATAGCCAGCACGTATGCCGGGTCACGCAAAACTGTCTTGGCCTGATTGATCGCGGCTCCCGAGTATGCGGCCGACATCTCGGCGGAAAGATCGCGGGAGCTGGGAGGCAAGGCGTTCGTCAAGGCGAAGCCGCGTGACCCGCTCTCCTTCTGAGGCCGGTTCGCAACAAGGGCGCAGCCATGAACGTGCAACTCACCACAACGCCGGCCAAGGGCATCTTCATCAACAACCGTTGGCAGCCCGGCGCGTCCGGCAAGACCATCCAGGTGATCGCGCCGGCCGAGGGCCGGGTCTTCGCCGAGATCGCCGCCGGCAACGCCGTCGATGTCGAGCAGGCGGTCGCCGCCGCACGGACGGCCTCGGAAGGGAGCGCCTGGAGCCGGATGAGCGCGACCGAACGCGGCCGCATCCTGAGCCGCATCGCGCTCGCCATCGCCGACCATGCGGAGGAACTGGCGCAACTCGAGGCGCGCGACACCGGCAAGCCGATGAAGCAGGCGCGCAACGACATGATCGCGAC
>CAZZVQ010000124.1:0-14892 GCA_964657565.1 uncultured Acetobacteraceae bacterium
CCTTGTTGATGCCGACATTGGCGCCGACCGGTATCCTCCCCCGCGGACTGGCGGCGAGGTGGGCGACGTAGGGCTCGATGCCGGCGCTGTTCAGGCCGTAGCGGTTGATGATGGCGCGGTCGGCGTCGAGGCGGAACACGCGGGGGCAGGGGTTGCCGGGTTGTGGCCGAAGCGTCGCGGTGCCGGTCTCGATGGCGCCGAAGCCGAGCCGGCGCAGACCGCGGATGGCCGTCGCCCCCTTGTCGAAGCCGGCCGCGAGGCCGATCGGGTTGGGCAGCGACAGCCCGAGTGCCGAGACCGCGAGCCGCTCGTCGTCGGCGCGCGCCCAGCCGGCCAAGCCCAGCCGGAGCGCCATGATGGCCAGCCGGTGCGACCGCTCGGGATCGAGTTGCCGCAGCAAGGGCGTGGCGAGCGAGGCGAGGGCGGGGGTCATCCGGGCTGTCTGCCCGATCGACGCGGGCCGTGCTAGGGTCGGGCGATGTGGAACGAGCCTTATTTGGAGACGTGCTGCCGCTCGGCGTTGCACCGCGTCACGCTGTCCGGCGATAGCGGCCGACCCGATGGGATGAAGGACGGCCCGTGCCTGCACCGGCTCGCTTCCATGGGGTTCGTGTGCGCGCGGCCGGACGGCCGGTTCGCGGCGACCGATGCCGGGCGGGCCCGGCACGACAGCGAAATCGCCCGCCGCCGGGCCGCCTGACAACCGGCCCATTGCACTCCCGCTCTGCGCGACGCACAGTCCAGCCCACCGTGGACTGCAACCCACGTCGCTTATCTGAACGGGAGTTTCTTTTATGAAGCGTTATCTCACCGGCGCCGTCGTGCTCGGCGCGCTGGCGGCGTCTGCCGTACCAGCCTGGGCACAGGGGTCGGGCTCCAAGACCATCGACGACATCAAGACGCGCGGTCAACTCGTGTGCGGCGTGTCGACCGGTGTGGCCGGGTTCTCGCTGACGGACAGCAAGGGCGTGATGCAGGGCATCGACTCCGACATGTGCCGCGCCACGGCGGCGGCGATCCTCGGTGACGGTACCAAGGTCCGCTTCGTGCCGACCAACACGACGAACCGGTTCACCGCGCTGCAATCCGGCGAGATCGACCTGCTGGTCCGGTCGACGACCTGGACGCTCGGCCGCGAGGCGAGCCTGGGGCTCGAATTCGCCGGGATCAATTTCTACGACGGCACCGGGTTCCTGGTGCAGAAGTCGCTGAACGTGAAGTCGGCCAAGGAATTGAACGGCGCGACCGTCTGCGTGCAGCCGGGCACGAGCACCGAATTGGCGGTCGCCGACTACTTCCGCGACAACAACCTCAAGTTCCAGCCGATCCTGATCGAGGATTTGAGCCAGATCCAGAACGCGTTCCTGTCGGGCCGTTGTGACGCCTATTCCACCGACCTGTCGGGCTTGGCCGCATTCCGGTCGCAGCAGGGTGACAAGAAAGAGGACTTGGTCCTGCTGCCGGACATCATCAGCAAGGAGCCGCTCGGCCTGATGGTCCGCAAGGGCGACGACAAGTATTTCGACGTGGTGCGTTGGTCGTTCCTCGCGTTGCTGCAGGCCGAAGAGAGCGGGATCACGTCCAAGAACGTCGACCAGATGCTGGCCTCGAAGGACCCGACGGTGCGTCGCTTCGTGGGCGCCGAGGGTGACCTGGGCAAGGCGCTCGGCGTCGACAACAAATGGGCTGTCAACGTGATCAAGGCGGTCGGCAATTTCTCCGAGGTCTGGGAGCGCAACATCACGCCGCTCGGCATCCCGCGCGGCGAGAACAATCTGTGGAACAAGGGTGGCCTGATGTACGCGCCGCCGATGCGCTGAGCCTCATCGTCGCTCGAGGTGGTTGCCTCGGGCGACAATGGCATGTGGCGTGCATAGGCCACACTCACGCGTGCTCTAGCGGTTTACTCGTTTAGGTGAGATATCGATGTCCGCGACCGCATCCGATCCGCGCCTGACCCCCAAGCGGCAGGCCCCGCGCAAGCAGTTCCAGCTCAGCTGGTCGGACCCGCGCTTCCGTAGCCTGGTCTGGCAGGCGTTGATCGTGGGCGTGATCGCGCTGATCATATGGTATCTGGTGTCCAATACGACCCGGAACCTGGAACAGCGCCATATCGCCACCGGGTTCGGCTATCTCGCCCGCACCGCCGGAATCCCGATCGGCGAGAGCCTGCTGCCCTACAGCCCTTCGGTGAATACCTATGGCTGGGCGCTGCTGATCGGGGTCTTGAATACGCTCAGGGTTGCGGTCGTCGGCGTCGTCATTGCCACAATTTTGGGCACGCTGATCGGTATTGCCCGTTTGTCGACGAATTGGCTCGTGGCCAAGTTGGCCGCGGTCTACGTCGAGGTCATCCGCGACATCCCCGTGCTGCTGCAATTGTTCTTCTGGTACACGCTGCTGCAGGGCCTGCCGGGGGCCCGCCAGTCGTTGCACCCGATGCCGGGAGTGTTCCTGTCCAACCGGGGCCTTCGGCTGCCCGTCATCGACTGGAACGACAACTATATCTGGTGCCTGCTTGCGCTCGCGGTCGGGATCGTCTGCGCGGTGGTGATCAGCAAGCAGGCGACCGTCAAGCAAGAGGCAAGCGGCGTTCGTCCGACCACGTGGCCACTCACACTGGGATCGTTGGTCGGCTTGCCGCTGCTCGTATGGCTGGCGCTCGGTGCGCCGTTCGTGCCCGACGTTCCCGAACTGCGCGGCTTCAATTTCGCCGGCGGGATCACGGTCACGCCGGAATACGGCGCCCTGACGCTTGGTTTGTCGATCTACACGGCATCCTATATCGCCGAGATCGTCCGGTCCGGCATTCTCGCGGTGGCGCAGGGCCAGTGGGAAGCGGCAGGCGCACTCGGGCTGCGCAACTCGCTGACGTTGCGCAAGGTGGTGTTGCCGCAAGCGATGCGGGTGATCATCCCGCCGATGACGAGCCAGTTCCTCAACCTGACCAAGAACAGCTCGCTCGCGGTGGCGATCGGGTTCCAAGACATCGTCTCCATTGCATCGACGACGCTGAACCAGACCGGTCAGGCGATCGAAGGCATCGCCACGATCATGGTCGTCTATCTGACCATCAGCCTGTCCATCAGTGCATTCATGAATTGGTACAACGGGCGCATCGCGCTGGTGGGGCGCTGACCATGTCACAGACAACGGCACAGATTTCCGAAGCCGCCGGCGACCCGGTCCCGTCCATCGCCGGGATCGCGGCCGGTCCGATCGCCACCCGGCCGCCCCCGGGCGTGGCCAGCACCGGGCCGATCGGGTGGGCGCGGAAGAACCTGTTCGGGTCGATCGCGTCGACGGTGGTAACGCTCATCCTGGGCTACCTGCTAGTCACCTGGGCGATCAAGTTCGTCAACTGGGGGATCCTGAACGCGGTCTGGTATGTGCAGGACCAGGGTAGCGCGACCGATACGAGCGCATGCCGCAACGTCCAGGGCGTCGGCGCGTGCTGGGCGGTGATCTCCGACAACTACCGGGTCATGATGTTCGGCCGCTTCCCGTATGACGAACAATGGCGTCCGGCGCTCGTGGTCGTGCTGTTCGTTGGGCTCTACATCGCGTCGGCAATGCGCCGGTTCTGGCGCAAGGAGCTGCTGCTCCTCTGGGTCGCCACCCTGGTCGTCATTGGGGCGCTCATGTGGGGCGGGTTTGCCGGGATGTCCTACGTGCAGACCGATAGCTGGGGCGGGTTGCCGATCACGCTGATGATGGCGACGTTCGGGCTCGCCTTCGCGTTCCCGCTTGCCGTCCTGGTGGCGCTCGGCCGGCGGAGCACCGAGCTGCCCGCGGTCAAGTGGCTCTGCGTGGTCTATGTCGAGCTGATCCGCGGCGTGCCGTTGATCTCGCTGCTGTTCATGGCCAGCGTCATGTTTCCGCTGTTCATGCCGGCCGGGTTCAATCCGGACAAGCTGCTGCGCGCTCAGGTCGCCGTCATCCTGTTCGCCGGCGCCTACCTAGCCGAAGTCGTGCGCGGCGGCCTGCAATCCCTGCCGCGCGGGCAATACGAAGCGGCCGACGCTCTGGGGCTGAGCTACTTCTACAAGACGACGTTCGTCATCCTGCCGCAGGCGCTTCGGCTCGTGATCCCGCCGTTGGTCAACACCTTCATCGGTTTCTTCAAGGATACGTCGCTGGTACTGATCATCGGCATCTTCGACCTCTCGTTGGCCGGCAAGATGGTCTTGGCGCTGCCGGCTTGGCAGGCGTACAGCACCGAGATGTACATCGTGCTGGCCGCCATCTACTTCATCTTCTGCTACGTCATGGCCCGATACAGCCGTGGGATCGAACGCGACCTCAGCCGCAGCGTGCGGCGTTGAACAGGAGGGCACCATCATGAGCCAAGCGAATCAGATCGAGCGCCCGATGGCGTCCGAGTCCAATGTTCCCGCCATCGTGCTGGACAAGGTGAACAAGTGGTACGGCGCCATGCACGTCCTGCGCGACGTCAGCATGACGGTCGGGAAGGGCGAGCGCGTCGTGGTCTGCGGACCGTCGGGTTCCGGCAAGTCCACCATGATCCGTTGCATCAACCGCCTGGAGACGCACCAGGAGGGCAAGATCATCGTCGACGGCACCGAGCTGACCGACGACACCCGCTCGCTGGACACGATCCGCCGCGAAGTCGGCATGGTGTTCCAGAGCTTCAACCTGTTCCCGCATCTGACCATCCTGGAAAATCTCACGCTGGCGCCGATCTGGGTGCGCAAGATGCCGAAGGCCGAGGCGGAGGAGCTGGCGATGAGCTACCTGCGCCGGGTCAAGATCCCGGAACAGGCGAAGAAGTATCCGGGCCAGCTCTCGGGCGGACAGCAGCAGCGCGTCGCCATCGCGCGGGCGCTGTGCATGAAGCCGCGGGTCATGCTGTTCGACGAGCCGACCTCGGCGCTCGACCCGGAGATGATCAAGGAGGTGCTCGACACCATGGTCGGCCTCGCGCAGGACGGCATGACGATGGTGTGCGTAACGCACGAAATGGGCTTCGCCCGCCAGGTCGCCGACCGCGTCGTGTTCATGGACCGGGGTGAAATCGTCGAATCCGGCCCGCCGACCGAGCTGTTCGAGAACCCGCAGACCGATCGGCTGCAGCTATTCCTGGGGCAGATCCTCCGAGGGCATTGAGGCCGTCGCCGGCAGCGCGGTATTTTTGTCACAGCGTGGCCGGACAAGTGGCATAAACGACGCAATCGGCTAAAATACGTGCTATTCTGGAAGGCATGACGTTCCGGATCGTCGTGGCGCTACTGGCCACGTTGCTCGCCTTTCCCGCACTGGCCGCCTCGCCGCTCGAGGAGCCGGCCGTCACCGTCGAGGTGCTACGGCTGCGGGAGGCGTTCCAGCACGAAGTCCGCAACGCCATCCGGCCCGACCCGGCCCGCGACAAGAGCTGGATCGCGCTCGCCCACGCTGCGCTGGCCGAGAGCAACACGCCGATGGATCGTCCACAATTGGTGGTCGTCGTCGATCGTAACCCGCGGGTGCAGCAACTCATGGTCATCGCGGCGTCGCCGACCGATCCGTGGCGGGTGGTCGGCGGCGGGACGATCTCGACCGGACAGACCGGGCGGTTCGACCATTACGTGACCCCGACCGGCGTGTTCCACGTCACCGACGCGATCCTCGGTTATCGCGCCGAGGGCACGCTGAACGAGAACGGCATCCGCGGCCTCGGCGCCAAGGGCATGCGGGTGTGGGATTTCGGCTGGCATGTGGCCAAGAAGGGCTGGGCCGAGGTCGCCGGCAAGCCGGAGAGCACGCCCATCCGCTTCATGCTGCACGCGACCGACCCGGACAAACTGGAACAACGGCTGGGCCGGCCCGCGTCGCAGGGCTGCATCCGCATGCCGGCGACGCTGAACCGGTTCCTCGACCGGCACGGCGTGCTGGACGCGGAATACGAGCGGGTCGCGGTCACCGACATCCGGTTCCGTGCACTGTTGCTCCCGGATCGGGAGCCGAGCGCGCTGGCGGGCGACATGCTGATCGTGGTCGATTCCGCGCCCGCGCAAGCGGTTCAGACCGCGGTCAAAGCCGCGCCGGATCCCCGGCGAGTGGGCGTGACAGCGCCGACAGTCGCTCCAGGACGGAGCTGACATCCGGCAGCACCTCGTAGAGCTTCATGCTGCTGGCTTCGGCGAAGCCCTGCGCGATGGCGCCCTTGATCGACCCCAGATACGGCTGCGCCCAGCCCAGCACGTCGCAGATCAGCACCGGCTTATCGTGTAGTCCGAGCTGCCGCCAGGTGGTGATCTCGATCGTCTCGTCGAAGGTGCCGAGGCCGCCGGGGAGGGTGACGAACGCGTCGGCGGCCTCGAACATGCGGGTCTTGCGCTCGTGCATCGTCTGGGTGATGACGAGCTCGACCGGGCCGGCATGGGAGACCTCGCGCCGTTGCAGGAACTCGGGGATGACGCCGAAAACGCTGCCACCGCCGGCGAGCGCGGCATCGGCGACCACGCCCATCAGCCCGACTCGGCCGCCGCCATAGACGAGCCGCCAGCCTGCCTTGGCGATTCCCGCGCCGAGCGCCGCGGCCGCCTCGCGATAGGCCGGGTCATTGCCGAAGCGGGAGCCGCAGAACACCGCGACCGAACGAATATGATGGTTTCCACTGCTGTTCATGCGGCTCCGATGATGGCGAAAGGAAAATGACTGTGCGAGGCTGACGGCCCCACCCTCTGGAGGGCCTAATGACCCGTTATCTCATTCTCGGCGCCATGATGACCATGCTCGGCAGTGCACAATCTCATGCGCAAGGAGCCGGCATCCCCTTGCCAGCCGACGACATCGTGGCGATCCGCAAATCCATGATGGACCTGCAGCAGGGCGTGCTCGGGGCGATGAAGGCGGGCGTCGAACAGAAAGTCGACGTCAAGCCGTTCACGCCCGGCGCCAAGGGGCTGGCGTCGTCCGCGAAGGTGATCGCGGCGATGTTCCCGCCGGGCACCGAGAAAGCGAACGGGACCAAGGCGTTGCCGGCGATCTGGTCCGACCAGGCGGATTTCGCGGCCAAGGGCAAGGCGCTCGGCGACGCGGCCGAAAAGCTCGTCGCGCTGGCCGACGCCAACGACAAGACCGGTTTCGCCGCCCAGTTCGGCGAGGTCGGCAAGACCTGCGGCGCCTGCCATCGGCAGTATAAAGAGAAGGAGTGAGCGTCAGGCGAACCTGACGAGCGCCCAGACGAACAGGCCGGCGGCGGCGAGCACGATCCCAGCCAGGATCGGGCTCGCGAAGCGGGGCTGCCTTGTCGCCGGCGGCAGCCGCTTCTTGCCCGTGATCATGGGCCGCACCAGGTCGTGCCGCTTGACCACGGCGTAGACGATGATCGCGATCACGTGGATCGAGATCAGCGCCAGGATGATGTTGAAGTTGACCTGGTGGATCGTCGAGAGCAGGTGCTGCGGCGCCCGGCCGATCTGGTCGAGGAAGGGTCCGCCGCCTTCGATGGGATCGCCGGCGAACAGCCCGGTGACGGCCTGCACCGCCAGCGCGAGCAGCATGACCAACACCATCCAGCCGCCGGCCGCGTTGTGGCCGACCTCGCGGTCGGGCTCGCGTTTGGTGAAATCGGCGAAGTGTCGCAGGCCCGCGACGGGACTGCGCAGGAACTGCCGGAAGCGCGCGGTCTCGCTGCCGAAGATGCCCCAGCAGAGCCGGAACAGCAGCAGCGCGAGCATCGTGTAGCCCGACAGATAATGCAGCTCGACCTTGTCGAACTTCATGCTGAAGTAGCTGACTGCGATCAGGACGACGATCGCCCAATGGAACAGGCGGGTCGGCGCGTCCCACACGCGCATCATGAGCAAGGGAGTGCGGGGCTTCGGAGGCCCGGTGGGGCGACGGATCGGCTGTGCCATGGTCGGCATCTTGCCGCTATGCAAGCCGCGAGGGAAGGTCGCGCGGATGGTTCCGATTCCGCATGGCGTTCCGGCGTCTCTCGTCCCCTACGGCCCGGCGCTCCTCGCCTTGGCTGCCTCGCTCGCGGCGGCGTGGGCGTGCCGGGCCAAGGGCCGCCAGGCGTGGCGGCGGTTTGCGGTGTCGCTCGCCTGTCTGCTCGGCTGGGCCGCGCTCGAGCCGGTGACCCGGCTGCGGGAGATCGCGCTGTCGCCGGTGATCGGGCCGGGCATGCTGCTCGTTCCCGCGGCGGCGGTGGCGGCGATCGAGGTCATCCGGGTGTGGCGCGGCGGCCGCAACGAGCGCTGGCTCTCCGTCGGGGCGGCGTTGGTCACCGGCTGGTGGCTGGCGCGGGTGGCGGCGGCGCCGGGCGAGTTCTGGCGCGTCGGCGTCGTGGTCGCGGTGCTGGTCGGGGGGGTGGCTTGGGCGGTTCGCGGGCAGACCATGCGGGGCGCCGCCTTGGCGCTGGCGTTGTGGGGTGGGGCCGTGGTCGCCGGCTTCCCGCTCGGATGGGTCGTGGCCTCGGCGGTGCTGGCGGCGGCGTGGGCCGGGCTGCTGGTGTTGCGGGCCGAGGCCGCCGTGCCGAGCGCGTTGGTGGCCGCGACGGTGGCCGGGGCCGATCTGGCGCGCGGACGGCTCGCGCGGGGGCATATCGACGCGGCCGATCTCGTCTGTTTGCTCGCGTTGGGTGCGCCGGTCCTGGCCGCGGCGGCGGAGGCGCGGCTCGCCAAACGCTGGCGGATGCTGGCGCCGGCGCTGGGCGCGGCGGGGGCGGTTGCGGTGGGATGGGGGTTGCGGCGCGCTGTTTTCTGAGCCGGACCGAGTTTCATTGCGTAGCATGAGGTTTACGGCTTAGTTTCAATGCGATGTCAGACATTGACACGCCGCGCCGCGAACGGCCGCTTTGGCCGATTGTCGCAATTTTGCTGCTGCTCGGGTTCGCGGGCGGCACCGTCGCGTATTGGCAGTGGCCGGCACGGCTGGCGGCAGTGCCGGACCGGGTCGCAGCCACAGCGCCGACGGCGACCCTCCCTCCAGCTGATCCGAAATTCGAAGCGCAACCGGTGGGGCCCAGCTTCGACATCGTCCGTATCGGCCCGCAGGGCCGGGCCGTCATCGCCGGGCGGGCGGAAACCGGCGCCGAGGTCACGGTGCGCGATGGGGATCGGGTGTTGGGCAAGGTGGTGGCCGATGCGCAGGGCCAGTTCATCCTGTTGCCCAACGATGTGCTGCAGCCGGGCGGCCGCGAGCTGACGCTGAGCGCCCGCGGGGCCGATGGCAAGGACGTCGACGGCGCTGATTCCGTCTTCCTAGTCGTCCCCGCACCGCCGCCGCAGGTCGCCAGCGCCGAGCCGCCCAGCCCGGCCGTCGCCGTCCTCCTGCCCCGCGATACGGCACCGCCGCGAGTGATGACGGGGACCGCGGCCAGCCGGAAACTCGCGCTGAACACGGTCGACTACGACGAAAGCGGCGAGATCCGCTTCTCCGGCTCGGGCAAGCCGGATGCGCCGCTCCGCGTCTATGTCGACAACCGGCCGGTCGCCGAGGGCAAAGCCGGCGCCGACGGCCTGTGGACCCTGACACCGTCCAGCCCGGTGGCGTCGGGCGTGCACCAGCTCCGGGTCGATCAACTCGGCCCGGACGGACACGTGCTGAGCCGGGTCGAGCTGCCGTTCCAGCGCACGGTCGCGGCGCCGGGAGCCTTGCCGGGAGGACGGGCAATCGTGCAGCCGGGGCAGAACCTGTGGCGCATCGCGCGGCAGAGCTACGGCCAGGGGACGCGCTATACGGTGATCTACCTGGCCAACCGCGACCAGATCCGCGACCCGAACCGCATCTATCCCGGCCAGATCTTCTCGGTGCCGCCGCGCTCCTAGAGCGTAACTCGTCTAGCTTGACGCCGAGCCCTGCGCTACGGAGCGGTATGGTCAGCAGCAACGATATCCGCGCGACATTTCTGGACTACTTCCGCGACGCGGGCCATCAGGTCGTCGCGAGCAGTTCGCTGGTTCCACGTAACGATCCGACCCTGCTATTCACCAATAGCGGCATGGTCCAGTTCAAGAACGTGTTCACCGGGCAGGAGCGGCGCACCTACAACCGCGCGACGACCGCGCAGAAATGCGTGCGCGCCGGCGGCAAGCACAATGACCTCGACAACGTCGGTTACACCGCGCGCCACCACACGTTCTTCGAAATGCTGGGCAATTTCAGCTTCGGCGATTACTTCAAGGAGCAGGCGATCGAGCATGCCTGGACCTTGCTGACGCGCGATTTCGCGCTGCCGAAGGAGAAGCTGCTCGTCACCGTCTATGCCGACGACGACGACGCGGCATCGTATTGGAAGAAGATCGCCGGGCTGCCCGAGGAGCGGATCATCCGCATCGCGACGTCGGACAATTTCTGGCGCATGGGCGACACCGGTCCGTGCGGCCCCTGCTCGGAGATCTTCTACGATCATGGGCCGTCGATCCCGGGCGGCCCGCCGGGCAGCCCGGACGAGGATGGCGACCGCTTCATCGAGATCTGGAACCTCGTGTTCATGCAATACGAGGAGGGCCCGCCCGGCACCCGCGTGAAGCTGCCTAACCCGTCGATCGACACCGGCATGGGCCTCGAGCGCTTCGCCGCGATCCTGCAGGGCGTGCACGACAACTACGACACCGACACCTTCCGCGCGCTGATCCAGGCGAGCGCGGACGCGACGGGGCAGGCGGCGGATGGGCCGTTCCGGACCAGCCACCGGGTCGTGGCCGACCATCTGCGCAGCACGGCGTTCCTGATCGCCGACGGCGTGCTGCCGTCCAAGGATGGGCGCGGCTACGTGCTGCGGCGGATCATGCGCCGGGCGATGCGGCATCTGCACATGATGGGCACGCGGGAGGCGGTGTTCCATCGCCTGGTCCCCGTGCTGGTGCGGCAGATGGGCGCGGCCTACCCGGAGCTACCGCGGGCCGAGGCGCTGATATCGGAGACGATGCGGCTAGAGGAGGAGCGGTTCAAGGCGATGCTCGACCGCGGGTTGGGCCTGCTTGCCGACGAGACGGAGCGGTTGGGGGAGGGCGGCACGCTGCCCGGGGCGGTGGCGTTCAAGCTCTACGACACGTTCGGTTTCCCGCTCGACCTGACGCAAGACGCGTTGCGCGAGCAGGGCAAGCAGGTCGACATCGAGGGCTTCGACGCCGCGATGGCCGAGCAGCGGGTGCGCGCCCGGGCGGCCTGGGCCGGCACCGGCGATGCGGCGACCGAGCGGGTCTGGTTCGATCTTCGCGAGCGGCTGGGGGCGACCGAGTTCCTCGGCTACTCGACCGAGACGGCGGAGGCGGAGATCCTCGCCGTCGTGTCGGAGGGCGAGGTGGTAGCGGCGGCCGGCGGCGGCCAGGCGGTCGCGCTGGTGCTCAACCAGACGCCGTTCTACGCCGAAAGCGGCGGCCAGGTCGGCGATACCGGGCGGATCACCGGGCCGGGGCTGGTCATCGAGGTGACGGACACGCAGAAGCGGCTGGGCGATCTGTTCGTGCATATCGGCCGGGTCATCGAGGGTGAGGTTTCGGCCGGCGCCGCCGTGGTGGCGACGGTCGATCATGCGCGGCGCAGCGCCATCCGGGCGCATCACAGCGCGACCCATCTCCTGCATGCCGCGCTGCGGCAGCGTCTCGGGCCGCATGTGACGCAGAAGGGCAGCCTGAACGCGCCGGACCGGCTGCGCTTCGACGTCAGCCAGCCGACGCCGATCAGCCGCGAGGACCTCGCCGTGGTGGAGACTGCGGTGAACGCGCAGATCCGCGCCAACACCGAGGTCACGACCCGGCTGATGACCCCCGAGGCCGCCGTGGCGGAGGGCGCGATGGCGCTGTTCGGCGAGAAATACGGCGACGAGGTGCGCGTCGTCGGCATGGGCGAGCACACCGGCGAGAAGCTCTACTCGGTTGAACTCTGCGGCGGCACGCATGTCGGGCGGACCGGCGATATCGGCCTGTTCCGCATCACCGGCGAGAGCGCGGTGAGCGCCGGCGTGCGCCGTGTCGAGGCGGTGACGGGGCAGGCCGCGCAAGATGCGATCGCCGCGAGCGAGCGGCGGCTGCTCGAGACGGCGGCGCTGCTGCGGGTTGCTCCGGCGGAACTGACCGAGCGGGTCGGCCAGTTGCTCGAGGATCGCCGCCGGCTGGAGCGCCAGGTGGCGGAGCTGCAACGCAAGGTGGCGACGGGCGGCGGCGCTGCGGCGGTCGAGCAGGTGGCGGGGGTCAGCTTGGCGGCGCGCAACCTGGGCGACGTGCCGGCGCGGGATCTGAAGGGGATGGCGGAGGCGATCGCCAACGATCTCGGGAGCGGCGTCGTCGCCGTGGTGTCGACGGCGGAAGGCAAGGCGAGCGTGGTAGTGCGTGTCTCGGCTGATTTGGTAAGCTCGAGCAAGTTGAACGCGGTAGATCTGGTGCGGGCGGCGAGTGCCGCGCTCGGCGGCAAGGGCGGCGGTGGGCGTCCCGACCTGGCGCAGGCCGGTGGCCCGGATGCATCAGCCGCTGACGCCGCGCTGGATGCGATCCGCGCGGCGCTGGCGGCGTAAGTCCGCTGCAACTCCCTCTCCCTCCGGGAGAGGGCCGGGGTGAGGGTGACGGTTCCAACGAACCGACGCTTTCGTCTTGCGGATGGGCCCTCACCCTGCCCTCTCCCGGAGGGAGAGGGTTTTAACAGGAGGGTTATGGCGTCGGGGCGGTCTTGGTCATCTCGGGGCGCTGGCTGAAACCGGCGAACCAGCGGGCGAGGGCGGGATGCGTCTCGCGCCAGGGCTCGTGGGCGAAGCGTAGGTCGAGGTAACCGAGGCAGCAGGCGATGGTGATGGTGCCGAGGTCGACCTGGTCGGTCGGAGGCTCCCGCTCGAGCGCGGCAAGGCCGTCCGCCATGATCTGGCTCTGTCGCGCCATGTTCTTGCTCCGCGCCTCCTCGGCGGGACGGGCGCTCTCGTTGCGGTGGATGATGGCGGCATCCATGATGCCGTCAGCCAGCGCCTGCTGCTTGAGCTGTGTCCAACGCGCCGGGC
Source organism: uncultured Acetobacteraceae bacterium (assembly GCA_964657565.1). GTDB lineage: Bacteria > Pseudomonadota > Alphaproteobacteria > Acetobacterales > Acetobacteraceae > JAVVHH01. The sequence continues at coordinate 12,938 of CAZZVQ010000124.1, forward strand.
CGCCGGCTGCGAGCAAGGATCCGTCGCCGAAGCTGGCGATGTAGTCGCAGATGACCGGGCTGTCGAAGAGGGCGAGCCCGCCGTCGCCGATCAGGCAGGGCACCTTGGCGAGCGGGTTCTGCGCCAGCAGGTCGGGCGGCGACTCCCAAGGATTGGTCGTAACGCGTTCGATCGTCGGCTCGACACCGGCGGCGATGGCGGTCGCCATCACCTTGCGCACGAACGGGCTGGTGGGGCTGTAGAAGAGCTTCACTTGAAGTTGTCCTTGGCAGTGCGGATTTTGGCCAGGGACTCCGCCGATCTGGCGCGCAGGAACGGGTTCTCGGCCTTCTCGGCGCCGAGGGTGGTGGGCACCGTCGGCTTGCCCTCGGCCCGGAGCTGGTCGACCTCGGCGGCGCGGTGACGCAGTTCGGCGTTCTCCGGCTCGACGGTCACGGCGAAGCGGGCGTTGCTCTGTGTATACTCGTGGCCGCAGCAGACCAGGGTGTCGTCCGGTAGCTTGGCCAGTTTCTGCAGGCTGTCGAACATCTCCGCGGCCGTGCCCTCCAGCAGACGGCCACAGCCGAGGCTGAATAGGGTGTCGGCGCAGAGCAGGATGTCGCCGTCGGGCGAGAAGTAGCTGATATGGCCGCGCGTGTGGCCGGGGGTGTCGATGACGTCGAATTTCGAGTCGCCGAACGTCACGGTGTCGCCTTCGGTCACCTCCTGGTCCAAACGCGGCAGACGGTGCTTGTCGGCGGTGGCGCCGACGACTTTGGCGCCATATTTCGCCCGGACCCGATCGACGCCGGCGATGTGGTCGTCATGGTGGTGGGTGATCAGGATCAGGTCGAGCTTGCCGCCATCGGCCTCGATGGCGGCGATGGAGGCGGCGGCATCGGCCGGGTCGACGATGGCAACCGCGCCGGAGCTTCCGTCGTGCAGGAGCCAGGCATAGTTGTCCGATAAGATGGGGACGGCGCGGGCAGTGATGGGCATGGGTGCTCCGGATCGGTAATGGCGAACAGGGTGGTAGCGCGGTGTGATGAGGTCGCAAAGCCGACGGTGCGAAGACGGCAGGACATGGTATAGTCGTCACATGGCAGCGGACGCGCACTCGGCGGACTCGTTCTATGCCTCCGCGCGCGGTGGCGTGGCATGCCGGTTGCTGCGTCAGCAACTCCTCAAGCTATGGCCGGACCTCAGTCAGCAGAGCGTGCTCGGGATCGGGGTCACGTCGCCCTACTTGCGGATATGGCGCGGGCAGGCGGCGCGATGCATCGCGGCGCGGCCGGTTCAGGTCGGGGTGTCGCGGTGGCCGCTGGTGGCGGCTAATCTGGCCTGCGCGGTGGAAGAGAATGCGCTTCCGTTCCCCGATCTATCCTTCGATCGCGTGCTGCTGGTGCATGGGCTCGAGGTGGCTGACAGTCCGCGGGCGATGCTGCGGGAAGTTTGGCGCGTATTGAAAGATGACGGCCGCCTGCTGGTCGTCACGCCGAACCGGATGGGCCTTTGGGCGCAAGTGGAAAGCACGCCGTTCGGGCACGGGCAACCCTACTCGTCGGGCCAGATCGGGCGACTGCTGGCCGCACAGTCATTCCGGGTCGAGCGGCGGGAGTTCGCGCTCTATCTACCGCCGACCCGGCTGCGGCTGGTGCTTCGGAGCGCGCGCTTCTGGGAGCAGACCGGCCGCGCCCTCGTGCCGCATCTTGCCGGCGTCACGATCACGGAGGCGGTCAAGGACGCTTATGCGGCGGTGCCGCCGGCGCGGTCGCGGCCGCTCCGCCGCCTGTTGAGCGAGGCGGCGTAGCGGCTAGCGATCACCGCCACCCTGGGCGGTTGGATTTGCGGGATTGAAGCCGGAACCCGGCCCCGGCCCGCCCGGTCCGCGCTGCGGCCCTGGGGCAGGAGGCGGCGGGCGGCTCGCGACAGGCGCCGGCCCAGGACGTCCACCACCGAAATTCTGCGGAGGCGGC
>CAZZVQ010000125.1:0-14855 GCA_964657565.1 uncultured Acetobacteraceae bacterium
CTCATGCCCCGGGTTGACGATCTCGATCCCGATCGACCGCCCGTTCAGCCCCTCATGCCCCCGCCAGCACGACACCCCCGCATGAAACGCCCGGTGCGCCTCGTCGACCAACTGCCAGACCGCCCCATCCTCATCGACCACATAGTGCGACGACACCCGCGCCACCGGATCGCGCAACCGCTCGATCGCCGCCTGCGCCGTCTGCATCCCCGTATAATGCAGCACCAGCATATCGACCGGCACCCCCGCCGGCCGCGCATCCCAATTAGGGCTCGGCGCCTCCAGCAGAACCTGCTTCAAAATGTGTCTGGAATGGTCAGATGGCGTGTGTTTCTGAGCACCGGAGCGGAGCGGCCATCAGGGCCGTGAGCACCGGAGCGCAGGAAACGCGCGTCAGATGGCCGTTTCAGGCGCATTTTGAAGCAGGTTCTCAAAGCCCGCGCTCGCGCTTGATCCGGTCCCAGGCCGCATTGACCCGCGCCACCTTGTCGCTGGCCCGCGCAATGAAATCCGGCGTCACCCCCTTCGACGCCAGCGAATCCGGATGGTTCTCCCGGATCAACCGCAACCAAGCCTTCCGTAATTCCTCATCATTCGTCGTCCGCGCCACCCCGAGCACCGCATACGGATCGTCCCCGCCCGCCGTCGCCCGCGCCGTGCCGCCGCTCGCCCCCTCCCACGCGACCCGGTCCAGCCCGAACAGCGTATGCACCCGCTGCAGCATCGCCTGCTCGGCCTGGTTGATCGGCTTGTCCGCCCGCGCGATCGCGAACAGCGCCGTCAGCACGTCCTCCAACAACCCGCGATTATCCGCAAAGCTCTCGCCCAGCTGCTTGGCATACGGCTCCCACCCCTCCGAACTGTCCCGCGCCTGGTCGAACAGCCGCCCGATATCGCGCACCGACTCCGGCGGAATGCGGAACTGCCGCTTGAACGCGTCGATCTCGGCGCGCACCACCGGCCCGTCCGCCTTGGCCACCTTCGCCGACAGCACCACCACGCCCACCGCGAAAAGCTGCTGCTTGCCGCCCAGCAGCGCCGCCAGCCGCGCCGGATTCAGCGGCGACGCCCCCATGCTGATCGTCGGGATCGCGCCGCTATCGGCCGCATGCCCCAGCGCCGCGCCGATCATCGCCCCGACCGGCCCGCCCGTCGCAAACCCGGCGATCCCGCCGAGCAACTTGCCCCAATAGCTCATAGGGGACAGGTTAGCGCCGTTTCCCGACCACGGGAAACGCGTGTATCGGAGCGCTCAACACTCGTGTCCACCTCGTCCGCCCCGATCCGCCCGCGCGGCCTGCGCGCCGGGCGCGTCGTTTTATGCAGCATGGCGGCCGTCGTCGCCGTCCTGGTTGCGGTCGTCTGGATCCTGCCCGGCGTGCTCGATTGGAACCGCTACCGCAGCAGCATCGCCAGCCTCGTCGCCGCCGGGATCGGCCGCCCCGTTCAAATCGACGGCAACATCACCCTCCATCTCCTGCCGCAGCCCTTCCTCACCGCCACCGACCTCAAGGTCGACGACGCCGGCGACGGCGTCATCCTCCAGGCCAAGGCCGTCCGCCTGCGCGTCGCCCTCGGCCCGCTCATCGCCGGCCGCGTCGACGCCCGCGAACTCACGCTCCAAGGCGCCGACCTCCGTCTCCCCTGGCCACCCCCGCCCGGCGCGCTCAGCCGCCGCCCCCCCGCCTGGATCACCGGGTTGCAGGCGCGCGTCGAGGAAAGCCGCATGCAGATCGGCGACTTCGTCCTCAGCAACATCGATGCCGCTCTGGGCGCCGATCCGGAAACCGGCACCCTTTCCGCCGCCGGTTCCGCCAAGCTGTTCGACCTCCAATTCCGCTTCACCACCCGCTTCGGCCGACCCGGCCGCGACGGCGCCGCCCCGATCGACATCAGCGTCGATGGCCAGGACGAACTCCGCGACACCGGCGGCACCATCTCCGGCGTCGTCGAGGCCGATGGCGCCCTCAACGGCCGGGTCACCGCGCGCGGCCCCGACCTCTCCCAGCTCCTGCCGGCCCCCGCGACCGCCTGGCGCGGGGACGGGCGCGTCTCGGCCTCGGGCGGCCTGGTCGTGGCCGACGAACTCGCCCTCGACCTCGGCGGCTCCCCCGGCCGCGGCGCCGTCGCCCTCCGCGTCCAGCCCGATGTCCGCTTGGACGTCGCACTCGCCGCCGGCCGGCTCGACCTCGACTCCTGGACCCCGGTCCTGCTGCGCGCCGCCCAGCCCGGCCGGCCCCCCGGCATCTCGACCGGGATCGACCTGTCCGCGGAATCCGCCGTCCTGGCCGGCGGCGCCCTGCGCCAGTTGCGCGCCGCCTTCGACATCGACACCGACGGCGTCACCATCCGCGAAGCCACCGCCATCCTGCCCGGCGAAGCCAAGCTCTCGGTGCACGGCCGCTTCCCCAATCGGGGCCGCGTCGCCGCCTTCGAGGGCAACGGCGAGCTGATCGCCCCCGATCTGCGCGGCACGCTGCGCTGGGTCGAGCCGGTCGCGCCCGCCCTCATCCAAGCCCTGCCCCAGGCCGCTTTGCGCACCGCCAATCTCACCGCAAAGGTCGCCGTCGACCCGGCCCAACTCTCCCTCACCGACCTGAAAGGCAGCCTCGACGGCGCCGCCGCCCAGGGCGGCTTGGCCGTGCGGCTCGGCACCCGCCTCGGCGTCAGCGGCGGCCTCACGCTCGACCGCCTGCTGCTCGACCCATGGCTCCCCGACCGCGCCGCGCTCGCCGATCCCGCCTACGCCTACGCGGGCGCGGTCAAGGCGCTGGCGTCCTCGAGCTTCGACACCGACCTCAAGCTGCAGGTGCGCGAGGCCGATTGGCGGGGCGCGCGCTTCGGCCCGTTCTCGCTGGACGTGCAGAGCGAGGCGGGCCACCTGACCCTCCGCCGCCTCGAGGTCACCATGGCCGGCCTGCATGCCGCCATGTCCGGCACCCTGGGCGACGGCGGCCGGGTCACCGAAGGCCGCGCCGAGATGACGGCGCAGGAGGCGGCGCCGATCCGTCCGTTCCTGCCGCCGGAACTCGACCGCATCGCCCCGCTGGTGCAGGGACCGGCCAATCTGCTCATGCAGGTCGCCGGGCCGCCCGAAGCGCTCGCCATGCGCGCGACCCTCGAGCTCGGCGACCTCCGGGCCGAGATGCAGCCGGTGTTGAACGTGCCGGCGCGTCGGTGGGCGGGGTCGATGGCCCTGCATCATCCAGGCGCCCCAAGGCTGCTGGCCCAACTCGGCTTCCGCGATACGGCGCCCTGGCTCGGCGACGGGTCGTTCTCGGTCATCACCCAGCTGTCCAAGATCCCCGGCCGCATCGAGATCCCCAGCATCGATCTGGTCGCCGGCGCCATGCGCATCGGCGGCCAGTTATCGATCGCCAACCACGTGATCCAAGGGCGGTTGCGCGCCGAGACGCTGCCGCTGCCGCCCATCGACCTCCGGTCGCCCGATCCATTGCCGGTCACCGCCCTCGGCACCGGGGCCGCATCGCTGCACATCGAGGCAGCCCGCATGCTGGTCGGCATGGCCCCCGCCGTCACCGATCTCGTGACCGACATCGAATTGCGCGACGGCGGCGTGAGCCTCAACAATCTGTCCGCCAAGCTCGACGGCGGCACCATCGCCCTGTCGGCGAAACTGCAACCCGGCGATCTCCCCCACCTCACCCTGCAGGGCCGGGCCGATGGCATCGGGCTCCCGGGCCCTCTCCTCGGCGGCACGCTCGACCTGGCGGCCGGAACGCTCGCCGGGACCGCCACACTCTCCGGCGAAGGCTTCAGCCCCGCCGCACTCACCGCAACCTTGAGCGGCACCGGCACCCTCACCGTCCAGAACGCCTCCGTCACCGGCTTCGCTCTCTCCGACGCCCAGGCGGCGCTCGCCCATCCCGACCCCGCCAAGCTCCTGCCCGCACTACGGGCCGCGCTGCTCGCGGGAACGACGATCTTTCCCACGCTCGACATCCCGTCCGAAGCCCGCCGCGGCATCGTGACGTTGCGCGCCAGTGGTATGGCCGGGCCGGGATCGGCGACGCTGAACGGCACCCTCGACCTGTTGAGCGGCACCTTGGACGGCCGCTTGACGTTGTCGCCCGGGCCGGAGCTACCTGAGTTGCCCGTCCGGCTGAGCGGGCCGGTGGCGAACCCGGTGCGAACCCCGGAACTAGCCGGTGCGGCACGGTGGTTGGCGGAGCGGCCCTGAGATGAGACCCTCATTAGCGATACTGACCGCCGGCATGCTGCTGGCAGCGTCGTCATCCTGGCCGCAAGCCCTTTCGACAAGCCCGGCCGGGCTGTGGCGCACGGTCGACGACAAGACCGGCGAAATCCGCGGCGCCGTCCGTCTCTTCGAGACAAACGGCCTCATCTATGGCCGCATCGAGCAGGTCATCGACCCGAAAGCCATCGGCCAGGTCTGCGACAAATGCACGGGCGACCGGCATAATCAGCCAATTCTCGGCCTAGACGTCATCCGCGGCGTCCACCCCGATGGACCCGGCTCCTGGACCGGCGGCGAAATCCTCGATCCGGAAACCGGCGACACCTACCGCGTGTCCCTCCGGCTCGACGATGGCGGGCGCAAGCTGGTCGTGCGCGGGTCGATCCTGGGCGGCATGATTGGCCGCAGCCAAACCTGGCTCCGCGCAAGTCCCTAGTGATCCGAACCAGATCAAGCGGGCGCCTTCTCGTCGTCGAGCACGGCGTAAACGAGGCCGAGCAGGCGTGACGCACTGTCATGCAACCCGGCGCGATCGGCGTCTTGCGCCAGCGAGATCAGCCGGTCGGCCAAGATGAGCGGACTGAACCGCGGGGCCTTGGCCAGGCAGGCTTGCGCGTTGGCGAGAGTGAAGAGATCTGGCGTCATTGGAGTTTCTCCTTGCCTGCGGAGTGTTTGCTGTCCGCAACAGGAGAATGAACCGGAAACTCTTGCGAAAAGGTTAAAGCCGATGATGCAATGCAAATATTCGTAATCTCGACGCCAGCGGCTGATCCGGCTGCCGTTCCGCATCCAATTCCGCCACCAGCGCCGACAAGATCGTCCCCCGCGCCGCCGCGATATCGGTCAACGCCTCCCAAAACTCCGGCTCCAAGGCCACGCTGGTCCGATGCCCCGCCAGACTGAAACTCTGCTTCATCAACCGCATAGCCGCGCCACCGCCCACCGCGCCGCGTCGGCTACGACGGGATCCAGGTCCGCACACAGCCGCTCGGCCGCGCCCAGCAGCGCCGGATCTCCCGAATTGCCGATCGCGATCAACACGTTGCGCACGAACCGGTCGCGCCCGATCCGCTTGATCGGACCCCCCGCGAACCGCGCCCGGAACCCCGCATCGTCCAACGCCGCCAAATCGGCCAGCCGCGGCGCCGTCAGCTCCGCCCGCGCCCGCAGCTTCTCATGCGCCCCCGCCGCGAACCGGTTCCAGGGACAGACCGCCAGGCAGTCGTCGCACCCATAGATCCGGTTCCCCATCGCCGGCCGCAGCGCCTCCGGGATCGGTCCGGCATGCTCGATCGTCAAATAGGAGATGCACCGCGTCGCATCCAGCCGATACGGCGCCGGAAACGCCCCCGTCGGGCACGCCACCAAGCACCGCGTGCAGGACCCGCAATGATCCGCCCCCGCCGGATCCGGCGCCAACGCCAGCGTCGTCATGATCTCGCCCAGGAACAACCAAGACCCGAACGACCGCGACACCAGATTGGTATGCTTCCCCTGCCAACCCAGCCCGGCCGCCTGCGCAACCGGCTTCTCCATCACCGGCGCCGTATCCACGAACACCTTGATGTCCGGCCCGAATTTCCCCACCATCCACCCGCCAAGCTGCTTCAGCATGCCCTTGACGACATCATGATAATCCCGATTGCGCGCATAGACCGAGATGTTCCCCCGGTCCCGCCGCCCGACCGTCGCCAGCGCATCCCCCTCCGGCGCATACGACAGCCCCAGCGCCACCACGCTCCGCGCCTCCGGCCACAGCGCGGCCGGCGCCGCCCGCTGCTCGGCCCGGTCCGCCATCCACCCCATCTCGCCATGCTGCCCAGCCGCCAGAAATGCCTGCAGCCGCTCCCTCACCTCCGACCCCAGCGTCGCCGGCCCGAACCCAACGGCATCGAACCCGAGCGCCAACGCCCGGTCCCGGATCAGCCCCTTGGCGTCAGCCCCGGCCACGATAGGACGGCACACCCTGGTCCGGCACCCACAACCCGGCCGGCGGCGCCCCCGTCTGCCAGAACACGTCGATCGGCATCCCGCCCCGCGGATACCAATACGCCCCGATCCGCAGCCAGCCCGGCTCCAGCAGCGCGACCAACCGCTTGGCGATCTGCATCGTGCAAGCCTCGTGGAACGCCCCGTGATTGCGGAAGCTCGCCAGATAGAACTTCAGCGACTTGCTCTCCACCAGCCACCCGCCCGGCACGTAATCCAGCACGATATGCGCAAAATCCGGCTGCCCCGTCAGCGGGCAAAGCGACGTGAACTCCGGCGCCGTAAACCGCACCAGATACGCGCTCCCCGGCTCCGGATTCGGCACCCGCTCCAGCACCGCCTCTCCTGGCGAGGCCGCGACCGTGGTCGGCTGCCCAAGCTGCGTCAGATGCGTAAGGTCGCTCAACCACTCTCTCCAGCCGCCCAGTCCGCCCGGATGCCGGCAGCATGCGCATTCAACTCGCCCCGGCATATGGCCTCGCGCAGCCCGCGCATCAGGTCCTGATAATACGTAATATTGTGCTGCGTCAGCAGCATCGGCCCCAGCATCTCGCTCGCCCGGAACAGATGGTGCAGATACGCCCGGCTATGCCGCCGGCAAGCCGTGCAGCCACACGCCGGGTCCAGCGGCCCCTCATCCTCCTGATGCCGCGCATTGCGCAAATTCAGCGTCCCCCGCCGCGTATACGCCCGCGCCGTCCGCCCCGCCCGCGTCGGCATCACGCAATCGAACATGTCGATCCCGCGCATCACCGCCCCCACGATATCGTCCGGCGTCCCCACCCCCATCAAATACCGCGGCTGCTCCTCCGGCAGATGCGGCACCGTGGCCTCCAGCGTCGCGAACATCGCCGCCTGCCCCTCGCCAACCGCCAGCCCACCCACCGCATACCCCTCGAACCCGATCCCCCGCAGCGCGTCCACCGACCGCGCCCGCAACTCCGGATCGACGCCCCCTTGCACGATCCCGAACTGCGCATATCCCGGCCGCGCCACGAACGCCGCCCGCGACCGCGCCGCCCACCGCATCGACCGCTCCATGCTCGACCGCACCTCCTCCGCCGTCGCCGGAAACTTGGTGCATTCGTCGAACGCCATCGTAATCGTCGCATCCAGCTTATACTGGATCCCCGTCGCGATCTCCGGCGTCAGCCGATGCGCGCTCCCATCCAAATGCGACCGAAAAATCACCCCATCCTCGTCCAGCGTCCGCAACGCCGCTAGCGACATCACCTGGAACCCGCCGCTATCCGTCAGGATCGGCCCCGGCCAATCCATGAACCGATGCAAACCCCCAAACCGCTCCACCCGGTCCGCCCCCGGCCGGAGCATCAGGTGATACGTGTTCCCCAGCACGATCGACGCCCCCGTCGCCCGCACCTGGTCCGCCGTCATCGCCTTCACCGTCCCCGCGGTGCCGACCGGCATGAACACCGGCGTCGCCACAGGCCCATGCGCCGTCTCCAGCGTCCCCGCCCGCGCCACCCCGTCCCGCGCCGCGAGCGACCACCCGAACCTCACGCCCGCTCCAGCAACGTCGCATCGCCATAACTATAGAATCGATACCCCGCCCCGATCGCATGCGCATACGCCGCCCGCATCCGCTCCGTCCCCGCGAACGCACACACCAACATGAACAGCGTCGACCGCGGCAAATGGAAATTCGTCATCAACGCCCCGACCCGGCGGAAGCGATACCCCGGCGTGATGAACAGCCGCGTATCCCCCCGAAACGGCCGCACCACCCCATCCTCGCCCGCCGCACTCTCGACCAACCGCAGCGACGTCGTTCCCACCGCCACCACCCGCTTGGCCGCATTGATCGCCGCCGCCGCCGCCGCCGTGATCTCGCCGCGCTCCGCATGCATCCGATGCCCGGCCACATCATCCGTCCGCACCGGCAGGAACGTCCCCGCCCCCACATGCAGCGTCACCACCGCCCGCCCGATCCCCGCGGCGTCCAACGCCGCCAGCAGCCGCGGCGTGAAATGCAGCCCCGCCGTCGGCGCCGCCACCGCCCCCGGATCGGCCGCGAACACCGTCTGGTAATCCTCCTGGTCCGCCGCGGTCGGCCCATCCCGACGCTCGATATACGGCGGCAACGCCAGCGCACCCGCATGCTCGAACGGCCCATTGAACCGCACGCTCACGCTATCCCCGTCCCGCGCCAGCACCTCCGCCTCCAGCGCCGCATCGCGCTCGAACCGGATCACATCGCCCACCCGCAACCGCCGCGCGTTCCGCGCCAGCGCGTGCCAGCTCCCATCCGCCTGCGGCTGATCCAGCGTCAGCCCAACCCGCGCCTCCCCCCGCAATCCTTCCAACTGTGCCGGTATAACCCGGGTGTCGTTAACGACGAGTAAATCGCCGGGCTGCAGCAGGGCAGGGAGGTCCGCCACCACCCGATCCGTCAGCCCGGCCCCGACATGCAGCAGCCGCGCCGCATCCCGCGGCCGCGCCGGCGCCTGCGCGATGCTCCCCGGCGGCAGCGGGAAATCGAACTCGGAAAGCTTCACGCCGGCGTCGGCGCGACCCGGCGCAACAACCTGATCAATGGCACGCTGAACAACACCGCCCACGCCTTCCCAACCACCTGCCCGGCGAGGAAATCGAGACTCCCAAACGCCAGCAGCAGGAACACGACGCTGTCGATCACCAGCCCCACGCCCGACGACAGCAACACCGCCAGCACCAACCGCCGCCGCTGCAACGGCGTATAAACCGCAAAATCAGCCACTTCGCTCAACAGGAACGCCAGCCCCGAGGCCGCCACCAACGCCGGCGGCGCCAGCAGCGCCGACAACGCCGACCCGACCACGATCGCCCCGAACCCCCACCCGGCCCCAAGGCACCGCTGCACCACATCGCGCAACACCAGCGCCGCCCCCGCCGCCAACACGCCCGACGGCGCCATCAACCCCGGCAGCACCGGCACCAGGCAAGGCCCCTGCGGCACGCAAACCGCGCCCACATTGCCGATCAACCAATTGGCAAACGGTATGCACAGCAGGAACGCGACCAGCGCCGCGAACCCCAGCGCACGGTTCGTCATGGCCGCGTCAGGTACGAAGCGATTTCGATCAGATTGCCGTCGGGGTCGCGGCAATAGACCGACTCCATCATCCCCAACGCACCCTCGCGCGCGACCGGCCCGGCCAAGATCGCCACCTTGCACTCGTCGAGATGATCCGCCACGTCGTCCGGCCGCACCGCCGTCACGAAGCAAAGATCCCCGTGCCCCGGCTCGGTGCAAGCGCCGCTCACCCACTTCTCATCCGCCGTGTCGAATGGCCGCAGATTGATCTTCTGCCCGCCAAACTTCAGCGCCGTCCGACCTGTCTCGCCGAACTCCTCCCGCTCCATCCCCAACACGCGCTGAAACCACGACGCGCTGATCTCCACATCGCGGCAGTTGAGAACGATGTGATCGATCCGATCGACTGTAAACCGCATCAGGTTAACCCATCGTAAAAGTCGTTGTTCGCGTAGCTGGCTCCTCGAGCCAGCGAAGCCAAACCAAGGGAAGAACAACGAGTCATCAGGTTAACCCATCGTAGAAATCGTTGTTCTTATCGTCGATCACGATGAACGCCGGAAAATCCTCCACCTCGATCCGCCACACCGCCTCCATCCCAAGCTCCGGATACTCCAAAACCTCGACCTTCTTGATGCAGTCCTGCGCCAGCCGCGCCGCCGGCCCCCCGACGCTGCCCAGATAGAACCCGCCATACGCCTTGCACGCATCCCGCACCGACCGCGACCGGTTGCCCTTCGCCAGCATCACGAACGACCCCCCCGCCCGCTGCAGCTCCGCGACATAGCTGTCCATCCGCCCCGCCGTCGTCGGCCCGAACGACCCGGTCGGCATCCCCGCCGGCGTCTTCGCCGGCCCGGCGTAATACACCGGATGGTCCTTCAAATACTGCGGCACACCCTCGCCCCGATCCAACCGCTCCTTGAACTTCGCATGCGCGATATCCCGCGCCACGATCATCGGCCCGCTCAGCGCCACCCGCGTCTTCACCGGATACTGCGACAACGTCCGCCGGATCTCCTCCATCGGCCGATTGAGGTCGATCCGCACCACCTCGCCCGCTTCCTCCGCGACCTCCGGCAAATATTTCGACGGATCCGTCTCGAGCTGCTCGAGGAACACCCCCTCCGGCGTGATCTTCGCCATGATCTGCCGGTCCGCGCTACACGACACCCCGATCGCCACCGGCAAGCTCGCCCCATGCCGTGGCAAGCGGACGACCCGCACGTCATGACAGAAATACTTGCCCCCGAACTGCGCGCCGATGCCGATATGCCGGGTCAGCTCGAGTACCTTCCGCTCCATCTCCACATCGCGGAACGCATGCCCCGCCTTGCTTCCCGCCGTCGGCAACGGGTCCAGATACTTGGTCGACGCCAGCTTGCACGTCTTCAAGCACAGCTCCGCCGACGTCCCCCCGATCACGATCGACAGGTGATACGGCGGGCACGCCGCCGTCCCCAACGTCTTGATCCGCGTCTCGAGATACGACAGCAGCTTCTCAGGATTGAGAATCGCCCGCGTTTCCTGGAACAAGAAGAACTTATTGGCCGACCCACCGCCCTTGGCGATGAACATCAAATTCATCTCGTCGGCGTGGTCGTCCCCCGGCGCCGCCATGATGTCGAACTGCACCGGCAGGTTGTTGCCGGTATTGACCTCGTCGTACATCGTCAGCGGCGCCATCTGCGAATACCGCAGATTGGTCTCGGTATACGTCCGGTGCACCCCATACGAGAGCGCCTCCTCCTCGTCCCCCTCGACCCAGACCCGCTGCCCCTTCTTGCCGAACACCAGCGCCGTCCCGGTGTCCTGGCACATCGGCAACACGCCGCCCGCCGCGATATTGGCGTTCTTCAGCAGGTCCAGCGCCACGAACCGGTCGTTCGCTGAGGCCTCCGGATCGTCCAGGATCGCCCGCAACTGCCGCAGGTGATAGGGCCGCAGCAGATGCGACACGTCGTGGAACGCCTGGAACGCCAACTCGCTCAGCGCATCCGGCTTGACCCGCAACACGGTCTGCCCATCGCAACTCGCCGTCGACACCCCGGCGATATCCAGCTTGCGCCACGCGATGTCGCGCGGCCCCAGCGGAAACATCGGCGAATACAGAAAATTAGCCGGCCGAGCCCGGCTCGGGGCGACGGGAACGTTCATCGGAGCGGTCTCCTCATTCCTTGCTGGGCGGCCGTTTGCGGAAGGCGTCGAGGCTGACGACCTGATTCGCGGCGTCCGCCGGCGCCTCGGCCGTCTCCGGCTCCGTCACAGCCTCCGCCACCGCGGCCGACGCCCTCGCCTCCGCCTCGGAATCGTTGGCCGGCTGCTCGTCCGGCGTGCGGAACCGCAGCGCGAACTGGACATGCGGATCGGCAAACCCGGTGATCGCCGCCAGCGGCACCGACAGCGTCGACGGGATCCCGCCAAACGACAGCCCCACCGAAAACCGCTTACCGACCTCGTCCACCTTGAGATCCCAGAACTGGTGCTGCAGCACGATCGTCATCTCGTTCGGATACTGCGACAGCAGCCGCGGCGGGATCGACACGTCCCGCGCATCCGTCCGGAACGACACATAGAAATGGTGCTCCCCCGGCAACCCATTCTCCGCCGCATAAGCCAGCGCCATCACGACAACCTGCCGCTGCGCCTCCTCTATCCAAAGATCGTAAGGCAGCAAACTCTCGGGCACCTGCGACGGCACATCAGTCGTATCATCTTCCATCCGCGCCCCTTTACCGACAACGCGCCGAATTGGAAACGCCTGCCTTCACAGACATACGAGTGCCTCGCCAAACGTGCTGGGCTGAGTCGACTGGCGGTGATGTCCGAGCACCGAAGCGCAGCGACCATCGGGTCGTGAGCATCGGAGCGCAGGAGATCGCCGTCAGACGGCCAGCCCAGTGCGTTTGGCGAGGCACTCGCGAAGTGGGGGGTTTCTGTTGCCCGGTACCCCCCGAACCGCGCGTGTCACTGCTTACGCAGCGATCGCGAGCGCCTGATGATTGTCATTGGCACTTGTGATATGACCCGATAACGGCGGTATCATGCCGGGCAAAAGGAAGCTCTTTACCACGCGTGTCGAACCTGTGTCGCCCCCATAGCCCTGACAATCAAGGGTTTTGGTGGAGGCGCCGGGCACTGCCCCCGGGTCCACAACGCTTATTCCAACGTCCGTTTATCACCATAGATGGTCGGATGACCAACACCCCCAATATAGGCGAACACGCCGCCGGATGCTAGGGGGCACCATGCCTTTGACCCCCGAACAACAAGCCGAAATCGAGTCCCACCGCGGCCAAACCGCCCCAACCCGGCGCGCCACCGTCCCCGCCCTCGAAACCATCATGTTCGACGCCATCCCCGTCCTCGACCACGGCTTCGTCCGCGTCATCGACTACATGGGCGATGACGCCGCCATCGTCCAAGCCGCCCGCGTCAGCTACGGCCGCGGCACCCGCAAGGTCAGCGAAGACTCCGGCCTCATCCGCTACCTCATGCGCCACCGCCACAGCACGCCCTTCGAGATGTGCGAGATCAAATACCACGTGAAGCTGCCCATCTTCGTCGCCCGCCAGTGGATCCGCCACCGCACCGCCAACGTCAACGAGATCTCCGCCCGCTACTCCATCCTCGACCGCGAGTTCTACCTCCCATCCCCCGACCACCTCGCCGCCCAGAGCGCCAGCAACCGGCAGGGCAGGGGAGACCTCCTCGAGGGCGACGAAGCCGCCCACATCCTCGACCTCCTGCGCGACGACGCCACCCGCACCTACGACAACTACGCCTGGATGCTGAACGAAGACGCCGCCGACCCGGCCCGCCGCGGCCTCGCCCGCGAACTCGCCCGCATGAACCTAACCCTCAACACCTACACCCAATGGTACTGGAAAGCCGACCTCCACAACCTCCTCAGCTTCCTCGCCCTCCGCGCCGACACCCACGCCCAATGGGAAATCCGCGCCTACGCCGAAGCCATGCTGAAGACCGTCGAAGCCTGGGTCCCCGCCACCTACGACGCCTTCCAGGACTACCGACTCGGTGCCGCCACCCTCTCCGCCGCCATGCTCGCCGTCGTCCGCCGCCTCCTCGCCGGCGAACCCGTCGACCAACCCGGTAGCAACCTCTCCAAACGCGAATGGACCGAACTCATGACCACCCTCGGCCGCACCCCGTAACCATATCCCGAAAATCCTAACGGCCCGTTACCGTCCCGCCATCAATCCATCACGATCCGCGGCCCCGCCTGCTTCTTGCCCCCCAGCCCCGCCAACACCCGCACCGCGATCGCCCCATAAGCCTTCGCCGCCGCCCCGTCCGGCGCCGCCGCCACGATCGGCGTCCCCGCATCCCCCGTCTCGCGGATATCCAGCAGCAACGGCACCTCTCCCAGGAACGGCACCCCCAGCGCCTCCGCCTCCCGCCGCGCCCCGCCATGCCCGAACAGATGCGTCGTCTCCCCGCAATGCGGGCACGCGAAGCTGCTCATGTTCTCCACCACCCCCAGCACCGGAACCATCACCTTCTCGAACATCCGCACCCCCCGCCGCGCATCGATCAGCGCGATGTCCTGCGGCGTCGACACGATCACCGCCCCCGACAGGCTCACCTTCTGCGCCATCGTCAGCTGCGCATCCCCCGTCCCCGGCGGCATATCCACCACCATGATGTCCAGCGCCCCCCAATTGACCTGCGACATCATCTGCTCCAGCGCGCTCGACACCATCGGCCCGCGCCAGATCATCGCCCCCTCCGAATCGACCAGCAGCCCAACCGACATCGCCTTCAGCCCCCAAGCCTCGATCGGCTGCATCTTCCCGTCCACGATCGGCGGCTTGCCGCTCACCCCCAGCATCCGCGGCAAGCTCGGCCCATAAACGTCCGCATCCAGCAGCCCGACCCGGTGCCCCGCCCGCGCGAACGCCACCGCCAGATTGACCGCCGTGGTCGACTTCCCGACCCCACCCTTCCCAGAAGCCACCGCAACCACATGCGTCACCTCCGGCAGCAGCGCCGCCCGCGCCGGCTTGGCTGCAACCTCCGGCTGCTTATGCGCCGTCAGCACCACCGCCGCGTTCGTCACCCCCGGCTGCCGCGCCAGCACCGCCTGCGCCTCCAGCCGCAGCTTTTCCATCGTCGCCCCCTGGTCCCGCTCGCCCCGCAGCGTCAGCTGCACCAGCCCATCGCGCGTCTGCAGCGTGTCCACCAGACCCGCCGCCACGATGTCCTGACCCGAGCGCGGATCGCGCACCGCGCGCAGCGCCTCGCGCAACCCTTGTTCCGTCGGCGTCGCCATTCCTTGTAAACCCCACCACTGCGGTCAATATGCACGCGACCGAGACGGAACCAAGAGCGTGGTCCGAGATCGTCGATACAGGAGCCGCACAGCCGAATGTCGTGGAACAATGGTGGCAACACCGGCGGCCCCTGGGGGAACCCGGGGGGTAACGCAGGCGGCAATCCGCCTGGCGGAAAAGGTCCGGAACGTGGCCCGTGGGGCGGCGGCGGCCGTGGTCCCGGCAACGGTCCAGGCGGCGGGCAAGGCTTCCCCGATTTCGAAGAGATCATCCAGCGCCTGCAGCAGCAGGCCCGCCGCTTCGTCCCCGGCGGCGGGGG
>CAZZVQ010000126.1:0-14363 GCA_964657565.1 uncultured Acetobacteraceae bacterium
GGCATCGTCCTCAGCGACGTGCTGCGGCGCTGGAGCGACCGGCCGACCCATTTGGTGGTCGGCATGAAGCGGTCGAAGGACGCGGCCGACTTCCTCCGCCCGCTGCTACCACTCGCCGCCTCGGTCTGGGCGGTGGAGGAGCCGCATCAACACGACGCCCTCCCCGTCGAACAGATCGTCGCCGCCTCCGGTGGCGTCGCCCAGCCCGGTCCCACCGTGGCCGAGTCGCTCGCCCGCCTCCCGCCCGGCCCGGCGCGCGTGCTGATCTGCGGCAGCCTCTACCTTGCCGGCGAGGTTCTAAAGAGCGACTGGGACGGTGATGGACCGCCTGCGAGCAATAATGAGATTCTGCAATCGCCCCCGCCGGGAAGGACTTAACATACACGAGTTCATCCCAAACTCTCCGCCTCCGCGGCAGGGGTGCTGATGCCATCCGAAATCTCTTCAGGCTTGCGCGTTTCTCCGGACGACGTCCGGGACCGTCCGAACGATCCAGGACACCCCAGCGTCCGCGTCTTCGCGCATGGGTCGATGGAGGTGCGCTGGTTCCGCCCCAAGACCGACGTGCAACACCAGCCGCATGATCGCGACGAGCTCTACGTCGTGGTATCCGGCACGGCCCAGTTCCGCCGCGCCAACGGCACCGGACCGTTCGACGAATCCGAGGTCAGCGTGCTGGGTCAGGAGGTCGTGCCGGTCCGCCCGGGCGACGTGCTATTCGTCCCGGCCGGCGTCTACCACGATTTCGACCAGACGTCGCCGGAGTTCGCCGTCTGGGCCGTGTTCTACGGCCCTGAAGGCGGCGAGCCGGCTTAACCCCCCGCGCTGCTCGTCGCGAACGCCGCCTTCTGCTCGGGGCTGGCCTCGCGCTGGTGCAGCGCCTGCCACTCCTTATACGGCATCCCGTAGACGATCTCCCTCGCCTCCGGATCGGTGAGCGCCAGCCCTTTCGCCTCCGCCCCTTCGCGATACCAGCGCGACAGGCAGTTGCGGCAGAACCCGGCTAAATTCATCAGGTCGATGTTCTGCACGTCGCTACGCTCACGCAGATGCGCGACCAGCCGGCGATAGGCGGCCGCCTCCAGCGCGGTGCGGGTCTCGTCGTCGAAGTCGGGCATCGCTGAAACTCCTTTGATCAGGAGATTGGCGCCGCCGGCCCCTGGATCAACCGCCCAAGCGTCAGCATAGTGCGCCGCATGAGCTGGACCGACCAAACAGTCCGCGCCGCCCTCCGGGCGATGTTCGACGCCGGGATCGCCAGCGCCGACCCGCGTCTCGTGCTGAGGGCTCATCTGCCGGAACCGCCGCGGGGCCGGGTCGTGGTGGTGGGCGCCGGCAAATCCGCCGCCCTCATGGCCGCCGCCGTCGAGGCCGCCTGGCCGGACGTCCCGCTCTCCGGCGTCGTCGTGACCCGCTACGAGCATGCCGCCGCCACCGCCGCCATCGAGGTCGTCGAGGCCTCCCATCCGGTGCCGGACGCCAACAGCGAGATCGGCGCGCGCCGGGTCATGCAGGCGGTGCAGGGGCTCGGGCCCGACGATCTCTGCCTCGTGTTGATGTCCGGCGGCGCCTCGGCCCTGCTCGAACTCCCTGCCGACGGACTGACGCTCGACGACCTCAAGCAGGTCAACCGCCAACTCCTCGCGTCCGGCGCCCCGATCGACGAGATGAACGCCGTCCGCAAGCATCTCAGCGCCATCAAGGGCGGCCGCCTCGCCGCCGCCGCCGCCCCGGCCCGGGTCGTCACCCTCGCGATCAGCGACGTCCCCGGCGACGACCCGGCCACCATCGGCAGCGGCCCCACCATCCCCGACCCCAGCACCTGGCACGACGTCCGCGCCATCGCCGCCCGCTACGGCCTGACCCTGCCTAAATTGGACGGCCCCGAGACCCCCAAGCCCGGCGAGATCACCTCCGAGATCAGCCTGATCGCCACCCCCTCGATGGCCCTCGCCGCCGCCGCCGCGACCGCCCGCGCCTACGGCCTCACCCCGTTGATCCTGGGTGACGCGCTCGAGGGCGAGAGCCGCGAGATGGGCGTCGTCATGGCCGGCATCGCCCGCAGCGTCCGCCACGGCCACCCGATCCCCGCCCCTTGCGTCCTGCTCTCCGGTGGCGAGGGCACCGTCACCATCGGCGCCACCCGCCCCGGTAAGGGCGGTCGCAACACCGAGTTCCTGCTCGCCCTCGCCACTTCCCTCCGCGGCGCCCCCGGCATCTGGGCCATCGCCGGCGACACCGACGGCATCGACGGCACCGAGGACGCCGCCGGCGCCATCGTCACCCCCGACACCCTCGCCCGCGCCCGCGCCGCCGGCTGCGACCCGCTCGCCACCCTACTCGGCCACGACAGCTACAGCCTGTTCGACGCCACCGGCGACCTGATCAAGACCGGCCCGACACTGACCAACGTCAACGATCTCCGCGCGATCCTCATCGCCTGAAGGACCCCCAATGCCCGCTCGGATAAAATTCCGCCGCCGCCGCCGGACGAAGATCGTCGCCACCGTCGGCCCGGCCAGCGCCACGCCGGAGATCATCGCCCGCCTGTTCCACGGCGGCGTCGACGTGTTCCGGCTCAACTTCAGTCACGGCTCGCATGACGACCACCTCGCCCGCATCAACACCATCCGCGCGCTGGAACGCAGCGTCGGGCGGCCGATCGGCATCCTCGCCGACGTGCAGGGCCCGAAGTTGCGCGTCGGCAAGTTCAGCGGCGGCCGGGTCACGCTGCAGGCCGGGCAGTCCTTCCGCCTCGACCTCTCGCCCGTGCCCGGCGACCGCACCCGCGTGCAGCTGCCGCACCCCGAGATCATCGCCGCCGCCGGCATCGGCACCAACCTGCTGGTCGACGACGGCAAGATGCGGCTGCGGGTCACGAAGGTGCGCGAGGACCATCTCGAGTGCGAGGTCGTCACCGGCGGCCCCGTCTCGGACCGCAAGGGCGTCAACGTCCCCGACGTTGCGCTGCCGATCCCGGCGCTGACCGCCAAGGACCGCATCGACCTCGATTTCGCGCTCGAAAACGGCGTCGACTACATCGGCCTCAGCTTCGTCCAGCGCCCCGAGGACGTCGCCGAGGCCAAGGAGATCGCCGCCGGCCGCGCCTGGATCATGACCAAGCTGGAGAAGCCGCAAGCCCTCGACAACCTCGACGCCATCCTCGCGCAATCCGACGCCGTCATGGTCGCCCGCGGCGACCTCGGCGTCGAGTTGCCCCCCGAGGAGGTCCCACTCGCCCAGAAACGCATCATCCGCGCCGCCCGCCTGCGCGGCATCCCCGTCGTGGTGGCGACCCAGATGCTGGAGAGCATGATCACCGCCCCGTCCCCGACCCGGGCCGAAGCCTCCGACGTGGCGACCGCCGTGTTCGACGGCGCCGACGCCGTCATGCTCAGCGCCGAAACCGCCGCCGGCCAATACCCCTACGAAGCCGTCAACATGATGGACCGCATCGTCGAACGCGTGGAGCGCGACCCCGATTGGCGGCTCGGCATCGAGCGCAGCCGCCCCCCGCCGGAGCACAACTCCGCCAGCGCCATCGCCGCCGCCGCGCGCCAGATCGCCAACACGGTCGACGCCGCCTGCATCGCCGCCTTTACCGCCGGCGGCAGCACCGCGATCCGCATCGCCCGCGAACGGCCGGACTGCCCGGTGTTGGGCATCACCAGCCGGGTCGATACGGCGCGGCGGCTCGCCGTCGTCTGGGGCGTGCACGCCGTGGTCGACGCCGAGCTGCACAGCATGACCGAGGCCGTCACCCGCGCGACCCGGCTCGCGCGCTCCGAGGGCTTCGCCGAAGCCGGTCAGGAGGTGGTCGTGACCGCCGGCGTGCCGTTCAACCAGCCCGGCACCACCAACGCATTGCGCGTCGCGCCGGCGCGATGAAACGACCTCTAACATCGTGCGTTCAACCGCCGTAGACCCGCGATGAAAGCCATCTATAATTTTATCTAGCCGACTCGCAGCCGGCCATTGCTGCCCTCAAACCGTCCCATGGAGAATACGATGAAGACCATTCTGGCTGCTGCCGTCATGAGCCTCGCCCTTGTCGGCGCCGTCGCACCCGAGGCGAACGCCAAGGGCTGCATCAAGGGCGCCCTGGTCGGCGGCGTCGCCGGTCACATGGCCGGCCACGGTGTCGCCGGCGCCGCCGCCGGTTGCGCGGTCGGGCACCACTACGCCAACAAGCCGTCCACCCAGAACACCAACATGAACAACACCACCCCGTCCGACGGCACCACCACGACCCGCTAACCGTCGACGGCGGCGGCGGCGAGCTCACGCTTCGCCGCCGCCAGCGCCCGTCGCTGGCGCGACGCCAGCGCCTTGTCCGGCCCCAGCATCCCGCTCATGTGGCGGTGCATCCGCCGGATCTCGTCGATATGCGCCGCCGGGTCCAGACGGGCCGTCATCCCGCCCCCGTGCCGCCGATGCCGGTTCAGCGGTGCCGCCACGTAGGCCACCGAGCCGCCCAGCGACAACGCCTCGGCATACAGCCGCCAATCGAGCGCGAACCGGAAACCCGCCAAGGCCTCCCCGGCCCGCGCCAGGGCATCGCGAAGCGCCGACCGCCGCCACACCACTGCGCTCGCATTCACCACCAGGTTGCGCGCCCCCAGGCACTCCCGCAGGAACGCCTCCGCCCCGATCGTCCCGCTGCGCGTCAGCAATGCCGTCCCGGCCTCCCGGTAGTAGGCCTGGTGATCCGCCCATAGCGTTGACCCGGCGCCATCGATCGCCCGGCTGTCGGCGAACCCGAACGCCGCCCCCGGTGCCGCCCGCAGCGCGTCGCAGAGCTGCTCCAGCAGGCCGGGCTCGGCCACATCGTCCGCCTCGGCGATCCAGACGAACTCCCCGCGCGCCCGCCCCGCCGCCCGCCGCCACTGCGCCAGCAATCCCCGCCCCGCCTCCGCCGGCACCCACGCCACCGCCCGCCCGGCCTCGAGCGCCACCTCACGCACCACGCCCTTGCTGCCGTCCGACGACCCGTCATCGAGCACCACGATCTCCAGCGGCGGCACCGTCTGCGCGAAGATCGAGTGCAGCCGCCCCGGCAGGTGCGCCGCGTAATCGAGCGTCGGGATCATCACCGAGACCGCCGGCCGACCCGGCGCCGCCAAATCCAGCACCGCATCCACATAGGCCGCGAACGGGAAACGCTGCCGCGCGACCCGGGCCAGCCGCGCCCGCTCCTCCTGCCCCGTCTGCAGGGCCACCACCCGCATCTGCCGCACCATCGCCGCCGCATCCCCCAGCGGCACCGCGACGCCGGCGCCGAACTCGCGCACCACGTCCGGCGCACTTCCGGCATCCTCGAAGGCGACGGTCGGCACCCCGGCCGACATCGCCTCCAGCACCACGCTCGGATACGGGTCCTCCCGCGAGGTCAGCAGATGCACGTCGGCCGCCGCCAGCCACTCGGCGCCATCGGTCTCGAACGCCAGCCGATGGAACGTCCCCGTGGCTTCCGCGGCGGCCAGCTCGGCCCCGAGATAGGCCGAGATCACCGGGTCGAGGTCGCCGACCCAGAGCAGATGGATCGACGGATCCGCCGCCTGCGCCAACCGCCAGACCTGCAGGAACAGGTCGAACCCCTTGCGCAGATCCGCGTAGCCCAGCCCGACCGCCAGCGTCGCCCCCTCCGGCAGCCGCAGCCGCGCCCGCCGCGCTTCCGCCCCCGCCCGCTCCACCGGCCGATACAATCCCTGCGGCAGCAGCACCGTCCGCTCCGGCGCCAGCGCGATCAGCTCGTGATATCGGTCGCGCACGAACCCGGCCGCGAACACCACGTGCCGCGCCGCCGCCACCCCCGCGCTGCCCGCCTCCACCAGCCGCCGCTCGCGCAGCAGCCGCGGCATCTCGTGCAGCAGCAGCGTGCAGGCGATCCCCTGCGCCGCCAGCGCCGCACACGCATGCCCCGCCGCCGACGTGTTGACGATCGCCGACCGGAACCCGCTCGCCGCCAGCGACGCCGCGTGCCGGGCCAGCTCCTCCGCGCCCGCGAACAGCGTTGTCGGCGCCACCGCCCGGTAGTCCGTCTCCAACGGCCCGCCCCCGAGCAGCAGGAAGCTCACGCCGATGCCCCGCTCCACCAGCGCCCGCCCGATATTGAGCAGCAGCAGCTGCGACCCGGCCGTGAACGCATCATGCCCCACTAGCAGCAACCGGGTCGCCGGGCGCTGCCCAGCCGCCGCGCTCACCGCCCGCCCCGTCGCATTCAGGAACGCGGCGCCGAAATGCACGTCGGGCTCGAGATAGGCCCCCTCCGCCCACTCGTTCCAGGCATTGATGCAGACCAACGCCTCCCCGCCCACCTTCTGCGCCGCCGCCGCGTCGATCAGCCGCGACAGCCACGCCTGATACGCCGCCGGCGTCGCGCCATGGATCGTCATCCCCCGCCCCTGCCGCCGCGCATCGTTGTCCCAACCCGGCAGCACCGTCCGGATCAACGGGAACGGCTGGCGCGTCAGGTCCGAGGCGCCCGCGACCACGTCGTAATCGAAGATCCGCGCATCGGCCGCGAAATCCAGCATCCGCAGCCCGCCATTCAACTGCGGCAGATGCTCCGTCAGCTTATGCGGCGGGAACTCGACCGCCGCATCCATCCCGTATTCCCGCGGATCCCGCTCCCCAAAACTCTGCGCCATGACGAACAGCGGCGCGTGCCCGATCGCGGCGAACCGCTCCCGCCACCGCGCCACCGCCGCCGCCCCCCCGGGGATCAGCCCGGCGCGATACACCATCAGCACCGGCCGCCCCTCCAGCCTTATGTAGCGTGGATCGTCGAAATGCCGCGCGAACGTCTCGACCAGCGCCGGCTCGTCCTCGTCGCGGTAGTCCTGCGAGAGCAGCACCTCCTGCTCCGAGCCGTCCCACCGCCTTGTCCAGTTCTCGTTGGCCCACATCAGGCAGAACGGCATCCTTAACGTCGGATCACCCAAGAACGCCTCGAGCGGCGCCTCGAGCAGCCGCTTGCCGTTGAACCAGTAGAAGTAGAACACGAACCCATGGATTCCCGAGCCCTGCGCCATCGCGATCTGCTGCGCCAGCACCGAGGTCCCATCGAGCCGGTAATGCCCGAGATCCCGCGGGATGCGCGGCTGGTAATGCCCCACGAACCGCGGCACCGCGCGCCCCACGTTGGTCCACTCGGTGAACCCCGTCCCCCACCAGCGATCGTTCTCCGGCACCGCATGGTATTGCGGCAGGTAGAACGCCAGCAACTTCGCCTTCAGCTTCGCCGCCCCATCCAGCGGCACATAGGTCTCGAACAGCGGCCCCGGCTGCGTATTCAGCCGGATCTGCTGCGGGATGCTGGCCTGCTCGGCCGTTTGCGTCGCGAAGATGCCGGGCTCGTGCCGGTGCCGCCGGTAGTGCACCAGCGGATTGGCATGCGGCAGCGCCCCCAGATACCGCGCCCGGTAATACCCGACATCCAGCGTCGTCGACGGCTCCCGCCCCTCGGCCGCGCCGATGATGAGATAATGCTCGAACGGGTCCATCCCCGCATCCGCCACGTCCGGCGACTGGCTGAGGTAGTGCACCGGATCGAACTCCGGCACCGGGCTGACCCACCCCGCCAGCCGATGCCGCAGGAAATGCGCCAGGCAGCACTCCCCATCGGCCACCCCGTATCGGGCGCGATACCATTCCGGCTCGAAATGCTCGATCGGCCGCCGCCCCTCCGCTTCGCCGTACTCATAATAATGCAGCAGCGGATCCAGCCCGGCCGCGGCGACGTCGCGATTATACCGTAGATACCATCCCGTATCGAAATACGCGTTCGGCAGCCGCTGCTCGCGCCAGCCAAAACGATGGAAATGCACCAGCGCATCGACCCCGGCCGCCCGCAGATCCGGGTTGCGCCGCTCGAACCACGCCGCATCGAACAAGCCCGACTGCGCGAGGAGTGCGATCTCCGCGCCATCGTTCGGCTCGTCCGGCGGATCGGAGATCAATGGATCACGCTTCCTGCTATAAATCCAAGGAGACACTAGGCAACGTGCGCCATACGCACAACCGGAGGAAGCAATTTGATCAAGCGCCGCAACTTCGTCACATCCGCCGCCGCGCTGACCGCCCTCCCGCGCATCGCCATCGGCCAGGGCGCCAAGACCCTCATCTTCGTC
Organism: uncultured Acetobacteraceae bacterium; assembly: GCA_964657565.1. Taxonomy (GTDB): domain Bacteria; phylum Pseudomonadota; class Alphaproteobacteria; order Acetobacterales; family Acetobacteraceae; genus JAVVHH01. The sequence goes on from CAZZVQ010000126.1 coordinate 8,133, forward strand.
CCCCAGGCCAACCTCACCAGCCTCGACCCGGTCTGGACCACCGCCACCGTCACCCGCAACTACGCCTACCTGGTGTTCGACACCCTCTACGGCACCGACGCCACCCTCGAGCCGCAGCCGCAAATGGCCGCGGGCCACACCGTCGACGACGACGGCAAGCGTTGGACCATCAAGCTGCGCGACGGCCTGGTCTTCCACCACGGCGAGCCCGTCCGCGCCAATGACTGCGTCGCCTCGCTCAAGCGCTGGATGGTGCGCGACAGTTTCGGCCAGACCGTCGCCGAGTTCACCGACGCGCTCGAGGCCGCCGACGACCGCACGCTGGTGTTCCGTCTCAAGCGCCCGTTCCCGCCGTTGCTCAAGGCGCTGGCCAAGACGCAGCCCAGCCCGGCCATGATCATGCCGGCCCGCATCGCCGCCACCGACCCGTTCAAGCAGATCACCGAGATCGTCGGCAGCGGCCCGTTCCGCTTCCTCCCCGACCAATACCTCCCCGGCAGCCGCGCCGTGTTCGAGAAATTCGCCAAATACCAGCCCCGCGACGAGGCCCCCAGCGGCGTCGCCGGCGGCAAGCAGGTCTATGTCGACCGGGTCGAATGGAAGATCATCCCGGAAGCCGCGACCGCCGCCAATGCGCTGAAATCGGGCGAGATCGACTGGCTCGAGATGCCGCTGACCGACCTGCTGCCCGACCTCCGCCGCGACCGCAACGTCGTCGTCGGCAAGCTCGACCCCTATGGCCTCTACCCGGTGCTCCGCTTCAACCAGCTACACGGCCCCACCACCAAGCGCGCCCTGCGCCAGGCCATCATCGCCGCCGTCGACTCCCGCGAGGCCATGCAGGCGATCATGGGCGACGACACCGACTCCTACCACGCCCCGGTCGGCGCCTTCCTCCCCGGCACGCCCTACGCCAACGAGTCCGGCATGGACCGGCTCGGCCCGCTGCCGCCGGACAAGATCAAGGCCCTCCTGAAGGCGGCCGACTACAACGGCGAGAAGGTCGTCGTCATGCACCCGACCGACCAGCCGTTCTATGACGCCATGACCCAGGTCGTCACGGCCTCGCTCAAGAAGGCGGGGATCACGGTGGACGATCAGGCCATGGATTGGGGCACCGTCGTGCAGCGCCGCGGCAGCAAGGCCCCGCTCGACCAGGGCGGCTGGTCGCTGTTCGTCACCTCGTTCCCCGCGCTCGACTACGTCGACCCGCTCAGCGCCCCGGCCCTGCGCGGCACCGGCGAGAAGGCCTGGTACGGCTGGCCCGACGACCCCAAGGTGGAAGCCTTGCGCAAGCTGTTCATTGAGGCCTCCAACGACACCATCCGCAAGAACGTCTGCAAGGAGATCCAGGCCGAAGCCTTCGAGCAGGGCCTCTACGCCCCCCTCGGCCAATACTTCCAATCCGCCGCCTGGCGCTCCACCATCACCGGCCACGTCAAAGCCCAACCACCCCTATTCTGGAACGTCAAGAAAGCCTGAAAGGTGAACCGAAGCCCGCCCCACGGTGTCGATCGACCCCGTAGGGTGGGCTTCAGCCCACCACCACCCAAACGCCTCAGCGGAACCCGAAGAACGACAGAACAGCCAAGATCACGACGATAAGCCCAATAATGTAGATAATATTGTTCACGTGTTACCCTTTCCGAATGCGCACGCCTGCGAAGGTCGCGTACGGAGCACTACGCCGTGAACAGGCCTGAGTTCGTCTATTCCCCGTTAATCTCCGAGCGCCATCGCCAACGCCACCGCCGAATGCACCGCCCGCCGTCCCGTCAGATCCCTGATCTGATGCCGGCACGACGTCCCATCCGCAACGATGAGTTCGTCCAGCCCGGCCGCCCGCACCGCCGGCGCCAGCGTCCGCTCCCCCATCGCCCGGCTCACCGCCTGCGTCTCCGTCCCATACCCGAACGCCCCCGCCATCCCGCAGCACGAGCTCTCGATCGGCCGCACCTCCAGTCCCGGCACCCGCCGCAGCGCCGTGAGCGTCCCCTCGAACGCCCCGAACGCCTTCTGATGGCAATGCCCATGCACATGCGCCCGCTTGCCGATCGCCCGCAGCGGCAAATCAGTCTTGGCCAAGAACTCCCCCAGCAACAGCGCCCGCCCTGCCAACGCATCCGTCGCCGCCCCCGGCAGCAGCGACCGGAACTCGTCCCGCATCGTCAGCAGGCACGACGGCTCCAACCCCACCACCGGCAATCCCCCCGCCAGCGCCGCCACCGTCCGCCGCGCCTCCGCCCGCGCCCGCTCCACCAGCCCGGCCGCCAGATACGTCCGCCCGCAGCACAGCCGCCGCCGGGGCACCACCGCCCGATACCCCGCCGCCCGCAGCACCTTCTGCGCCGCCGCCATAGTCTCCGGCTCGAACGCCCGGTTGAACGTGTCCGCGAACAGCCAGACGTCGCCTCGGGGCGCCGGCTCCCCAGCCTCCCACCGCCGCGCCCGCGCGCTCCACGCCGGCAGGTCCCGCCCCGCCGCGAACCCCAGCCGCTCCCCGACCCCTCGCAGCAGCGGCGACCGGTTGCGCAAATTCAGCACCGGCGCGAAATGCCGCGCGATCCCCGCATACCGCGGCAACTCCGCTTCATCTTCGCCATGTCGACCCCGGTCGGGCACTCCCGCCGGCACGCCTTGCACGACACGCACAATTTAAGCGCCTCGGCGACCTCATCCGACGCCAGCACCTCCGTCCCCAATTGCCCCGTCAACGCCAGCCGGAGCGTATTCGCCCGCCCCCGCGTCAGATGTTCCTCGTCCCGCGTCACCCGATAGCTCGGGCACATGCTCCCCGCCTCGAACGCCCGGCAGGTCCCGTTATTGTTGCACATCTCGACCGCCGCCAGCATCCCGCCGACCGGCCCCCGATACTCCCCCCAATCCAGCACCGGCGCGACCGGCAGCGCCGCATACTCCGGCCCATACCGGAACAAACTCCGGTCATCCATCCGCGGCGGATGCACCACCCGGTTCGGATTGAGCGTCCCCGCCGGGTCGAACGCCTCCTTCACCGCCTCGAACGCCCCCACGATCCGCGCCCCGAACATCTCCCGGTGGAACTCGGACCGCACGATCCCGTCCCCATGCTCCCCGCTATGCGACCCTTTGTACTCCCGCACCAGCGCGAAGCACTCCTCCGCCACCACCCGCATCGTGCGGATATCGGCCGGGTCCTTCATGTTCAGCACCGGCCGCACATGCAGGCACCCCACGCTCGCATGCGCGTACCACGTCCCCTTCGTCCCGTGCCGCTCGAACACCTCGTTCAGCCGCTCGGTGTAATCCGCCAGATCGTCCAGCCCGACCGCGCAATCCTCGATGAACGAGACCGGCTTCCCGTCCCCCTTCATGCTCATCATGATGTTCAGCCCGGCCTCCCGGACCCCCGCGATCTCCCCCTGGAACCCGGCCTCGATCGCCCGCACCACCGCCCCCGGATACCCCAAATCCCCCATCGCCCGGTCGAGCTCCGCCAGCTTGCCCAGCAGCACCCCCTCGTCGTCCCCATGGAACTCGACGATCAACAGCGAATCCGGCTCGCCGATCACCATCCGGTCGATCGTCTTGCGGTAGATCTCGATCCCCCGCCCCAGATCGATCATCGTCCGGTCCACCAGCTCGACCGCCTCCGGCCCCAGCTCGACCAGATGCCGCGTCGCCGCCATCGCCGCCCGGAAGCTCGGAAACTGGCAGATCCCCATCACCCGCCGCGGCTTGATCGGTTGCAACTGCAGCCGGATCGCCGCCGACACCGCCAGCGTCCCCTCCGACCCCACCAGCAGCCGCGCCAAATTCTGGCCCGACCCCGGCGTCAACACCTCCAGATTATACCCCCCGACCCGGCGCAGCTGCTTCGGGAACCGCGCCGCGATCTCCTCCGCCTCCCCCGCCCCGATCGCCCGCAACCGCGCAACGAGCGCCTCCGGCCCCTCCCCGTCTCCGAACCGGCACCGCGTCCCATCCGCCAGCACCGCATCGATCGCCAGCACGTTGTCCGCCATCAACCCGTAACGAATACTCTTCGACCCGCACGAATTATTGCCCGCCATCCCCCCGATCGTGCACCGCGCATGCGTGCTCGGATCGACCGGAAAGAACAGCCCATGCGGCTGCAACGCCCGGTTCAGATGGTTCAGCACGATCCCCGGCTCCACCCAAGCCGTCCGCCCCGCCACGTCCAACGCCAGGATCGACCGCAAATACTTGCTATAATCGATCACCAGCGCCCGATTGACCGTCTGCCCGCACTGGCTGGTCCCCCCGCCCCGCGCCAGCACCGGCACCCCATGCTCCCGCGCGATCGCCAGCCCGGCCTCGACATCCCCGATCGTCCGCGGCACCAGCACGCCCACCGGCTCGACCTGATAGATCGACGCATCCGTACTATACCGCCCCCGATCCCCCCGCGAGAACAGCACCTCCCCGGACGTCTCCCGCCGCAACCGCTGCGCCAGCCTGACATCCCCCACCGGAGCCGAGCCTCTGCTCCCTCTCCCTCCGGGAGAGGGCCGGGGTGAGGGTCCGTCCAACATCCGACCCTCCCTAAGCCGCTCTCTGCCCCGCCTCGTCGCGCCGCCCCGCCAGCACATCCATCGCCGCGAGAACCCCGCCCGCCCGATGCGGCACCCCCGCCACATGCAGCCCCATCTCCACCCCCGCCAACGTCCCCATCAGCATCAGATCGTTGAAATGCCCCAGATGCCCGATCCGGAACACCCGCCCCTTCAGCTTCCCCAACCCCGTCCCCAGCGACATGTCGTACTGCTCCAGGATGACCCGCCGCAGCGCATCCGCATCATGCCCCTCCGGCATCATGATCGCCGTCATCGCCGGGCTCTGCTCCCGCGGGTCCACCGCCAGCACCTCCAGCCCCCACGCCCGCACCGCCGCCCGCGTCGCCGCCCCGTGCCGCGCATGCCGCGCGAACACGTTGTCCAGCCCCTCCTCATGCAGCATCGCGATCGCCTCGCGCAGCCCGTACAGCAGGTTCGTCGCCGGCGTGTATGGGAAGTAGAACGTCTCGTTACTCGCCAGCATCGTCTGCCAATCCCAATACGACCGCCGCATCCCGCCCGCCTTGGCCACCGCCAGCGCCTTCTTGGAGATCGCGTTGAAGCTCAGCCCCGGCGGCAGCATCAGCCCCTTCTGCGACCCGGCCACCGTCACATCCACCCCCCACGCATCATGCCGATACTCGACACTCCCCAGCGACGAGATCGTATCGACCATCAACAGCGCCGGATGCCCGACCCGGTCCATCGCCGCCCGCACCTCCGGCACCCGCGTCACCACCCCCGTGCTGGTCTCGTTATGCACGACCATCACCGCCTTGATGGCTTTCCCGGTATCGACCCCAAGCCGCCGCTCGACGTCCGCCGGATCGACCCCATGCCGCCAATCCCCCGGCACGAATTCCACCTCGAGCCCCAGTCTCCCCGCCATCTCCCGCCACAGCGTCGCGAACTGCCCCGTCTCGTACATCAGCACCCGGTCGCCGACCTCGAGCACGTTGACGATCGCCGCCTCCCACGCCCCCGTCCCGCTCGCCGGATAGATCACCACGTCGCCGCTGGTCTGGAACACGCTCCGAACCCCGTCCAACACCGCCTTCCCCAGCGCCGCGAACTCCGGCCCCCGATGATCGATCGTCGGCATATCGATCGCCCGCAACACCCGATCCGGCACATTCGTCGGCCCCGGAATTTGTAAAAAATGCCGCCCGCTATGCTGCATCACCATGGCCCTCCCCAAAGTTCTGGGACCACACACCCTTTCCCCCCACCCCACAACCCTACCCACGCAAACTCCGCTTCGGGACGCACCCACCCCCCTTGCCAACGCCCACCCTTAATGTTCTCTTTCCGTTCGTGCTCGTCCCCGCCCTCCTCAAAGCCCTCGACCGACTCATCACCGCGATGCTGACCCTCGCCGAGGCCATCTCCCCCATCGCCCTAACCGGCGGCACCCCAACCTTCCCCGACCACGCCGCCCAAACCTTCACCCACCGCCTCCTCACCCTCATCATCACCCTCATCCGCATCGACGCCTTCGGCATCCGCGCCCCGCGCCAACCGAAACTCACCACCCCCTCCCGCATCCCCCCAAACACGCCGACCACCCGGACCATCCGCCTCCCCAGCCTCCCCCGCCGCCCCGGCTGGCTCCTGGCAGCCCTGCCCGACCTCGCCCCCGCCATCGCCGCCGACCTCGGCCTCATCCTCGCCGACC
>CAZZVQ010000127.1:0-14234 GCA_964657565.1 uncultured Acetobacteraceae bacterium
ACCTGCTGATCGACGTCGCCGCCTCCGGCGAGAACGTCGTCGAGCGCGAGGGCCTCAGCGTACGCCACCCCGCCCGCTTCGTCCTCGTCGGCAGCGGCAACCCGGAGGAGGGCGAGCTCCGCCCGCAATTGCTCGACCGCTTCGGCCTCAGCGTCGAGGTCCGCACCCCCGAGGACATCGCCACCCGCATCACCATCATCCGCCGCCGCGACGACTTCGACCGCGACCCGAAGAAGTTCGCCGCCGGGTGGCGAACCGCCGAAGACACGCTGCGCGACAGCATCCTGCGCGCCCGCAGCCGCATCGGCGGCGTCGACGTGCCGAACGACGTGCTCGAGGACGCCGCCAAGCTGTGCCTCCGCCTCGGCACCGATGGCCTGCGCGGCGAACTGACCCTCATGCGCGCCGCCCGCGCCTTGGCCGCGCTCTCCGGCGCCGACCATGTCGATCGCACCCACCTGGTCCAGATCGCCCCCTCCGCGCTCCGCCACCGCCTGCGCCGCGACCCCCTCGACGACGCCGTCTCCACCACCCGCGTCAGCCGCGCCGTGGAAGAACTCTTCCCGGCATGACCGCTCCGACTGTCTCGCTCCTGCCTGCCCCCTCTCCCTCCGGGAGAGGGCCGGGGTGAGGGTCCTTCGGCCACGTCCATGACCGCCGCCGCCCTCCTCGCCGTCGACCCCACCGGCCTCGGCGGCGCCCTCCTGCGCGGCCCCCCCGGCCCCGCCCGCGATCTCTGGCTCGACGGCCTGCGCGCCCTCCTGCCCCACGGCGTGCCGTTTCGTAAAATCCCCCTCGGCATCGGCGAGGACCGGCTGCTCGGCGGCCTCGATCTCGGCGCCACCCTCGCCGGCCAGGGCGTGCGCGCCCAGCGCGGCGTGCTCGCCGAAGCCGATGGCGGCATCGTCCTGCTCGCCTCGGCCGAGCGTCTCCCGGCCGCCACCGCCGCCAGCATCGCCGCCGTGCTCGACCGTGGCGAGATCCTTACCGAGCGCGACGGCCTCACACTCCGCAACCCGGCCCGCATCGCCGCCATCGCCTATGATGAAGGCGTCGGCCCCGACGAATGCGTCCCGCCCGCGCTGACCGACCGGCTCGCCTTCCAGCTCGACCCCCGCGCGCCTGCCGCCCATCTTGACGGTGACGTTCCCGCCGCCCGCGCCCTGCTGCCGCGCGTCACCGTCGATCCCGAATTGATCGACGCCCTCTGCCAGACCGCCGCGGCCCTCGGCATCACCAGCCTCCGCGCGCCCTTGTTCGCCGTCCGCGCCGCCCGCGCCGCGGCCGCCCTGGCCGGCCGCACCGACGCGGACGCCGACGACGCCGCCCTGGCCGCCCAACTCGTCCTCGCCCCCCGCGCCACCACCCTCCCGGCGCCCCCGCCTGAACAAGAGCCGCCCCCACCCGACGCCCCCCCGCCCGACGACCAGCCCGAACCCGGCGCCGGCACCATGGACGACGTCGTGCTTGCCGCCGCCCTGGCCTCGCTGCCCCCCGACCTGCTCGCCAAACTCGCCGGCGACCAGCGCGCTGCCCGCTCCGGCCCGCAAGGCCGCTCCGGCGCGCTCCGCCGCGAAGGCGCCCGCGGCCGCCCCGCCGGCATCCGCCCCGGCGACCCCCGCCGCGGCTTCCGCCTGGCGTTGCTCGACACCATCCGCGCCGCGCTCCCCTACCAGCGCCTCCGCGACGCGCACGGCATGGCGATCTCGATCCGCCCTGGCGACCTCCGCATCGTCCGCCGCCAACCGCGCACCGAGAGCACCACCATCTTCCTCGTCGACGCCTCCGGCTCACAGGCGTTGGGCCGGCTGGCCGAGGCCAAAGGCGCGGTCCAATTGCTGCTGGCCGATTGCTACGTCCGCCGCGACCAGGTGGCGCTGATCGCCTTCCGCGGCCGGGTCGCCGAGATGGTGCTGCCGCCGACGCGTTCGCTGGTGCGGGCCAAGCGCAGCCTGGCCGGGCTGCCCGGCGGCGGCGGCACCCCGCTGGCGCTGGGTCTCGACGCCGGGTTCGCGCTGGCCGACAGCATCCGCCGCCGCGGCGGCACCCCCGCGATCGTGGTGCTGACCGACGGCAGCGCCAATGTCGGCCGGGACGGGCAGGGGGGTCGCCCCGCCGCCGAGCGCGATGCCGACGACGCTGCCCGCCGCATCCGCGCCGCCGGCCACCGCGCGCTGCTGGTCGACAGCTCCATGCGCCCGGCGCCCGCCGCGCGCCGCATCGCCGCCGCGATGGGCGGCCGCTACGTCCCGCTGCCGTTCGCCGGCGCCGCCGCCATCTCCGGCCTGGTCCGCGATAACGGATGAAGAATCTAGACGGCTGGCCCAACCGCGACGCCAGCCGCTTCGTCCGCGCCGGCGGCCTCGAATGGCACGTCCAAGTCGCCGGGGAGGGACCCGTCCTGCTCCTGCTGCACGGCACCGGCGCCGCCACCCATTCCTGGCGCGGCTTGTTGCCGTTGCTCTCGCCGCACTTCACAATCGTCGCCCCCGACCTTCCCGGCCATGGCTACACCGACGCCCCCGCTGCCGCCCGCCTCTCGCTCCCCGGCATGGCCCGCGCGATCCAGACGCTACTTTGGACGCTGGACCTGCAGCCCGTCCTCGCCGCCGGCCACTCCGCCGGCGCGCCGATCCTGGTCCGCATGCAGCTCGACGGCCAACTCGCCCTGCGCGGCCTGATCGGCCTCAACGGCGCCCTCCTTCCGCTCGGCGGCATGGCCGGCCAGCTCTTCTCGCCGCTCGCCAAGCTGCTGACCGGGCTGCCCGGTCTCCCCGACCTGTTCGCCTGGCGCGCCCGCGACCCCAAGGTCGTCGAGCGCCTGCTCCAAGCCACCGGCTCCCGCATCGATGCCGACGGCGTCCGCCTCTATCAGCGCGTCGTCACCCAGCGCAGCCACACCGCCGCCGCCCTCGGCATGATGGCCCACTGGGACCTCCCCTCGCTCACCGGCACCTTCACCAAGCTCGACATCCCCGTGCTCTTGATCGCCGGCGACAACGACAAGACCGTGCCGCCCAGCCAATCCGAACAGGTCGCCACCCAACTGCCGCGCGGCCGCTACGTCGCTCTCCCCGGCCTCGGCCACCTCGCCCATGAGGAGGACCCGGCCGCCATCGCCGCCCTGATCGAGAGCTTCGCCGCGGAGATCGGCCTATGACACTGATGATCGACGGCGTGCTGATCGTCGTCCTTGTAGAAGCCATCATCCTCGCCCTGCTGCGACGCCTAGCGATCCTGCCCAACCTTGCCGCGGGCTTCATGCTCCTCGTCGCCATGCGTCTCGCCCTCGGCGGTGCTGCCCTGCCAATCGTCGGCCTGTGCCTCCTAGCAGCCGGCCTCGCGCATCTCGCCGATCTTCGCCGCCGTTTGACGACTCCGTCCCACTAACACCGTCACCCACCGACTTGATCCGTGGGTCCACGGTGCCGCAAGCGCGCGCTCGACGGCCTGGATTGCCGGGTCAAGCCCGGCAATGACGATGAGAACGCCAAGCGCGGACGCAAACACCCTTCCCACCACTGTCCAGTTCAGTTTACACTTTCCGTCAATGAACGCGTTGACACCCGTAACGCTGCGCTCCGACCTCGCCCCGCATGCCATCGTCATTGGCAGCGGCTTCGGCGGGCTCGCCGCCGCCATCCGGCTCGGCGCCCGCGGCTACCGCGTCACCATCCTCGAACGCCTCCCCGAACCCGGCGGCCGCGCCTCCGTCTTTCGCCAGGACGGCTTCACCTTCGACGCCGGCCCCACCATCGTCACCGCGCCAATCCTCCTCGAAGAACTCTGGACTCTTTGCGGCCGCACCCTCGCCGACGACGTCGAGCTCCGCCCGGTCGACCCGTTCTACCGCATCCGCTTCCACGACGGCCCCGCCTTCGACTACCGCGGCGACGCTGACGCCATGCGCGCCGAGATCGCCCGCTTCGCGCCTGATGACGTCGCCGGCTACGACCGCTTCATGCAAGCCAGCGAGCGCATCTACCGCGTCGGCTTCGAGCAGCTCGGCGACGTGCCGTTCCTGCACTGGACCGACATGGCCCGCATCGCCCCCGACCTCGTCCGCCTCGGCGGCTGGCGCAGCGTCCACGGCCTGGTCTCGCGCTTCATCAAGGACGACCGCCTGCGCACCGTGCTCAGCTTCCATCCGCTCCTGGTCGGCGGCAACCCGTTCTCCGCCAGCGCCATCTACGCGCTGATCGCCTGGCTCGAGCGCAAGGGCGGCGTGCATTTCGCCATGGGCGGCACCGGCCAGATCGTGCGCGGCATGGCCGGGCTGATCCGCGGCCAGGGCAACACCCTGCGCTGCAACGCCGAGGTCGCCGAGATCACCGTCGAGCGGGGCGCCGCCACCGGCGTTCGCCTCGCCGACGGCGAGACGATCCGCGCCGACCTCGTCGTCTCCACCGCCGACGCCTCGTTCACCTATCGCCGCCTGATCGCTCCCGAGCACCGCCGCCGCTGGACCGACCGCAAGATCGAGCGCGCGCACCACTCGATGGGCCTGTTCGTCTGGTATTTCGGCACCGACCGCCGCTGGGACGACGTGCAGCACCACACCATCCTGCTCGGCCCCCGCTACCGCGGCCTGCTCGACGACATCTTCAAGAAGCAGACGCTCGCCAAGGATTTCAGCCTCTACCTGCACCGCCCGACCGCGACCGATCCCAGTCTGGCCCCCTCCGGCTGCGACGCGTTCTACGTCCTTTCCCCAGTCCCCAACTTGCAGAGTGGCACCGACTGGGCCGCCCAAGCCGAGCCCTATCGCGCCGCCATCCAGGCCGAACTCGAGCGCACCGTGCTCCCCGGCCTCGGCGACGCGATCGTCACCTCCAAGATGATGACCCCCGCCGATTTCGAGACCCGGTTGCTGTCCCACGCGGGCGCCGCCTTCGCGATGGAGCCGCTTCTCACCCAGAGCGCCTGGTTCCGCCCCCACAACCGGAGCGAGGATGTGAAGGATCTGTATCTCGTCGGTGCCGGCACCCATCCGGGCGCCGGGCTCCCGGGCGTGCTCTGCTCGGCCAAGGTGCTCGACCGGCTCATTCCTGCCGTTTCCGTCACCCCCGGGCTTGACCCGGGGGCCCACCGTGCCGAAAGCACGCCCTCGATGGCGCTGGATCGCCGGGTCAAGCCCGGCAATGACGACGTTGGAGCGCCCATCCATGCGTGACATCGCCCCCGCCGACCTCGCCGCCTGCCGCGCCCTGCTCAACGGCGGCTCCCGCAGCTTCTACGCCGCGTCCCTCCTGCTCCCCGCCCGCGTGCGCCACCCCGCCACCGCGCTCTACGCCTTCTGCCGCGTCGCCGACGACCTGATCGACAACGGAGACCCGCCGGTTGCCCTCGCCGCGCTGCACCGCCGGCTCGACTCCATCTACGCCGACCGCCCCGCCGACTACCCGGAAGACCGCGCGCTCGCCGCCGTCGCCGCCACCCACCGGCTACCGCGCCTCCTGCTCGACCGCCTGCTGGAAGGCTTCGCCTGGGACGCCGAAGGCCGCCGCTACGATGACCTCGCGGCGCTGGAACACTACGCCGCCCGGGTCGCCGGCACGGTGGGCGCCATGATGGCCGTCCTCATGGGCGTCCGCGACCCGGCCGCGCTCGCCCGCGCCTGCGACCTCGGCGTGGCGATGCAGCTCACCAACATCGCCCGCGACGTCGGCGAGGATGCCCGCGCCGGCCGCCTCTACCTCCCGCTCGCCTGGATGCGCGGCGCCGGCATCGCCCCCGACGCCTTCCTCGCCCGCCCCGAACACTCCCCAGCGCTGGCCGCCGTCATCGGCCGCCTGCTCGGCGCCGCGGAGACGCTCTACCGCCGCGCCGACACCGGCATCGCCGCCCTGCCGCTCGCCTGCCGCCCCGGCATCTTCGCCGCCCGGCATCTCTATGCCGCGATCGGTCAACAGGTGATCGGCAACGGCTGCGACTCCGTCAGCACCCGCGCCCGCGTCCCCCGCCGGCTCAAACTGCGGCTCGCCGGCCGCAGCCTCGCCGCGGCCGCCACCAGCTTCGCCCCGCTGGCCGACCCGCCGCTCGCCGCCACCGCCGACCTCGTGCTCGCCGCCGCGTCGGCCGCGCAACGCGCCCGCCGCGCGAGCATCGAAGACCGCCTCGTCTGGTGTGTCACCCTGTTCGGCGAACTCGACGCCCGCCAAGCCCGCCGACTCTGATCGGTGATCAAATACGAGTTCCTGATCTTCCTCGGCCTCGGCCTGGCGCTCGGCATCGCCGAACTCGTCTCCGTCCGCCGCGCCATTCGCCGCGACCGCGAGGCTAAGGCGGCCAAGCAGCCTGCTAGGCCTTCTTGACGCCCCAGAAGCAGATATTGCCGGCCTTCAGCATCCCTGTGAGGCTGCTCCGCAACGCACAAGGGACCGAATAGGCGCCGATCGGCACATACGGCACCTCTTTGAACGCCACCGTTTGCATCTGCTCGCAGATCTTCTTCTGGGCCGCTCCGTCGGGAGCGGCGAACCACTGGTCCCGCAGCGCCTCGAGCGCCGGGCTGTCCGGCCAGCCGAACCACCCGCCCTTGCCGTTGCCGCGCAGCGGGAAATGGCTGCCGGGGTTGGACAGTTGCAGCCCGGTCCATGACGTGCAGAACGAGTTCCACCCGCCATCCGCCGCCGGCTTGTCGAGCGCCCGGCGCCCCACCAACGTGCCCCAATCCATGCTCTGCATGTCGACGTTCAGCCCGAGCCGGGTGAACAGATCCCGCGCAACCTGCACCATCGGCACGATGTAGATCTGATCGGTCGGCAGCATCAGCACGATCTTCTCGCCCTTGTAGCCGCTCTCGGCCACGAGCTTCTTCGCCAACGCCAGATCCCGCTTGCCCGTCAACACCGACATGTCCGCCCCGTTGGCCATCGGCGTGCCGGGCGTGAAGACGCCGCACGGGTTGTTCATCAGTTCCGATTGATCGCCGACGATGGCGGTCATGAACTCGTTCTGGTCGATCGCCGGCAGCAGCGCCTGCCGCAGCTTCTCGTTGTCGAACGGCGGCTGCGTGTGGTTCAGCGCGATGACCGCGGGGAGCGACAGCGCATACAGGTTGACCACCTGGATGTTCTTGTCCCGCTTGAAGGTCGGCAGCAGGTCGATCAGCGGGTATTCCACCCAATCGACCTCGCCGGTCTGCAGTGCCCCGGTCGACGTGGCCGGGTCGGGCATGATCCGCCACTCGACCCGGTCGACATGCACGACCTTGCCGCCGGCCCAGAACGAGGCCGGCTCCGCACGCGGCACGTATTTGTCGAATTTCGCATAGGCGTAGAACGAGCCGGAGATGCGCTCCTCGGGGAGGAAGCGGAACGGGCCGCTGCCGGTCGCGTCGGTGATCTGCGTGAACGCGTCGGTCGCGGCCACGCGCTGCGGCATCACCGGGCAGATATCCGGCCCGCCGAGCGCGAACGTCATCAGCGGGAACGGCGCCGTCAGCTTGATCTGGAAGCGCTTGTCGTCGAGCGGCTTGATCTCCTCGGTGATCGACAGGAGCTTCTGCCCGAAGCCCTTCCGCTTGCCCCAGCGCTGGATCGAGGCGACGCAGTCGATCCCCCGGACCGGCTGGTTGTCGTGGAACAGCAGCCCGTCGCGCAGCGTGAAGGTCCAGGTCAGTTGGTCGCTGCTGACCTCGTGGCCTTGGACCATCTGCGGCTGCGGCCGGAGCTGCTCGTCGATCCCATACAGCGTGTCGTAGACCATCATGCCGTGGTTGAAGGCGACCGTGGCGGTCGTCCAGATCGGGTCGATGCTCGACAGGTCGGATTGGGGAACGAAGCGGATGGTGTTCGCCGCCGGCGCGGCGCGGCCGTGCCGGGCCAAGCCGGTGGTGGCCAAGCCGGCGCTCGCGGCAAGCAGGTCTCTACGACGCACAGCATTCTCCTGCAGTATGGCTGACCTTCTTAGCGTGCATACCGGACGATCCCCTCGTCAAGCCGCGTCGGGGCGGCTCGTGCGCTCGGTGGCCATGATGATCCCCAAGATCACCGTTGCCGCCAGCGGCAGCGACGGGAGCCAGATCGGGAAGTCGTGCAGCGTCCGGCCCGCAATGGACCAGCCCCCCATCACCGCCCCCACCAGGTATGACAGGAACGCCAGCACCGGCCACGCGACCCGGCGCGAGGCGGGCACGTCCACGGGCCCCGGATTCATCAATCCGAACGCGATATTGACCATCGTCCCGGTGAAGTAGGTCGTCGACACGCCGGTCACGCCGATCCGGTGCGCCACCGCGCTCTGCATCCCCATCGCGACCGCAGCCATGCCGATCAGCCCATAGCGCCACGGCGTCATCTCGTGCCGCCCCCAGAGCAGCACGAAAGCAAGCAACACGGCCGACTGCAGACCGAGCGTGATGACGAACTGCCCCCGTCCCGGCTTGCCGCGCAGCAGGGCGCTGCCCATCAGCAAACCGACAACGAAGCTACTGAACGCGCACAGATTGCGCACCGCCGCGGACACGTCGCCCTGACCGAGGCTGAGGCCCATCAGCGCGACGTTGCCGGTCATCGCGGACGGAAACACGTCGCCGAGGAAACGATAGCTCAGGATGTCCATGCAGCCGGAGCCGAAGCTCATCAGCATGAGCCCGATCCCGACGACCCGGCGCGGCTTCATGCGCGCCGCGGGATGCGGAACGGCAGCATCGCCTGCACCCAGGGCGCGGTGAACCGGTCCATCACCAGGCTCTCATGCACCGCATGCAGCCGCTCGCCCAGCAGCCGCGTCTCGATCACCGAGCGCGAGTAGAACGGCGCATCCTCGAGTCGCTGGCGCACGATCGGCTGCGAATGCGCGTCGCACCGCGTGCTCGGACGCAGGCCCCAGAGCGTGCGGGGCAGCCTGGCCGGCGGCGGCGGCGTGAACTCCTCGATCGCGCCGGCGCCATCGATCCGCAACGCCAGATCCTGCCGCCCGCCGACCCGGCGCACGGCGTTGTACAGGATCACCGCGCCCTCCTGGGTCGGCGCCCGGCACCAATCCCATTCCTTGAAATCGCGCTCCAACGGCCGGTCGCCCTCGTTGCTGTCGAGATACCCGGTGCCGCTCCACGACAGCCCCGGCCGCTCCATCGTCACCTCGACCTCGGCCGACGGCGCGATCGGCGACCAGCGATGCCGCCCGCCCGCATCGAGCGTGAAGCTGCGCCCGGTCAGCGCGCGGGGCGTCACCTTCACCACGCCCGACAGCCGCGACGGCACCGGCGCCGTCACCTCCTCGATCCAGATCGTCAGCGAATTGCCGTCCCAATGCAGCGCGCTCGGCCCGATGGTGAGATGGTTGTCGCTGCGGGTCAGCCTCGTGCGTCCCCGCTCCGTCATCGCCCATCGCTTCGGCCGGCCATACAGCGCGACGTTGAGGCTGCAATGCTGCTCCGGGTCGGCCGGCCTGCGGCGGCGGGACCAGGCGTAGAACGGCGAGAACACGCTGCCGATGAAGGCGATGATGGTGATGCCGTGCCGCCCGTCCGCACTCAGCGCGTCGACATACCACCAGCGGTAGCCGTCATGCGGGACCGTCCCGTCGAATCGAGGTCCGCCATCAGCGCCGACGCCGCCAACCGTCCGGACAGCGCCGCCATCGGCACCCCGGCTCCAGGGTGCGCGGCGCCCCCCGCCAGATACAGGCCCTTGACCGACGTCCGGCTCGCCGGCCGCTTGAAGCTCGCCGTCGCCCCATGCACCGCCGGGCCGTAGAGCGCGCCCCCGGTCGCCGGGAACAGCGCCTCGAACTGCGCCGGCCCGGTCGTCGTCAAGGCCGGGTCCGTCAATGTCAGCCCGCATCGCTCCATCAGGCCCCATGCTCCCTCCCTGCACTGCTCGATCTCCGTATCGGTCATTGGTCGTGCATCGCCGGTGGGCGGTGCGTTGATGAGAACGAGCAGCCGCTCGGGTCCTGTGGCGATGCCGGCATCGGCCCGGTCCTGCGCGCAGACATACACGGTCGGCTCGCCCGCCATGCGGCCGCTGGCCAGGGCGTCGAACTCGGCTTTGTAGTCGCGCGAGAAGAACACGTTGTGCCGCACCAGCGGGAAGCCATCCGCCCGGGCGACTCCGGTCCAGGTCAGCGCCGAGAGCGAGCGTTCCGCCGGCCTCTGCCGGGTCACGGCGCGCTGCACTGCCGGCCCGAACCGCCCGGCCGCGATCGCCTGCGGGTCCGCGTTCGCCACCACGGCGTCCGCCGCCACCACCTCGCCATCGGCGAGCCGCACCCCGCTCACCCGCCCCGCCTGGGTCGCGATCTCGGCCACGTCGCACCCGTACCGGATCGCCGCCCCGTTCGCCGTCGCCAGCCCGGCCAGCGCCTGCGCCAGCGCATGCATGCCGCCCTCGACGTACCAGACGCCCTGCTGCTCCACGTCGGCGACCAGCATGAGCGTCGCCGGCGCCAGGAACGGCGAGGAGCCGCAATAGGTCGCGTAGCGGCCGAATAATTGCCGCAGGCGGGGATCGCGGAAATGCGTCCCGAGTTCGGACCACAGGCTGCCGAACGGCTTGATCGCCAGCAGGTCCGCCGGGCGCCGCACCGACAGCGCGAGCGACGCCATGCTGGGCCGCTCCCCCTTGATGAACGGGCCCTCGAGCGTCTGATAGGTCCGCCGCGCCGCCGCGCAGAACGCGCGAAAACCGCGCGCCTCCGCAGGCCCGGCGAACGCCTCGATCGCCGCCGCCGACCGCGCCACGTCGGCGTGCAGGTCGAGCCGGTCGGCCCCCCAGGCATGCCGCGCCAGGATGCCGGCCTGGGTCAGTCCGACCGCCTCGTCCAGCGGCGTGCCGCATTCGGCAAACAGCGCCTCGAACACCCATCGCATCGTGAACACGGTCGGCCCGGCATCGACGCCGTCGACCTGCCGCATCTTTCCGCCTGGCGCGGCCGCGCGCTCCAGCACCGTCACGTCGAAACTGCCGCGCGCCAGCAACGCCGCTGCGGCCAAGCCGCCGACCCCTGCTCCGATCACCACGATGCGCTTGTTGGAAGGAATTGCTTGACCCCTACACCACGACGGGTGTCAGCTTAAGATGACAGTCATCGCAGACAAATTCAGTTGACACAAACCGGCGGTGGCAAGAAGGGGAGGGGCATCATGGACGTTATGACGCGGATCGAGCGAGCGCTTCAATCGGCCCTTGCCCGCACCGGACAGCCCGGCTGTCCCCCCCGGCTCGGCCAAGCCATGCACCACGCCGTCTTCCCGCGCGGCGCCCGGATCCGGCCCCGCCTGGCGCTCGCCGTCGCCGCCGCCTGCGGTGAGGACGCGCCGGCCGTCTCGGACGCCGCCGGCATTGCCATCGAGTTGATGCACTGCGCCTCGCTGGTGCATGACGACCTTCCCTGTTTCGACGACGCCGACACGCGCCGCGGCCGTCCGAGCGTGCATCGCGCCTTCGGCGAACCGCTCGCGGTGCTGGCCGGTGACGCGTTGATCGTGCTGGCCTACCAGACGCTGGCGCAGGGTGCTGCGACGCAGCCGCTCCGCCTTGGTCAACTTGTGTTGACACTGGGCCAGGCGGTCGGGGTGCCGTGCGGCATCGTGGCCGGGCAGGCTTGGGAGTGCGAGCCGGCGGCCGACCTGGCGCTGTATCAGCGCGAGAAGACCGGCGCCTTGTTTGCCGCCGCGACCGTGTCGGGCGCGGTCTCGGCCGGCGCCGAGGGCGAGCCCTGGCGCGCGCTCGGGGCGGCACTGGGCGAGGCGTTCCAGGTGGCCGACGACATCCTCGACGCGACGTCGGACGCGGCCACGCTCGGCAAGCCGGTCGGCCAGGACCTCGTGCACGCCCGCCCCAGCGCGGTCGGCCGCTTCGGGCTCGACGGCGCCATCGCCCATTTGCGGCACCTCGCGGAAGAGGCGGTCGAGGCCGTCCCGCTTTGCCTTGGCCAGAGCGCGCTGCGCAGCCACATCCTGACCGAGACGCTCCGGCTGATCCCGCAGGAGTTGGCCCGGACGGCGGCGTGAGCTCCTTTTCTGCTCCCTCTCCCTCCGGGAGAGGGAGCAGAAGGGAGAGGAGAGAGGCTTTTTACGGTGGATCGAGGCCTGGCGCGATCGCACCCTCGCGGACCCGAAATTCCGCGCCTGGGCCGCGCGCTTTCCGCTCACGCGACCGATCGCGCGGCGCCGGTCGCGGGCGCTGTTCGACCTGTGCGCCGGCTTCGCCTACTCGCAGGTGCTCGCCGCCTGCGTCTCGCTGGACGTCTTCACCATCCTGCATGCGGGTCCGCTCTCGCCGGCCGCCTTGGCCCCGCGCATCGGCCTGACCGCCGAGCGCGCCGAACGCCTGTGCGAGGCCGCCGCCGGGCTCGCGCTGCTGCGCCGGCGGGGCAGTGCCTACGGCCTCGGCCCGCTCGGCGCGGCCATGGTGGGCAATGACGGCGTCGCCGCCATGGTCCGGCATCACGCCATCCTCTACCGCGATCTCGCCGACCCGGTGGCGCTGCTCCGCGCCGACAAGGGCGGCACCGGCCTAGCCGCCTACTGGCCCTACGGCGTCGATGGCGACCCGGCCGCGCTGCCCGCCGCCGACATCGCCGACTACTCCGCGCTGATGGCCGAGTCGCAGCCGCTCGTCGCCGCCGAGATCCTGGCCGCCTACGGCGTCAGCCGGCACCGCTGCTTGCTCGATATCGGGGGCGGGGAGGGCGCGTTCCTCGAACAGGCGGCCGCCCGGGCGCCGGCGCTGCAGCTCCGTTTGTTCGACCTGCCGGAAGTCGCCGCCCGCGCGGCGCAGCGACTCGGGGACCGGGTCATCGCGACGGGCGGAGACATGCGGCGGGATGCGCTGCCATCCGGCGCCGACCTGCTCACGCTGGTGCGCGTCATCCATGACCATGACGACGACTCGGCCATGGCGATCCTGCGTGCCGCCCGCGCGGCCACGCCGGCGGAGGGCACGCTGTTGCTCGCCGAACCGATGCTGGACGCGCCCGGGGCCGAGTCGGTCGGGGCCTACTTCACGCTGTATCTGCTTGCCCTCGGCAGCGGCCGTCCGCGGCGTCAATCCGAGTTGACAGCCATGCTCGGCAACGCCGGTTTCAGCCGGGTCACGCCCGCCCGCACCGGCAATGAGCTGATCACCAGCCTGCTGATCGCACAACCATGACGTCGGGGAGTGTAAATGAACGTTGACAACCCGACGAGTCAGTCTAGGCTGACACACAGCGCCGCAACGGCGACTTTCGGAGGACAACGACGCGTGGACGCTTTAGCTGTCGTCTTGAATGCACCGCAGGATCTGAGCCTCCGCTCGCTCGTGCTCGATGCAGCCACCGCTTCCGACGTCGTCGTCGAGGTCGAGTGGAGCGGCGTCAGCACCGGCACCGAACGCCTGCTCTGGTCCGGCGCGATGCCGCCCTTCCCCGGGATGGGCTACCCGCTGGTCCCCGGCTACGAGTCGGTCGGCCGCATCGTCGGCGGCGACCGCGACGGTGAGCGCGTGTTCGTCCCCGGTGCCCGCTGCTTCGGCCCAGTGCATGGCCTGTTCGGCGCCACCGCCTCCCGCATCATCGTGCCCGGCAGCCGCGCTCTGGCCCTGGGCGACACGCTCGGCGAAGACGGCATTCTCCTCGCCCTCGCCGCCACGGCGCAGCACGCGCTGGCCGGTTTCGCGCTTCCAGAGTTGATCGTCGGCCACGGCGTGCTCGGCCGCCTGCTGGCCCGCCTCACCGTCCTCGCCGGTGGCGCGCCGACCGTCTGGGAGCGCAACCCGGCCCGCGTCGGCGGCGCCGCCGGCTACACCGTGCTCGACCCGGCCGACGACGCCCGCCGCGATTACCGCGCCATCTACGACGCCTCCGGCGACGCCGGGCTGATCGACACGCTGGTGATGCGCCTCGCGGCGGGCGGCGAGATCGTGCTGGCCGGGTTCTACTCGGACCGTCCGTCCTTCGCCTTCCCGCCCGCCTTCATGCGCGAAGCCCGCTTCCGCATCGCCGCGCAGTGGCAGCCCGCCGACCTCGTCGCCGCCCGTGACCTCGCCGCTTCCGGCGCCCTCGACCTGGCCGGGCTCATCACCCACCGCGCCCCGGCCGAAACCGCGCCGGACGCATACCGCACCGCATTTGAAAATCCCGACTGCCTGAAAATGGTCCTGGATTGGAAGGCTCGCGCATGAACGCCATCACGTCGAACGCTATGACCGAAGCTCTTCGCTCCGAAGCGGAGATCGAGCCGGACGCGCCCGCCACGGGCCCGGTCAAGAAAGAGACGCAGGTCATTGCCATCTACGGCAAAG
>CAZZVQ010000128.1:0-14172 GCA_964657565.1 uncultured Acetobacteraceae bacterium
AGCAGCAGGGTGCGGATGTGGCTGCCGTCGACGTCGGCGTCCGTCATGATGTTGATGCGGTGGTAGCGCAGCTTGCGAACGTCGAAGCCGCCCTGCTCGGGCTCGCCGCGGCCGATGCCGGTGCCCAGCGCGGTGATCAACGTGCCGATCTCGGCCGAGCCGAGCATGCGGTCGAACCGGGCGCGCTCGACGTTGAGGATCTTGCCCTTCAGCGGCAGGATCGCCTGGAATTTGCGGTCGCGACCCTGTTTGGCCGAGCCGCCGGCGCTGTCACCCTCGACGATGAAGATCTCGCATTTGGCCGGGTCGCGCTCCTGGCAGTCGGCGAGCTTGCCGGGCAGGGTGCTGACGTCGAGCACGCCCTTGCGCCGGGTCAGCTCGCGCGCCTTGCGGGCGGCTTCGCGGGCGGAAGCGGCGTCCATCACCTTGCCGATGACGATCTTGGCTTCCTTCGGATGGGTCTCGAACCAGTGCCCGATCGTGTCGGCCACGGCGGCTTGCACCACCGGCTGCACCTCGGAGCTGACGAGTTTGTCCTTCGTCTGGCTGCTGAATTTCGGGTCCGGCACCTTGACCGAGAGAACGGCGGTCATGCCCTCGCGCATGTCCTCGCCGATCAGGGCGAGGCTCTCCTTCTTGCCCATGCCCTCGGCGTATTTGGAGACAATGCGGGTCAGCGCCTGGCGGAAGCCGGCCAGATGGGTGCCGCCGTCGCGCTGCGGGATGTTGTTGGTGAAGCACAGCATCGTCTCGTGGAAGCTGTCGTTCCAGGTGACGGCGAACTCGACGCGGATGCCGACCTGGCTCTCTTCGGTGGTCACCGAAACCGGTTCGGACAGGACCGGCGTCTTGCTGCGGTCGAGCCATTCGACGAAGGCGATCAGGCCGCCGTCATAGTGCAGCAGGCTTTCCACCGCCGGGGTGTGCCGCTCGTCGCTCAGCCGGATGCGGAGGCCGGAGTTGAGGAAGGCGAGCTCGCGGAGGCGGCGCTCGAGCGTGTTGAAGTCGAACTCGGTCTTGGTGAAGGTGCCGGAGCTGGGCTTGAAGCTGACTTCGGTGCCGTCGTGTTCGGTGGAGGGACCGACGATGCGCAGCGGCTCGACCGTCTCGCCGTGCTCGAAGCGGATCACGTGTTCCTGCCCGTGCCGCCAGATGCGCACCACCATCCATTCGGACAGTGCGTTGACGACGGCGGCGCCGACGCCGTGCAGGCCGCCGGAGACCTTGTAGCTGTTCTGGTTGAACTTGCCGCCCGCGTGCAGCCGGGTCAGCACGACCTCGGCGGCCGACACGCCCTCTTCGACGTGCATGTCGGTCGGGATGCCGCGGCCGTCGTCGCGCACGGTGACGCTGCCGTCGCCGTTGAGCGTCAGCGAGCAGCTGGTGGCGAACCCGGCCTGCGCCTCGTCGACCGCGTTGTCGATGATCTCGAAGGCCATGTGATGCAGGCCGGAGCCGTCATCGGTGTCGCCGATATACATGCCGGGGCGCTTGCGGACCGCCTCCAACCCCTTGAGCACCGAGATCGACGCGGCGTCGTAGGCGTCCGGCTCCGGGGCGGGGGGAACGGGCGAAGGATCGGCCTCAGGCATGCCGGAAAACTACCTCGGAAAGTTCGGTGGGATGAGCCGTTATATAGGTCCGGCGGCGCTGAAAAGACAGGGCTGGACGCGGCTCAGGCTGGGTTAAACCGCAATGTTCCTCCGCCGGTGAGCAGATAGTCGGCGGCGCCTTCCAGCCCGGTGAAGGCGGCCCGGTCGGTGCCGGTCAGGATCACCTGCGCCGGGCCCTCGACGAGGGCGTCCCACAGCGCGGCGCGGCGGTCCGAGTCGAGGTGGACGGCGGGTTCGTCGAGCAGCAGCAGCGGGGAGAAGCCGCGCGCGGCGGTGATCAGCGCGGCATGGCCGAGCAGCACGCCGATCAGCAAAGCCTTCTGCTGCCCGGTGCTCGCGAGGCCGGCCTGCAAGCCGCTCTCGCGGTCGATCAGCACCATGTCGGCCCGGTGCGCGCCCCATCGCGCCGATCCGCCCACATCGCTCGCCCGCGACCCGGCCAGCGCATCACGCAGCCAATCCTCGACCGCGAGCGCCGGTTCGGTGGCGAGACGATCGGCGATGGTGTCCTCCAGGCCGATTTGGGCGGGCGGGAAGCGGCGCGTGACCCCGGCCGCCATGGTCGCGTTGAGCCGGGTGACCAGGCCAGCGCGGGCGGCGGTCACGGCGATGGCGTGGCGGGCCATGCTGTCCTCGAGACCGGCCAGCCAGGCCGGGTCGGCGCCGCCGGTGGCCAGGAGCCGGCTGCGGCTGGAATTGGCGGTGTCGTAGGCGGCGACCTCGCGGGCGTGGCCGGGCTCGAGCGCCCAGACGAGCCGGTCGAGGAACCGGCGGCGGCCGGAGGCGGCCTCTCCGAACAGGCGGTCCATCTGCGGCGTGAGCCAGATGGCCGCAGCTGCGGCGGCGATGTCGGCCTGGTTGCGGACGCTGCCGCCGTCGAGGCGGAAGATGCGACGGTCGAGCGGACCGTCCGGGGGCGTGCCGGTGGCGATCTCGCTCTCGATGCCGTCGCGCTCGACGTGCCCCACCACGCCCCAGGCCGCGCCATTGCGCCCGAATTCGCCGATCCGCGCGTTGCGCAGGCCGCGACCGGGGACGAGGAGTGAAATGGCCTCGAGCAGGTTGGTCTTGCCGGAGCCGTTGGGGCCGGTGACGACCGAGATGCGCGCGCCGGGCCGCCAAGTGACGGCGGGGTAGTTGCGGAACTCGGTGAGCGTCAGGCGGGTGAGGCGGAGCACGTCACCGGGTCAGGGTCGAGTCCCCCGTCACAAGATCGGCGAGATCGACGACGATGTCCGGGGCGGCGGCAAGCCGCAGTTGGACGCCAGTGACGATGGTCTGGACGTCCCGGAAGCCTGTCGCGGATGGTTCGCGGTGCACGATCACACCCTTGTTCTGTCGATCGACGATCCAGTATTCGACGATACCGGCCCGCGCGTAGATGTCACGTTTGACCGTCTGATCATACCGGAGGGAGCTATCTGCGACCTCGATCAGGAGCAGAACGTCGGAGGGTTTGGCATGTTCGCTCCGGTAGAAATCGGCGCGTCGACGACAGACTGCGATGTCGGGCTGCAACTCGGTATACCGATCGAAGCGAACGGGGTTTTGGACCGAGACGATTGCCCGCAAGTAGCAAGCGGCGCCGAGCAACTCATTGAGCTGGTTGACCGTCCCAGCGTGATCCTCGCCGATTGGCGCCATGTCGATCAGGGCTCCATCGATCAGTTCGACGCGCTGATCGGCGGGCACGATCCCGGTCTCGACTAGACGGAAGAAGTCGTAGACGTCGAGCTTGTGGCGGTTCGGCGCGAGGGGTACGGCGTCGTTCATGGCCGCGATGCTATCACACCCGCATCGGCATCAGCACGTATAGCGCGTTGCCGTTGTCGGCGTCGCGGACGATGGTAGGCGCGGAACCGTCGCTGAAGTGGAACTCGACCTGGTTCTCGATCTGGTCGGTGATGTCGTTCAGGTACCGCGCCTGGAAGCCGATCTCGAGCGGCTCGGACCCGTATTTGACGCGGTCGGCGTCCAACTCCTCCGACGCCGTCCCCTGCTCGGGGCTCGCGGCCGACAGCGTCAGCAGATCGGTCGCCAGCGTCATCTTCACCGGGCGCGAGCGCTCGCTGCTGATGGCCGCGACCCGGGCGACGGCGTCGGAAAAATCCTTCTTGCCGACGCGCAGCACCTTGTCGTTGTCGCGCGGGATCACCCGCTCGTATTCCGGGAAGGTGCCGTCGATCAGCTTGCTGGTCAGCGTCACGGTGCCGGATTTGAACTGGATCCGCGTGTCGGACAGCCCGATCTCGACCTCGCCGCTATCCTCGTCGAGCAGCTTGCGCAGTTCGGCGACCGTCTTGCGTGGGATGATGACGCCCGGCATGCCGTCGGCGCCCTCCGGGGCCGGCTCCTCGACGCGGGCCAGGCGGTGCCCATCGGTAGCGACGGCGCGCAGCACGCGGCCGATCGCGCCCTCGGCGGAATGCAGGTAGATGCCGTTGAGGTAGTACCTGGTCTCTTCGGTGGAGATGGCGAAGCGGGTGCGGTCGATCAGGCCGCGCAGCGCCAGGCTGGAGATGCTGAACCGGTACGGGAGCTGGCCGGCCGTCATGCTCGGGAAATCGTCGACCGGCAGCGTGACGAGGCTGGTCGCGTAGCGGCCGGCGCGCAGCTTGAGCTGTCCGGCCTCGCCGGTGGCTTCGAATTCCAGCTCGGCGCTGTCCGGCAGCTTGCGCACGATCTCGTACAGCGTCGCAGCGGGCGCGGTGGCCGAGCCGGCGCGGGCCACGCTGGCGGCGATCTCCTCGACGACTGCGATCTCCATGTCGGTCGCGGTGAACAGCAGCTTCCCGTCGGCCGCCTCGATCTTCACGTTGGCGAGGATCGGGATCGTGTTGCGCTTTTCGGCGACACTTTGGATGTGGGCCAGCGCCTTCATCAGCGTGGCGCGGTCCGCCTTGAACTTCATGGCTCGACGTTCCTAGTTATCGCCGCGACTCGGCAGCCCTGGGCCGCACACTCTACCGCATGCCAGCGTGGGAGCAACCGCCCGGTTCTGGATTAGTTCTCCAGCATCCGGCGCAGGAGTTCGACCCGCTCCTGGAACTCGGTGTCCTGCGCCATCAGCTCGGCCACGCGCGAGACGGCGTGCATGACCGTCGTGTGGTCGCGGTTGCCGAACTTGCGGCCGATCTCGGGGAGCGACCGGCTGGTGAGCTGCTTGGCGAGATACATGGCGACCTGCCGGGGCCGGGCCACGGCGCGGGCGCGGCGGGCCGAGGTCATGTCGGTCAGGCGGATGCTCCAGTGCTCGGCGACCTTGCGCTGGATCTCCTCGATGGTGACCCGGCGGTCATGCGCCTTGAGCACGTCCTGCAGCACTTCCTGCGCGCTCTCGAGCGTGATCGGGCGGCCGACCAGGTCGGCATGGGCGAACAGGCGATTCAGGCTGCCCTCGAGCTCGCGGATGTTGCCGGTGATCTTGTGGGCCAGGAATTCGAGCACTTTGGACGGGATCGGGCCCGCCGCCGTGGCCGCCTTGGATTCGAGGATGGACAGCCGCAGTTCGTAGGTCGTGGCGTGCAGGTCGGCGACCATGCCCCAGCCCAGGCGCGTGCGCAGCCGGTCCTCGATGCCGGAGAGGTCGGAGGGCGATTTGTCGGCCGAGACGATGATCTGCTTGCCGGCGTCGACCAGGGCGTTGAACGTGTGGAAGAACTCTTCCTGCGTGTTGTCCTTGCCGATCAGGAATTGCAGGTCGTCGATCATCAGCACGTCGACGCCGCGCAGCTCGCCCTTGAACTCCATGGTCGACTGGCTGCGGATGGCGGCGATGAAGCGGTACATGAACTTCTCGGCCGACATGTATTTGACCGAGATCGCCGGGCCGTCGCGACGGACCAATTCGAGGCCGATGGCGTGCATGAGATGCGTCTTGCCGAGACCGACGCCGCCGTAGAGGAATAGCGGGTTGAAGCCGGGGCTCGAGGGCCGCTCGGCGACCCGGCGCGCGCAGGCATAGGCGAACTCGTTCGGCTTGCCGACCACGAACTGCTCGAAGGAGAATCGCTGATCGAGCGGGCTGGCGCCCTCGCGGCCATAATGGGGCTCCTCGGGAGGTTGCTCCGCCTTCGGCTCGGCGGGTGCGGGCGTCGGTTCGGCCGCGGCGACGGGCGAGGGTGCCGGCGGCGGGTCGGGCCGGGTCATGGTGACGACGGAGCCGACGCGGATATCGACGCGGCGGATGCCGCAATCCTCTTCCTGCCAGAGGTCGTTCAACCTGTTAGCGTAATTGTTGCGCACATAGTCACGCATGAAGCCGGAGGGTAGATGAATGGTGACTTCATCGCCGTCGATGCCGACCAGCGTCATGTTACGCAGCCAGCTACGATACTCGACGTCGCCGACTTCGCGCTGCAAACGGCCTCTGATACGGGCCCATTGTGTCGCGAGTTGCTCGCCCAAAGTGGTTTGACTTTCTTGCAATTGGCGCGGTACATCGTTCGATTGGCGAGATTTCTGCGTCACGCGAGATCGCTTCCATGATACCGGCAGTATTCGTCGGGCCGAACTCGGACGCAACGCTTAGACGAAGCTATTTTAGACCGTATCCAAACGCAATAAGAATCTAAATTCGTGCCCATACACTGTATAAACAAAGAAAAGCACGGAAGCATTACTTCCAGTGCTCTTCTTACGACTTCTCTTAACTAATGCTAATGCGGCAGTAGAACCGCCGCAAGCGGAATCAGGCCGGGGAGAGGGCCTTGATCCGCGCCGAAAGCCGCGACAACTTGCGCGAGATCGTGTTCTTGTGCACGACACCCTTCGTCACGGCACGATGCATTTCCGGCTGCGCCTCGCGCAACGCGGCGCGCGCCACCTCCTGGTCCCCGGTCGCGCAGGCCGTCTCGACCTTCTTGATGAACGTCCGCATCCGTGACTTCCGCGCGCTGTTGCGGGCGGTACGCTTTGCGGTCTGACGGATGCGCTTGCGCGCCGATGCGGTGTTCGCCATGGGTTCTCGACAGTTTAAGACAAATGAAATGCGGGGCAATCGGCACCCCAGAGCGGGCCGTTCTATGGACGGGCTCCGGCGAAGTCAAGCCGGGACGATCAGGCCGAGAAGTCGGGCTTCCGCTTTTCGGCGAAGGCGGCCATGCCTTCGCGCTGGTGCGGCGTGCCGAACAGCGAGAGGAACATCGCCCGCTCGGCCCGCACGCCCTCGGCCAGCGTCGTCTCGAAGGCGACGTTCACGGCGCGCTTGGCCATGGCGGCGGCCACCGGAGATTGCGCCGCGATCCTGGCGGCCGATTTGAGCGCCGTCTCGATCAGCTCGGCGGCTGGGACGATCTGGCTCACCAGGCTGCAGCGCTCGGCCTCGGCGGCGTCCATCATGCGGCCGGTCAGGCACAGATCCATCGCCTTGGCCTTGCCGATCGCCCGGGTCATCCGCTGGGTGCCGCCGGCGCCGGGGATGACGCCGAGGTTGATCTCCGGCTGGCCGAACCGCGCCGTATCGGCGGCGATGATGAAATCGCACATCATGGCCAGCTCGCAGCCGCCGCCCAGCGCGAAGCCGGCCACCGCGGCAAGCACCGGCTTCTTGACCCGCAGCACCGTCTCCCAGCGCGCGGCGATGAAATCGTCGAGGAACACGGCCGGATAGCTGCGCTCGCGCATCTCCTTGATGTCGGCGCCGGCGGCGAACGCCTTGTCCGATCCGGTGAGCACGATCGCGCCGATCGCCGGGTCGGCATCGAAGGCGAGGAGCTGGTCGCCGAGTTCGCCCATGAGCTGGTCGCACAGCGCGTTGAGCGCCTGCGGACGGTTGAGGCGGATCAGGCCGACCCGGCCATGGGTTTCGACGAGGATCATTTCCGGCATGCTCGCTCCCAAACGCGTTGGCCGCGTCCTACAAGCAAAGCGGCTCAGGCGCTACAGCTGGCGCCGCCGAGCACGCAGAAGCGGGCGCAATGCGGGTGGTTGAGGTGCACCGGCCGCGCCGCCTCCGCCAGCGTGGCGCCCAGGTCGAATTGCGGATCGTAGGGCAGCAGCGTGCAGGCGGCGACGCGCGGGGCGGGCTCGCCGCGGCGGTGCACCACCATGCGGCTGCTGGCGCACATCACGGAGCCCGGCGATTTGTGCAGGATCGACCAGCAGGCCTCGGTGATCTCCGGCGTGTCGGCGGTGGCGTCCATTTCGGGAAACAGCACCAGGCGCTCCGGGTCGGCGACATCGAGGGGGATCGAGAGGCCGTCGAGCAGCGCGCGGAAGCCGGCCCGGGCTTCGGCCTCGCTCTCTCCCGGCAGGCGTCGCGCCGCGATCGCGATGCGGGCGCCGGCGGCGGCCAGCCACTGCAGCCCGGCGATGGCGATCGCCCACGTCCCCGCCCCGCGCTCGGCCTCGTGGATGTCGGGCCGATGGTGATCGAGGCTCACCCGCACGGTCAGGCGGTCGTCGAACTGGGCGATCAGCCCGGCGAGCTCGGCCTCGAACCGGCGCATCGGACGCATCGCGTTGGTCAGCACCAGGGTGCGGAAGCCGCGCCCGAGCGAGGCTTCGAGCATGGCGATGATCTCGCGGTTCATGAACGGCTCGCCGCCGGTGAAGCCGATGTCGCCGGTCGGCAGGCCGAGCCGGGCGATCTCGTCGAGATAGGCGGTCATGTCGACCAGCGACAGATACACTAGCGCATCGTTACTCGGCGAACTCTCGATGTAGCAGGTGGCGCAGGCGATGTTGCACAGCGTCCCGGTGTTGAACCACAGCGTGCGCAGCGCGGTGAGCCCGACGCTGGCGCGGCGGTCGCCGGCGGCGGTGATGAGGGGGTCGCGGAACTTGGCGGCCGACAGGGCCGGGGCGGCGGACCGGAACGGGGAGGGCAGCATCGATCCGATTAGGGGATGCGGCGCGCCGATGCCAACAGACGCGCCCAGCGTTTCAGGGCGGGATTGAACAACGTGGCGCGCAGGCTGGCGAAAGCGGCCTGTTTCGAGCGTTCGGACCGGGTCGGGTAGGCGACGATCGCGCTGGAGAGGGCGAAGCGCGACGCCTTGCCGGCCAACACTTGCGACCAGGGCAGCAGCAGGTCGCCGGCGCCGGCGCCCACGATGGTGACGCCCACGATGCGGCCGCGGACGAGCACGAGCTTGACGAAGCCGGCCGTGTCGCCCTCGGCAATCGCGCGGTCGTCATCGGCGAAGGGAGCGATCTCGGTCGTGACGCGGCTCCGGCGGGCGCGCGCCTCGGCCTCGGTGGGGCCGAGCTGGGCCAATTCGGGGTGCGTGTAGATCGCCTGCGGCAGGCGCTTGCGTTCGATCCTCGCCGGCAGGCCGAGCGCGATGTTCTGCACGACGACGGACCCCTCATGCCCGGCCACATGGGTCAGGCGCGGCCCGGCGCGGCAGTCGCCGATGGCGTAGATGTGCCTGACATTGGTGCGGCAACGCTCGTCGATGATGATCCCGTCCGGCCCGGTCGCGACGCCGGCCTGGCCGAGATCGAGCGTGTCGATCACCGCCGTGCGGCCGGTGGCGACGAGGATGTGGCTGGCCTCGATCGGCGCGCCGGTGTCGCAGTGCAGGCGCGGGCCTGGTTCGACGCGGCTGATGGCCGTGTCGGGGCGGATCTCGACACCCTCGTGGCGCAGGGCGGCGAGCACGATGGCGGCGGCGTCGCGGTCCGCCCGGGCGAGCGGCGTGCCGGCGTCGACC
Source organism: uncultured Acetobacteraceae bacterium (assembly GCA_964657565.1). GTDB lineage: Bacteria > Pseudomonadota > Alphaproteobacteria > Acetobacterales > Acetobacteraceae > JAVVHH01. Next base: position 9,272 of record CAZZVQ010000128.1, read on the forward strand.
AGGGTCACCGCGGAGCCGAGCCGCCGGAACGCCTGCGCCATCTCGACCCCGACCGCACCGGCGCCGAGGATGGCGAGATGCTGCGGCAGCACGTCGAGGTCCCACAGCGTCTCGTTGGTCAGAAAGGGGACATCGCTCAGGCCGGGGATGGGCGGGACCGCCGGGCGGGAGCCGGTCGCGACGACGATACGCGGGGCGGTGAGCACCCGACCTGCCACCGCCACGCGATAGGGCGAGAGGAACCGTGCCTCGCCGGCGATGGTCTCGACGCCGTAGCCGGCCATGGTTGCCGCCGAATCATGCGGGGCGATCGCGTCGATCGCGTGACGGACGTGGGCGCGGATGCCGGCAAAGTCGACGGTCGGCGCGCCGGCGCGGATGCCGAACCGGCCGGCCTCGCGGACGGCGTGCGCGGCAGAAGCAGCGGCGAGCAGCGCCTTGGACGGCACGCAGCCGGTGTTGAGGCACTCGCCGCCCATGCGGGCCCGCTCGATCAGCGCGGTGCGAAGCCCATACAGCGCGCAGCCGCCGGACGCCGTCAGCCCGGCCGCGCCGGCGCCGATGACGACCACGTCGTATCTGTCATCTGCCATGGCGTGTTATGGCCGGCTGGTGGTGCAAACCGAAAGCGGCAAACGCGTCCTCGTCACGGGCGCCGGCGGATGGCTGGGCGGCGAGATCGCGGCGCGGCTGGTCGCGTCCGGCGCGGTGGTGACGGCGCTGATCCGCCGCCGCAGCGGTATCATCGGCAATGACGGCGCGCCGGTGCCGGTCGCGCGCACGCTCGAGGGCGATTTGTCGGCGCCGCTGCTGGGCTGGACGTCGGCAGCCTGGCGGGAGCAAGCGTGCCAGATCGACCTCATCGTCCATTGCGCCGCCCTGACCCAGTTCAACGCCGACCCGGCGCTCGCCCATGCCATCAACGTCACCGGCACCGAAACCGTGGTCGCGCTCGCCGCCGCTTCCGGGGCACGGCTGCTGCATGTGAGCACCGCCTATGTGAACGGATCGCGCGCGGGTGCGGTGCTGGAGAGCGATGCGCCCACGGGACCGTTCACCAATGCCTATGAGGCGAGCAAGGCGGCGGCGGAACGGGTGGTGCGGACCGGCGGGGTTCCGGCCGTGATCGCCAGGCCATCGATCGTGCTCGGCGCCTGGCAGACGGGGGCGGTGCGCGAGTTCGGTACCTTCTATTATCTGTTGAAGGCGTTTGCCGAAGGCTGGGTAGCGCAGATGCCGGCGGATCCCGGCGCCACGCTCGATCTGGTGCCGGTGGATCATGTGGCGGGCGGCGTCCTGCGGCTGATCGAGCGGTTCGACGCGGCCGTCGGCGGCACCTTCCATCTCGTCTCCGGCGCGCCCACGCCGATGGCGGCGTTTCCGCAGACCTTGGCGCGCTTCCCGGGTCTGGCGGTTCCTGAGTTCATCGCGCCGGACCGGTTCGTGGCGCCGCCGGGCCGGGTGTTCGGGCGGTTGATCGCGCCCTACGCCCCGTATTTCCGACGCAATCCACGCTTCGACGACCGCAACTTCCGGGTGCTGACCGGGCTGGCTTGTCCGCCGGTGGGGCCGGAATGGTGGGAGCGGCTGGTCGCGTTCGCCATCGAGGCCGGGTTCGTCGGCGGCGCCCACGCGTCGCGTTCGGGGCCGAACGGCATGGCGAGCGAGGCGCCGATGCCGAGTTCGGCCGGGTCGCGATAGGCGGGGACGCCGATCGCGATGGTGTCCTGCGCGACATCGCGGCGGAAGGTGCGGTGCAGGTGGTCCCACAGGCTCAGGCCGGAGGACCAGTTGCTGTCGGTCTCGTCTTGCGCCGCCGAGTGGTGGATGCCGTGCATGCGCGGGGTGGTCAGCACGCGCGACAGGAGGCGCTCGAGCCGGAGCGGCAGGCGCAAATTGCTATGGTGGAACAGCACCGACAGGAAGAAGAAGCCCTGCCAGAGCTCGAGCGCCCGCGGGCTGGCGCCGGCGGCGAGAACTTGCAGCGCGCGGTAGGGCGCCGAGATCGCCATGTCGGCGGCGTGGAAGCGGAGCGCGGTGGTGCTGTCGAGGTCGAGATCGACGTGGTGGACCAGGTGGAAGCGCCATAGGAACGGCAGTTTGTGGGTCAGCACGTGCCAGAGATAGATGCTGTAATCCATCATCAGGAATGCGGCGGTGTCGCGGCCCCAGGCGGGGAACGGCAGGAATTGTGACAGGCCGATGCGGCGGCGCTCGACCAAGCGGGAGAGCGGGTTGACCAGCGGCGCCTCGACCAATTGCACCACGGCCAAGGCTGCGACCCCGAGGACGACATTGCGGAGGCTGCGCTCCGGTTCGGCCTGGGTCGGCTCGCGCAATCGCCAGCGCCGCTCGGCCAGCACGATGCCGATCGCAGCCGCAGCCATCAGGGCAGGGGGGAGCAGCTTACGCATGAACCCTGAACCGCTTCGCGCCGCGGCAGTTCCGGGCTATGCGCGCCGGATGCAAGCGGCGCGCCTGGTCATCTTCACCCGCTATCCGACCGAGGGCGCGGCCAAGACGCGGCTGATCCCCGCGCTCGGCCCGGCCGGTGCCGCGGCGTTGCACCGACGGCTCACGGAGCGGACGCTCGCGGTGGCCCGGGCCGCGAGGGTGCCGCTCGAGCTGTGGACCACGGGCGCGGATGCGGCGGCGTTCCGGGAGTGGCTGGGCGATGTCGCGGTGCGCGAACAGGGCGAGGGCGGGCTGGGCGAGCGCTTGCTGCGGGCGGCGGCTCCGTATCCGGTGGTCTTCATTGGGACGGACGCGCCCGACCTGGTCCCGGCGCATCTTCGGGCGGCGGCGGACGCCGTCGGGTTGGGCCGGGCGGTGATCGGAGCGGCGGAGGATGGCGGCTATTGGCTGCTCGGTCTGCCGGCAGCGGTGCCGGGCGTGTTCGACGGCATCGCCTGGAGCACGGAGACGGTGTTCGCCGCCACGCTGGAGCGGCTGCGTGACGCGGGCCACGAACCGGTGCGGCTGCCGGTCCTGTCCGATCTCGACAGGCCCGAGGATGTGGCGCGCTGGCCGGATCTGATGGCGTGAGCGAGGCGGTGGCCATCGTGATCCCCGCGCTCGACGAAGCCGAAGCGCTGCCCCGCCTGCGCCGCCACCTCGACCTGCTCGACCCGGCGCCCGCTGAAATTCTTCTTGTCGATGGCGGCAGCCAGGATGGCACGGCCGCAGCCGCCGGGTTCACGGTGCTGTCGAGCGCGCGGGGCAGGGCGCGGCAGATCAACGCCGGGGTTGCGGCGGTGAGCAGCCCGATCGTGTGCGTGCTGCATGCCGACACGCTGTTGCCGGACGACGCGATCGCGGTCATCCGTCGCGTGATGGGCGATGCGGGGGTGGCGCTGGCCGGGTTCACGCCGGTGATCTCCGGGCCGGAGAAGGTGCGCTGGGCGACGACCGCGCATAACTGGATCAAGACCTGGTATGCGCCGCTGCTGTTCCGGCCCGGCATGTTCCTGCGCGGCGGCCGGCTGCTGTTCGGCGACCACGCGATGTTCTTCCGCCGGGCGGATTTCCTGGCCGTCGGAGGATGCGACGAGACGCTGGCGGTCATGGAGGACGCCGATCTCTGCATCCGCCTGACCCGGTGCGGCCGCGTGCGGCTGGTCAACCGGATCGTGCTGACGTCGGATCGCCGGGTGGCGCGATGGGGGGAGTGGCGGGCGAATTGGGTCTATTTGAGTGTGGGGGTGCGCTGGGGGCTGTGCCGCTGGAAGACCCTCACCCCGGCCCTCTCCCGGAGGGAGAGGGAGAAGGGAGGCGCTGCAGCGTTGGGCAGTAGAACGTGCTCCGCCCAGCCTGCACCATGCGGGCGATGCCGGCGCACGTCGGGGCGCCGGGGCAGGCGGGACAGGGCTCGCCCTCGCGGCCGTAGACCTGCCAGGCGTGCTGGAAATAGCCGAGTTCGCCGCCGGGTTGCACGTAGTCGCGTAAGCTGGAGCCGCCGGCGGCGATGGCCTCGTTCAGCGTCGCCTTGATCTCCGGAACCAGGCGCCTCGTCGCGACCGCGCCGGCGAGGCGGGTCGGCGGGATACGCGCGCGGTAGAGCGCCTCGCACACGTAGATGTTGCCCAGCCCGGCCACGAGCGTCTGGTCGAGCAGCGCGGCCTTGATCGGGGTGCGCTTGCCGGCCAGCGCGGCCTTCAGCAGCTTCGGCGTGAAGGCGTCCGACAGCGGCTCCGGCCCGAGTCCGGCCAGCAGGCGGTGCTGGTCCTCGGCCGCGGTCGGCACCAGGTCGATCGAGCCGAAGCGGCGCGGATCGACGAACGCCACCTCCCAGCCGTCATCGGTCTGCAGCACGACATGTTCATGGAGCTCCGGGTCGTTCTTCCCACGCATCCGCAACGTGATGCGGCCGGACATGCCGAGATGCAGCAGCACGCTGTCGCCACCCTCCAGCCGCATCAGGATGTACTTGGCGCGGCGGCGGAAACTGGTCACACGCGCGCCCGTCAGCCGCGCCGCCAGATGCTCCGGCAGCTTCCAGCGCAGGTCGGGCCGGCGCACCTCGGCGTGGACGATGACGCGGCCGTCGAGCCGCGCCCGCATCCCGCGCATGACCGTCTCGACTTCGGGGAGTTCCGGCATGACCGTGTTGGCTCTATAGATCACCGCCATGAGCGGCAATCCCGAGACGGATTTCGGTTACCGGCAGGTGCCGGTGGCGGAAAAGAAGGGCCTCGTGCGCGAGGTGTTCCAGAGCGTGGCGCCCCGCTACGATCTGATGAACGATCTGATGTCGTTGGGCGTGCATCGCGCCTGGAAGCGCGACTTCATCGCCGGGCTGGACCCGCGACCGAATCGGACCCTGCTCGACCTGGCCGGCGGGACCGGGGACATCAGCTTCGGGTGGCGGGCCAAGGGCGGCGGGCCGGCGATCCTGTCGGACA
>CAZZVQ010000129.1:0-13871 GCA_964657565.1 uncultured Acetobacteraceae bacterium
CGAACTGCGGTTGGCTCATGGACAGCTTGGCCCGAACAGCACCTGGTGAAACGACGACCCGCCACGCCGCCGGATCGATCTCGGCATCCGGGTCGAAGCCGTCCTCGATCTGCTGCTGCCTGATGTCTTCCTCAGACGTGGAATGAACCTTTGCCCAGTCCACGTCAGACTTGCGGGCCTTGGCCTGCTCCATGGTCATCTGAACTTCGCGTGCCATAGCCTGCGCTCCTTCCTACTTGCTACCCTGGCAGAGATGATCCGCCGAACCTCATCTTCATCCGTGTAGACCACCGAAACCAAACCGTTGCCCACCATGCCGACGACGACCACCCGCGTCTCGCCGTAGTCGATTCGTTCATCCGTCCACTCAAGCAGGTGGTCTTCGGCGAATACGGTCAGCACGTCGGCAAAACCGAAACCACGCGTCTTGCGAGTCCAGTCGTCCTTTGCTGGGTCCCAGTCGAAATCCATGTTAGATCATACGCTCAAAGCGTATGTCCGGCAATGAGGATCGAAGCCGAACGCTGGTCACCCGAGGCATCGTCGCCGATCTCGATCGTGCCGCCCGTGACCGTCGCCGGGAACGCCCGCCAGCAGCCGCGTAGCGTTCGTCTGGCAGGTTGGCACCGGCTGGTGGCCTCACGCCGTTGTCCATCCGACTGCCGGGGGAGCCGTGCGCAACGCCCGCCACGAGCCGCACCGAGTTCGTTCGGCACGTTGGCATCGGCCAGCGCCAGACACCGGCTCAGAGGCTGCTGTGTGATGCCGCTGATGACGAACTCCGCAAGCAACGTCGCCGGGCTCGATCGCCACGCCCTTAATCGTCAGGAACGCCGTCCAGGAAGCCTGACGAGTTCATCCGGGCCGATTGGCACGTGCTGGTGACGACACCTCGCCTGGCGGCCTTGCTGTGGTTCTGGTCACCTTCGCGCCAACGCCAGCGCTGCCGTCGCGACAACCGGCCCTAACCGTCCCCAGGAACGCCGCGCCGGGAATCGTCCGGCACATCGCGTTGGCACGGGCTGGTGGCAGACCGGCTCAGGCGTCGTGCTGTGGGATGCTAAAGGCCAACCCGCACCGGCAGGTGGTCAAGGTGGAACTTTGAATGGGCATGCGTTCAATACAGGGGAACCCTGGTGGTCTCGATAAAGAAGTTTCCGATCAACCGATGCTCGTCCATCTGAGATGACTTACCGTCGAACTGAACTTCTTTTGGCACGTGGCTTTCAGAATCGTCCCAAATGAGACTGCGGCCAATGAAACCATCTGTTACCCAAAGCGCCGCGTCGCCCCAGAAGAAAGCGACTGGACGGTCGCGGGCTTCGAGTATTGCGACACGATACCGTGGGTACATCAGGCCCAAATGCACGTAGTCGCCACATCGATCCGCCAGAACGGCAAGCGAGGCCGCAGAAACAATCACAACGGCTCGCTGTCGTGCAACCCGCCAGTGCCGTCGAAACAGCGCTAGCAAGGTTCGTAATGCTAAGGCACCAATCCATAGTGATACCACCAAGATGCACAAGCCGTGCAGTAAGGTTCCGCCAAGTCCCGGCCCAAAGGACTGAAACGTGCTTCCGGCCCCAGCGATGACAACAGGGAGGGAAGCCACCATCAAACGCCTCATGCCGCGACCAGTCGGATTATCGGTTGCCGCCTTCGCCCCGTACCTGTGCAGGTCAACCTCGTGCTCATCACCATTCCTCACAGCCGCCACAGATCATGTTGAATGACGGACTAGACCAGGGCCGCATCGCCGATCAGCTTACCCGGCGCAAGTTAACGAACTCATCCATCCCCGTAGTGAGCTTCGTCGCTCCGCACCGGGATCGCCGGGTCACCCTCGACGGCGGCAGCGTCGCGCACTGATCATCGAGACAACTGTCCGAGCCGTCAGCAGGAACGCCGCCCACGCTTGCGCAGCGCCCCGCCTGACCATCGGCACCGGCTCTCGGCGATTCACCGGCCAAGCGGCTCGTGTTGGCACTGCTGATGGCGAACTCCACCATGATCGCCGGGGCGATGTCGCCGATCTCGATCTTCGCGCCCGTCACCGTCCAGGACGCCGCCCGAAGCCGCGCCGGGGATCGTCTGGTGGTTGGGCACCGGCTGATGGCGACATCGGCTCAGAGGCTGCTGTGTGGGGCTGCTGTTGCGCAACCCGCACCGGCATGTAGGGGAGCGCCTCGACCTAAAGCGCGTCCTAGTGTTTGACTTCAGTAAGCCTGCCGCTTCGACCTAAAAACGCGATCATCCAAAAGATCAAACCTCCGGCACCGCCACATAGTATCGGGACGCCAAAATCGGTAGTGAAAATTTGAGCGCTCAGTCTTACGGTCTCGTCCAACATAATCATTGCCCCAATGGGAACCCCTGGTAGTGCACCGATGACAATACAAAGCATGGGATGCTTGGAGAGATATTGGCTTAAAACAAAGTACAACGGAAACGCCCAGAACAATGTTATCGGGTAAGTTATAAACCCAGAAAGCAATCCTACGAAGACGAAAAAGCCACGCCAGTTAAACTGTTCCGAAATGGTTGGTTCAATTAGAAGCAAACAGCCAAACGCGGTAGTGAGTACTGGGGTTATGACAAAGGCTGCGATAACGCGCATTTCTCAGGTTTCGCTTTTCATCCTCGGACATCTTATGCCGGTGGCGGTTAACGAACACCTTCGCCAACGCCGTTAGCCGAGACAATCGCCTTCGACCGTCTCAGACGCTGCCAGCGCCCGTGGAGCGTTCGTCTGGCAGATTGTTGGGCCAGCAGGTGGCGGCACCCGTTCAGGCGGCCTTCCTGGGGGTCGCTGACCGGCGAACTCAGCCCCGATCGACGCGGCGTCGCCGATCTCTATCGACTTACCCGAGCCGTCAGGAACGCCGCCTAGACCGCTCTACGTCCAGCCCGGCAGGTTGGGACCGTTCGGTCGCTACACCCCGGCCAGGCGGCTTCCTGGGGGCCGCTGATCGGCGAACTCAACCTCGACCGTCCAACCAAGGAATCCGGTTGAACCACTTGGCCGGTCACCAAGGGTCAGAGATCGTCGATTACAGGCGAGGTCATGATCGACAAGCAGGACTCAATTTTCTGACCCTTCGCATTCTCCAACTTTTGGACACCTCGTAACCTTTGGCATTTGGTAAGACGGCTCTGGCAAGTTGCGTTGCGCAATCCCGAGGTGATCGAGACATCCTGTATGATCGACGGCTTGCGGGTAGGATAGCCAGAGCACGATGAAGTCGGACCGGTAGAGCGGGACGACCGAGTTGACGAGTGACAGGCCGTCGTTCTCCGGGCGCTCGTCCGGCCCGAATTTACTTGTGAGCATGTCGGCAGTGATGCAGGCAAATCCGCTCAAGTTGGCGAGGTAGAGAGAGCTTGTGAGCGTGCTGGACGACTCGGGATCAAGCGTTCCTCGGGTGGAGACCAAGTATGTCATCGACATCGTGCCGCGTTGTGCGCGGGTAAGCGTCAGGTCGTAATACTGGATTGCCGCGTCGCTCGCCTTCGACTGAGGATTAAGCTCCCGCGTCAAAGTGAAAGGGAGCGGCAGACGCTCGTGCGTGTATGCGACATCGTGAAGATTGCCGTGTCTCGCTATATCGATCATGGCCTCGGCGATCTGATAACCGATTGCCGTCTTGTCGGCAGCCTGGGCAAACCCGCCGAGGAACGCGATACTGATGGCGGTCCACGCGACTGCCTTCGTAAGTGCGGTCATGTTTTCGTTCCTCGAAGCGTGCTCGGCGTTGCCGATCAGCTTATGCCCGAACGAGTTAACGAATGCCTTCGCCCCAGCGCCGTCTTCCTCGCCGAGACAACCGCTCAGACCGTCTACGATGCGGCCACGGCCCGTGTAACGCCGGGCCTGACCATCGGCAACTGCTGGCGGCGAGACACCGGCCACGGGCTTGCTGTGGGGCCGCTGGCAGGTGAACTCGACCGCAGCGTCGCCGACTTCGATCGCCGTGCTCAAGCCGTCCAGAACGCCGCCACGAGCCTGTGCAGCGTTCGTCTGGCAGATTGGAGCCGTCTGTGGCGGCACCCGGTCACGCGGCTTCTGTGTGGGTTGCTGACTACGAACTCCGCAAGCAACGTCGCTGATCTCGATCATCGCGCCCAAGCCGTCGCCAGGAACGCCGCCCACGCCCCGTGAAAGCGCACGGCGTGACCATCCGCATCCGCTGGATCGCACACCCGGCCAGCGGCTTTCCTGGGAGATGCTGAACCGGTGAACTCGATCACGAGCGCCGAGGCAACGTCACCGATCTCGATCGTCACGCCGTGAACATCACGAACTGTGACGCAAGCGCCGTCGTTCGAAACCATCGTCTCTGATCGTCGAGGAACGCCGTCAGGAAGCCTTCCGAGTTCGTCCGGCACGTCGGCACGGGCTGCTGCGACATCGGCCAGGCGGAGGGCATAGCGCCGGTTGTCATGCAGACAACGCTAAGGGGGAACGGGTCCGGAACATAGAGCCGGTAGCGGCTGAATCGAACATGTATTTCAACCGCCCCGGCACCTCCCGATCGCTTCCGACGTCAAACGCCGGGTGGAAAGCCTGAACCGACGCCTCCTGCTTTAACGAGCGGTTTAATATTTTGGATCATAATTGGGCATGAGCAGTCCCCAGACCTTCAAATTCAGCGCCATCAGGATCATCGTCGGCGTAGTATCGACGGCTGCTCTAAGCCAACACCGACTTGTCTCGGTGATCTATTGAGAATGCCGACGAAGACTTCGATCATAGTTGTAGGCGCGATAGGAGGAAATCTTCTTGAGGCGGTGGCCGCCACATCGACATACACGAAACTGGTAGTCTATTCGATCGGTATCGTCGTGGTATGTATTTTTGGATATCTAACGATATTGGCAGAGCGCAAGTCGAAGTGACTGGTGAGGCGCGACCTCGGCACCACGCAGCGACGAAGGGATAGTGCAGACGGTCACCAGACCGTCCCCAGGAACGCCCGCCCAGAGCCGCGCCGGGGATCGTGCGGGCTGCTCCGGTCCAGCGGCGTTGTGTGGTGCTGACGTGCGTGGTCGATCGCGAGACCGGACAAGCTGCGTACCCCGGCGAGGAATATCTTTCAGCGTCCGGTAAGGTTGCGCTGATATGATTCGGCGTTGCATTAACTTGGACCCAGAAGGCACAAATAGAGTGACGATCCAAAAATCCCTATCGGCTAAAACTCGAAAGTTTAGCCTTATGCGAACCCGAAGCCATTCGGGTGCGTCAGGCTGGACTTTTGTAAATGGCCCCGCTGTTTTTGGCGAGAGGGCTAGTATAATAATAAAACCACCTAATTCATTTGATCTCTGCTTTCATAACTACCCAGTTCCACTGCGATTTCAGTTCAAGCGTTTGGGCCGGAACCTTACTGACTTTACACAATATAGTAGCTATTGGCTTGTGACTGGCAAGGCGAAGAACCTGTTGGCCGCGATTAGTGAGAACGATTTCAGCTTCTTGTCCATAGATACTGAAGTTGATGCGGGTAAGGAACCGGAGCAAATGTGGTTGTGCGACGTTATGCCTGTTCTCGATGCAGTAATGAAACCCGCTCAAGGGTGAGTGTCGGCAAGTCAGACACTGGAAAACGTCTTCACTTTATCACTGGCCTTAGCAGCCTTGTTTTTGACGAGGCTATTATTCGCACGCATCATGCGTTCCGTTGACGACAGCCCCCCACATTTGTGTTTGCGATCAGAACGTCAAAACTTCTATTAAGAAAGCCGGGCTTACGGGCCTAAGCTTTGAAGATGCATTGAAGTCTTAACGAACTCCTTCGCAGCGGCCTCGCCCCGCTTGTGGGCCGTGCGTCTGGATGGGACGGTGTACTGTCATAAGCTACTGTGCGGAACTTGATACATTCGCACACCCGATTCCGAAGAATTCGATTTCAACGTTTTCAATGAGATACGGCTAGCAGAAGTCCTGTGCGGGAGTCGGCACCTTTTGCGATAAGTTTTGCACCGACCGCGGCGAAACATCCGAAGTCGTATCGTTATGGTTGCAAAGTGCTGAAATAAATATCTAAAACAGTACACCGTACAAATCAGACGCACGGCCCGAGACCGTGAGAACGGTAGGGACACAGCCACCCAGGTTCTCGTCGAGCACGAAGGTCAGGTCGTTTGGCGAAGCCAATCCTCGAACTCGACGGCGTGATCGACTTGCTCCTTGGTCAGCCCGAACCAGTCCGACGCGGCCGCCCTGCCTTCTTTGCCGCCGCCCTCGGCAGTGACCATTCCGGAGACCACCTCTGTCCGGACGCCCGTGCCTGAGATGTGGGGAGCGCCGCCCTGTCTGTCGGGCTCAACGACGACATCCTTATCCCTGCCGCGCGGCCACCACTGTCCAGCGCGCTCACCCACGAACACGACATCCTTGAAGAGAGACGGCTCGACGATGTCCCGGAACTGGCGCTGGTCGGAAAGCAAGTCGATTAGCTCGCGTTCCCTGCCGAGCGCGGACGGGTCCAGGTCGATGAAGACTTTGCTCCCGTCGGACTTGAACTGCTTTGTAATGAACGGGTTATAGACATTGTAGCGTTCTTGGGCGCGCTCCGCCGCTTTCTTGATGCGCTGAATGCCGAGGCCGCGAGCCTGGAAGGCCCGGACCAACAGGAGGGTGAGCAGCTCTTCGAAGTCGAGGACCGGGGCGCCGCGGGCAGCCGTCGGTGACAAGAACCGCCCTGACAGCGACGGCACGCCGCGGGTTTGCCGCAGCTCACCTTTGTAGTTGAACTTGTTGCCCCTGATCCAGCGCGAGGCCGTCTGGGGCGGCATGTGAGCCAGCTTTGCCGCTTCCTTCAGCGGGTAGGTTCCTCTCAGATGCTGCGCCGGAACGGCAACCGCGTTCATCTATGTCTCCTGCCCGGCCCCTGCCTTGGCGTTCCCTGCAAAATGCACTGCTCCGAATCTGGAAGCCACACGAATTTTCCCTGTAGTCGCCGGACCGACTAGGTGTTTGCCCTAGTCTGACCCCGTGTCTCGAACGCACGGCCTCCATGAACACGGGCGGCCGCCATGCCATCGCTGACGAACGCCGCCGCCCTCCGTTGGTCCGCCTCGCGTAGGGCCACCATACCCCGCCAGATCATCAACCTCATACGTGTGCCGGCCGCCAACGTTCGGACCTGACGTCGCGCCTCAAGCGCATCCGCCAGCCCGAGCATTCTGCCCATCGTCGCAGCCGTCGAGGCTGGATTGTGCCGGTTGAAGACATCAGCACCCCGGACCAAATTGCGGCCGTCCGGCGGAGCCCGGCCTGCCGTCGCTCGTCGCCCTACTCGGGGTTCCGCGACAGACGCTGAACTCGTGGGAGCGTAAGTGCAGAGTGCCGACTTGGGTGCCGCGGGCGTGCGCGGGCCTCACCTTCCTTCCCGCACGCCCGCTCACCTGACATCCGGCTTCTCCCGTGGGTTCCCCATCCCCCATTGAGCCGCCACATCGGTCAGCCGCCCTCCCCTGTCCCCGCCGCCGCCGCCGTCCGAGCCCAGCAGCCCGATCCGGCGGTCGTGGGTGTCCAGGGCCACAACCTTGGACGGCCCCCACACGACGAACACGGCAGCCGGGGCAGCAGGTCTCCCAGCTTGGCATCGGGATACGAAGCGGCCAGCAGCTGCAGCACGACCTCCCGATTGCTGTCACAGCTTCAGCAGACCGCCCACGTCCAGAGCTCCATCGCGACTAGGGGTCGTCGACCTTGCACTCCAAGATGGCATTGCGGAGTGCCCGGGCGGATACGTTCGCGACTCCGGACGTGCAAGATAACTTTTCTCGCAGGAGAACAGGACAAAAACGCTGGATATGATCCTTATCTGCGATGTGATCACTGCCTGCGGCCACATCTGCGACTCGACAGCGCCCAGATGTGATCCTTGCCTACGCCCCATAACCCCACGCGCTGTGTGACCGTTGCCTGCGCAAGACAGATTTCCAGATGTGACCCTTGCCTGCGGCCTGGCTCCAGGCTTCCGGCAAAGAGTTGCAGGAACAAGGTGTTGCTGGAGTTGTCCCTGTGTCGGATGCCTGCGGAAGACTATCTTAAAAGAACAATCCTTAGACAGTTCTGCACAGGCAAAGGTCGCATCCTGTGTATGCAGGCAACGGACACATAGACAAGCTGCCCGGGACCCGGCACGGATCAGCCACTAGGAAGGTGGCGATGACCAAGACAGCCCAGGCAGACCTGTTCGGAGGCATCCACTCGATGGTGCGCGAGCATGGTGCCAAGGGCGCCGTGGCCGTTGCCAGAGATGCTGCGAATGAAGTGGTCGGCGGCCAGGCGATCGCTCCCCACGTCTGGATTTTGGCGGGCCGCAATGGGCGAAAGCTCGCTGACTCGGCTGCAGCATCCATCATCCGTGATCACGAGCACGACCACGAGGTCGGCTACAGCTACAGCGCGTGGTGCCTGGCTGGGCTGCCGCATCGGGACCATCCACCGGGCCAGGACTGGCTTATTGAAACCGACTACGCACAGATGCTCGTAAGGCCAGGCGTTCGCGTGAACGACGATGGCACAAGGGATGCTTTGTGGACGTTGGCCCGATTGCTCCTAATTGACTGGCAAACTGAGGCCTATGAAAGCCGTAACCGAACAATCGTGCTCGGACGCAACCCGAACGCCCTGCTCCGACGGCTTGGCAAAACGCGAGGAGGGCCGGTGAGTCGGAAGCTGGCCGACCAGCTCGAGCGCCTTTGCCGGTGCGGCCTGGACTTCAAGATCGGGACGGACCGCCAGGGCGTTATCGTCAACGAACGGCTGGTAGAAGCCTTCCACTACACCACAGAGGAAGACCCCCGCACGAAGCGACCCACGCGCATGATCGAGCGCCTGACCCTGTCCGAGGCATTCTTCCGCGAACTGGTTGCTCACCCCGTCCGCGTTGACCGGAAAGCAATCTCGGAAATCCAGACCTCCCCAAGGGCCATCGACGCCTACCTGTGGCTCTCCTACCGCCTACCCGCCCTGACCCGCGAGACGGACGTCTCATGGAGCGCACTCTGGCGGCAGTTTGGCCGCGAGCGGACGCTACGGTCTTTCCGTGACGAGTTCCGCGAGCCGCTGCAGCTCGCCTTGTCGGTCTATCAGTCAGCCAAGGTCGGCATTACGGAGCGTGGCGTGCGGCTGGCCCCCTCTCCTGCTCCGGTGCCCTGAGTGTAGGCAAGGATCACATCTTTGAGGCGGAGGTCGGCTTAGCAATGCAGGCAAAGATCACATCGTCAGATCGCAGCGATCCCAGACTTGGTCACGCATGGGATCCCGCGAGTTGGAGCCAAAGACTGTGAGCCTTTCGGATATGGCTGCATACTATGCCTCCGACATTTCGATGGGATCCAGCGTCTCACTGTTAATCAACATGAGAGGGACGGCATCGCAGTCGGCATTGAGCTTGATGCGGCAAAGAGCACGGCCTTCCGAACATCACCCAAGACCCGGCCCTTGATCTGGATGGACTGGGGCCGTTGGGTATACCCCGCGCATCGCGTTATACCCAAGTGTGCGGGTGTCACGAGAACCAGCCCCAGCACGTCCGTAGCCAGGTATTAAGCAAGCTGCCCAGTTACACCCAGGAGCTTCTTGATCACTCGGAGAACTCCACCGCCAGCGGCTTTACTAGGGCCAGGATTTCCCGAAGACGTTCCTGTTGCCCATCGGCGGGAGTTTCGCCGGAGAGCCCCATCCAAGCATGGTCAGTCACCGATGCCAATCCCGTTTTATGGCGTCTTCGAGCAGCGGCCATGTTGCCCAAAAACCAGCGAACCCCAAACTTCTCCGCGGCAAGCAAGGTATCCCTTACCCTGGTCGGATCCAGCACCGGCCGACTAAGCTCGGCGTAGCAGCTTCGCATGCAGGCTCGGCGTTCGGCGAGTTCGGTGCGCTCCTTGCGCAAGGCACGCCGGAGCCTGAATTTCGCCGGGGTATGGGTGACGATGTTGACGATCCACCATGCTAAGTAAGCCGCAGTTCCGACCGCCCCCCACCAGCGATACGGGCTCTCTTCCGGCGCGGTGAGCTCATGGAGCAGCCAAGCCGGCGGCCCGGCCATGATGCTGGCTGCTAGCAGCCACGGAAGCCAGACCCCGAATCGCCCACCCGGACGTTCAACGCTTGGTGCCACGATTGCCACAGCGGCCTCTTAGCTGACAATTTCTCGACCGGTCAGGGCGTTAATGAACCATCAGTCGACGGTGGCCGTCGGAGCGCCAGGGATGCTTTAGGTATCCGGCTGTAGCACCTCCGAGCTCCTCCTGATCGGGCACCCACTGATCTGTCTTCCAGGGACCCACCATAGCGTGGTCGGGAAACCTGTTGGACTGGCGCCATCCGCGACCTTGATGGCCCAGCGACCGCGAAGCTGTGCGATTTAGCCATCTGGGGTGACGTGTTCCAGTTTCAGTCGTCGTAGTGGGCGTTGAACAGCGAGAGCTGCTGATGTCCGTGCACGACGTCGACGGTGTCGTCGATATCCAGCGTAGCGGCGCCGGGCGGACGCGAATAGCTGGCGCAATAGAAGTCGACCAGCGCGTAGGTCAGGCGGATCACCTGACGCAGGTCCGGCGTATTTTCCAGACGGGACACGGTCGGCTGCGAGCAGAGGTCGCGCCCGCTATCGGGCAAGCGTCCGCAGGCGAGCTTGAAGCCGGGATCGGTGCGCAAATGATCGAGGTCGTCGGCATCCTCGTAGCCGGAGGCGATAGCGAGCATGCGGGCGCGCATGATGTCGGCGACGCTGTGGCTGACGAGCGCCGGGTTGCGTGGGTCGGCGATGACGGATGCGAGCTTCGTGGCGATCCCGAAGGAGTTCTCGATGGCGGCGAGCAGCATGACGCCGCCATCGGAGGTCATGCGTCCGCCGTCGAACGCGGCGGTGATTTTCTTGCGCCGGACCGATGGCAGCGAGAACGGCAGCAGGATATCTTCGACCATGGCGGGTGTGGCAGCGTCCGATTCGACAGAGGTTGGCGTAGACACCCAAATCTCTGCGGCAGAACAGGCACTTACGCATATCCGCCAACGAATCCCTGACCTGCGATGAATAAGGCGGGCTAGCGCATTGTCGTAAGCCCTGTCGCCGTGGGTCCGTTCCCGGATGAAGTCTCCATCTTGACTGGACGGTCGTGGGGCAACTCGGGCGAGAGCGCCATCCTTGTCAGTATCCTGCCCGCACCAAATATTCGTGCAGCGCGTCATCAAGGACCTCCTGCTTCGAACGCCTGGTCTCGAACGCGTAGAGCCTCAGCCGTTCCTGCAAGCCCTCAGTCATCCGGAAGCTGACCGCACTCCTTGAACCTTCCTTGTGACTGATCGGCAGGCTTGCTCGCGCGCTCAGCTTCTTGCTTGCTTGCATGCCATCATGCTCAACTGCTTGCGTGATCGCATGCCTGGTGTCCGGGTCATCCAGGGGCTCCATCGGTCGTGCAACCGTCTCAGGCCGGGTCGCCTCCCCCTTTGCGGGCAGCAATGAGGACAAAGAGCTCAGCTTAGGCCGCGGCATGCCGAACCCCCTTCCTGCGTGCGCCCTGCCCTGCCCTGCCCGCAACGTATGACCAGAGCTCCCGCATCTCGTTCGCCGCTGGCCCGTGTGGCTCCAACTCCTGGGCAGTCAACCCATCAGCCTTGGCGGCAGCGTAATCCGTCCGGTCGGCCACAAATTGCGGAGCCAGGGTTCCATGCTGCGACAAGGCGACGGCCGCCTCCGCCGTGAGCCGCGTCCTCGGCTTGGTCATGTTGATGGCGAACACCATGGGCTTTCCCGTCATCGTTACGGCCTCGACGGTCCGGCCGACAGCCCTCAGGTCGTCCGGCGATGGCTTGCAGGGGACCAGCACGATATCGGCAAGCGCGATGGCCGTAGCCACTTCGGGCCCGACCGACGGCGGCGTGTCGACGAACACGGTCCGGATCCCTCCCTCGCGCAGTACCTTCAGTGTGTCTGACAAGGACGTCTCAACGCGGGCGAGAATGGGCTCCGCTGCCTGCCTGGCATCCCACCAACCAGACAGGCCGCCCATCGGGTCAAGGTCTACGATCGCGACAGGCCCGGCTCCGGCCCGCCCTGCCTCGACCGCCAAGTGGCTGGCCAGGGTGGTTTTGCCGCATCCTCCCTTTCGTGAAGCGAGCACGCAAACGAGCATCTTGGTTTTCCTTCAAGCGATGATGCTTGCTTGCTCGCATGATCGCTTTCAGTCAAGCGAAGCCACTTGAAAGCCAGGCTGCGACACCGCACTAGGTGGCTGGTCTCCCGCCCATGGCGACACGGATAAACCTGCAAACACCGGCTACTCAAGGTGGCTGGCCAGGGTGGTTTGCCACATCCCCCCCTTCCATTAAGCAAGCACGCAAACGAGCATATCGGCTCACCCGAGAGCAATAGTGCTTGCTTGCTCGCATGATCGCTTTCAGCCAAGCGAAGCCGCTTGAAAGCCGGGCTGCGACACCGCACTAGTGCACTGACTCAGACGGAAGGTGCAGGCACACCGCTGAGCTTACCGAGAATGGTGTCGGCGGGTTTGGTCCAGACAAACGGCGTGGAGCCAGCGTTGTGCTCACGGGTATAGCGGGCGATGGCGTGCTCGAGGTCGGCGACGGACTGGAACACGCCGCGCCTCAGACGCTGGCGGGTTAGGGTGGAGAAGCAGCCCTCGACAGCGTTGATCCAGGATGCCGAGGTCGGGGTGAAGTGGAAGATCTAGCGCGGGTGGCGCTCCAGCCAGGCACGGACCTTGAGATGCTTGTGGGTGGCGTAGTTGTCGGAGATGGCATGGATCAGCTTGCCAGCTGGCACGGCGCGCTCGACGGCGTTGAGGAAGCGGACGAACTCCTGATGGCGGTACTGCGCCACGCAGCGGCCCAGCACCGTGCCGTCCTGGACGTTAAGCGTGGCGAACAGCGTGGTGACGCCGTGACGCTTGTAGTCGTGGGTCATGGTGCCGCACTTGCCCGGCTTGAGCGGCAGCCCCGGTTGGGTGCGGTCAAGCGCTTGGATCTGGCTCTTCTCGTCGATCGATAGCACCACGGTATGCATCGGCGGGTCCATGTAGAGGCCCACGATGTCCTCGACCTTCTCGGCGAAGGCCGGATCGTTGGAACGCTTTAAGGTGCGCAGCCTGTGTGGCTGCAGATGGTGGGCGCCCCAAATGCGCTGCACCGAGCGCAGGCTGACGCCGACAGCCTTGGCCATGGCGCGGCCGGTCCAGTGTGTGACCTGGCCCGGGGGCTCGGAGCAGGTGAGTGCGAGGATCCTGGCCAGGGTTTCGGTCGAAAGCGGCGCCCTGCCCGGCGGGCGCGTCCTGTCCTGCAGCAGGGCCTCCACGCCCGCCTCGGCGTAACGCATTTGCCACCGCCAGACTGCGGGACGGCTTGCCCCAGCCTGGCGCGCAACCTCGGCCACGGGCAGTCTCTCGGCCGACAGCAGGACGATCCGTGCACGCTGGACGTGCTTCTGGGGACGGTTCCTGTCGGCGGCAATCGAAGCTAGCCGTCTGCGATCACCATCATCAACGACAAGGCAGATGTTCTGGGCCATTCGCCCAACCTGCCATGCTTAGCCGAGCCGGTGAATCACCCGTCTGCGTCAGTGCACTAGGTGGCTGGTCTCCCGCCCATGGCGACACGGATAAACCTGCAAGCGCCGGTTACTCAAGGTGGCTGGCCAGGGTGGCTTGCCACATCCCCCCATTCCATAAAGCAAGCATGCAAACGAGCATTTGGGCTCACCCCAGAGCAATAATGCTTGCTTGGTCGCATGATCGCTTTTAGCCAAGCGAAGCCGCTTGAAAGCCGGGCTGCGACACCGCACTAGGAGCGTGTCCCGGTAACGGTTTTCCGTCGGAGGGGTGGAGTGAAAAGGCGC
>CAZZVQ010000130.1:0-13764 GCA_964657565.1 uncultured Acetobacteraceae bacterium
TGTTCGGCTGGATGAAGACGGTGGGCGGCCTGCGCAAGACGCGCCATCGCGGCACTGCCCGGGTCGGATGGATGTTCACGTTCGTCGCGGCCGCCTACCACTTGGTGCGCTTGCCCAAGCTGCTGGCTGGGGCGGTGTAGCCATGCCCGGAGTCTGTCCGAAGGCGTGGCTCAGCCCTTCAGAATAGCGGAAAACGGCTGAAGTCTCCGTGCGGCGCGCGGCCTAAACCGCCGGGAAACCCCACTCACTGAGGAAATCCGGCCGATTTTCCGCAGCCTGTTAATCCGTTGGATGCTGCCGATCCGGAGCAATCATCCTGGCTCGAAACGCTGGTTTGGCCGGAACAGACTAAGCGGTTGGACGGCCTTCGCGGTGCGCTGCGCGTGGCAGCCGCTCAGAAGCCCGCGGGGTCGAAGGGAGCTTAACTGGCGACCCCCTGGCTGCGCTCTGCCGAGAGGTGCCCGCGGATGCGACGCTTGTTGTGTTTCATACGGCGGTGCTGGCCTACGTCTCGGATCAGGAGGAGCAGCGGGCCTTTGCAGACACGATAATGTCTCTCTCCCTTGGATTTGCAACGATTCTGCACGTGTCATGCCTGATCTGTCGGACAGCATCGATCGGCCGAACCAGACCGGACAATTCCTCCTGTCGGTCAATCGGCAGCCTGTTGCCTGGACCGAACCACACGGCGCGGCCATCGAATGTATCGCGCCAGAGAAGGCCATCTCGTAGGCAACGGAGATGTCCGCTTAGTATCGAACTCAGCGGTAGCAATTCCAACCAGGCTACCGCTGCACGGCGTGAACAGCAGACCTAGCTATCACTGGTGATCGCCCCCTGGCAGCGCTTGATCCCGTTGGGAAGCTGTAGCCAGTCGTGCTTCGAAGCTTCGAAGATGGAAACGGACGGAGACGGAAAGCTTGGGTCAGTAAAAGCGCCGACCGCAACGAAAAACCATTCTGGTCGGCCGTCAGCTTCCCAATACAGTGACGATCCGCAACGCGGGCAGAAGTAGAACCGAACATTACGTCCAGAATCGCCGTGCCGATCAAAAACTTTGCTCTCGCCTCTGATTTCGACCTGAGCTTTTGCAAAGCCGGCAACGCTCGCTGCGAGCGCGCCAGTTTGTCGCTGACATGCTTTGCAGTGACATATAACGACCATCAGCGGTTCACCCTGCGTGGTCGCGCGCAACGAACCCATGTTGATGGCGGTCAGAACCCGCGTTTAAACGGCGCGGATCGTCCGTTGCGGCTTTCGAGCCAGAGTATGGCGGCATCGTCGTAGCAGCGATGGCAGGCGCATTATTGGCGTGCTTGGACGTGCCTACGGGAGGCGAGGTCCAGGGATCGCTGAGGACATAGCTGCAAGTGCCTGCCAGACTTGCGGGTAAGCACGGCGCCGATCTCAACCGGCAAGTTCTGTATCGGCGCCGTGCCCCACACCGTGCCGGGCACGAATGCAGGACGAGTATCCTGCCGATGAGGGCGTTCGTCTACCGAGCGGCTGCGATCCTGGAGAGGACAGGGTCGCATCGGGCCGTCTGTTCCTGTGCGCCGGCTGCCGCGGCCAGGTGATCATTTGCAGTTGCTGTGACCGGGGACAGATCTACTGCAACCGCGGCTGCGCTGTGCGAGCGCGGCGGCGAACCCTGCAAGCAGCTGGTCGGCGGTATCAGGCAAGCCAGCGGGGCCGGCTGCGGCACACCGCCCGGATGGGCCGCTACCGGTCGCGACAGAAGATAGTGACGCATCACGGTTCACCCGCGCCGGCGACGAGTGATCTGCTGAGCCCGGTCGCGATGGCGGCCGTGCGTGACGATGTATCCGTCGCTGCCGGGCTACGGCCGCCGGAGCCACACTGCCACTGGTGTGGTCGAGGCTGCCCGCCATTGAGCGCGGCTACCGAGGTAGCCCCGACCACTTCCGCCATGTCGTCGCCGAGCATCGCCCCCGCCGCCCGGCGGAAGCATTCCTGCGCCTGCGCAGCCTGCCGGGTGAACAGGGTCAGGTGGACTGGGGGCATTTCGGTACGCTGCAGATCGGCCGTGCGCGCCGTCCGCTGATGGCGTTCGTCATGGTGCTCAGCCACTCGCGCCAGATCTTTCTGCGCTTTTACCTCGACGCCCGGATGGAGAACTTCCTGCGCGGCCACGTCGGCGCGTTCACCGCCTGGAACGGCGTGCCGCGCGTTTTGCTCTACGATAATCTGAAAAGCGCCGTGCTGGAACGCCGCGGCGACGCGATCCGCTTTCATCCCACGTTGCTGGGCTTTGCCGGACACTACCGTTACGAACCGCGTCCCGTCGCGGTCGCCCGCGGCGTCGTGCGAAAGCACGCTAGCGCATGACGAGAAAGGCCGCGTCGAGCGCAGCATCGGCTATATCCGCAGCGCCTTTTTCGCCGCCCGCAGTTTCGCCGATCTCGACGATCTCAATGCCCAGGCCGATGACTGGTGCCACGGCCTTGCCGCCGACCGGCGCTGCCCGGGCGAGCCGGACCGCACGGTGCGGGACGTGTTTGCCGATGAGGTGCGGCACTTGTTGTCGTTGCCGGACAACCCGGTGCCGCTACTCGAGCGCGTTGCGGTCAAGGTCGACAAGACACCCTACGTCCGCTTCGACCTCAACGACTATTCCGTGCCTCACACTCATGTCAGGCGGACACTGACGGTGCTCGCCGACACTCACGAGCTGCGCATCGTCGACGGCGCCCAGGTGATCGCGTGCCACCACCGCAGCTACGATCGCGGTGAACAGATCGAGCAGACCGAGCATCTGCAGGCTTTGATCGACCAAAAGCGAGGCGCGCGACAGCATCGCGCCACCAACCGCCTCGCCCAGGTTGCCCCGGCCAGCCAGGATCTGCTGGTGCGCGCGGCCGAGCGCGGTGCCAACCTCGGCGCTATCACCCATGGACTGATGCGGCTGCTCGACCGCTACGGCGCGGCCGATCTGCAGGCTGCCATTCGCGAGGCACTCGAGCGCGACGTCCCGCACCCCAACGCTGTACGCCTCGCGCTCGAGCGCCGGCGCGAACAGCGTGGCCAAGCGCCGCCGGTCGACATCGAGCTGTCCGCGGACGTGCGGGCGCGCGATGCGCCGGTGCAGCTGCATGCCTTGGAAACTTACGATGAGCTGAAGGACGTCGACGATGAATGATCCGACAACCCTGCGCGCCCGCGCCGGCGCGTTGCACCTGCATGGGCTGCTGGCGCACTGGCCGGAGGTCGCGACTGCCGACTGGCTGGCCGCCCTGCTCGACTGGGAGGAGCAGGAGCGCGGCCGCCGCAGCCTGGAGCGGCGATTGCAGGATGCGCGGATCGGCCGGTTCAAACCGCTCTGCGATTTCGACTGGGCCTGGCCCAAACGCTGCGACCGCGCCGCCGTCGAGGCGCTGATGGCGCTCGAATTCCTCGACGACGCCGGCAACGCCGTGCTGGTCGGGCCCAACGGCGTCGGCAAATCGATGCTGGCGCAGAACATCGCCCACCAGGCATTGATCGCCGGGCATACCGTTCTGTTCACCAGCGCCGGCCAACTGCTGGGCGATCTGTGCGCCCTCGACAGTGATTCCGCATTGCGCCGCCGGCTGCGCCACTATGTCCGGCCGCAGCTGCTCGTCATCGACGAGGTGGGCTACCTGTCGTATTCCAACCGCCATGCCGACTTGATGTTCGAGTTGGTCTCGCGCCGCTACCAGAATCGTAGCACGCTGATCACCACCAATCGGCCGTTCGCCGAGTGGCGTGAGGTGTTTCCCAACGCCGCCTGCGTCGTGTCGCTGATTGATCGCCTGGTCCACAACGCCGAGATCGTCGCCATCGAGGGCGAGTCCTACCGGCTCAAGGAAGCGCGCGAACGCACGGAACAACGCTCTCGCCAGCGCCGCGGCGCCAAAACGGGAGCGAGCCCATGAAGCCCGCGCCGGCGCCGACCATCACACCCTGATCGCTACCCAACTCATCCTGTGGTTCGATCAAGACGGCCATCCTGTCGCCCCGACCTGCGCGCCTCGGCGCCGGCGCGCGCAGCGGCGGTCCGGGATGCCCGAAGGGCACCGCCGCAGGCGGCGCGCAGCGTCCTGGACGGCTGCGAGCACGATGGCACCATCAATGCAGAGACGGACGACGAGATCGCGAAAGCCGCCACGCCACGCGGCCCGATATGAACGCGCCGTTTAAGCGCGGATTCTCACCGCCGCTAACACCCTTGGCTCCACCGCCTCCGCTACTGGTCGCCCAGCTTTGTTCGGCCGCTTCATCGCTACTATGGCGAGGTCTGACTTCTCACCGCCGTGCATCATCGGCTTCGGCTCCTCGCCTTCCCGATGCGGACCAGGGGCGGCAAACCGTCCATGGTCGGCGATGAGATCTCCCGGTTCCCGTGCAAAGAGCGTGCATGCATGCCAGGGTCTCCGACCGCGCCGGGTCGGACGGAGGCTCGCGATAGCGCCCCCGTCCGTGTTGCCTTCCGCCAGCAGAACTACGTCGGCACCCGAATTTCGTGGATTTCGCGGCTCAATGGCTGGCCTGCACGCTCCCCTACGGACGCTTCGACGCCACCCTCGCGAGTGACGCCACACGGCTCGGGGCCGATGTGGGTCGCTACTCCTTCATCGCAGTGGACTTGCACCACATACTCCTTGCCGGTCTCCCGGCGCACTCCGCTAACACCCAAATCCCCGGCGCTAGGATGGGCGCTGGCGGGCTACTGCAGCAGCCGACAATGAGCGGACTTTCGCAGGACGGCTATGTTTCAGCGCCGCACTGCGGCATGGCAACATATGCAGATTTTATTCCGATCCAGGTCGTAAAAGTAGGCACCGTAGTAGTCGGGATGGGCGCAAACGGCCCCATCGCGGCAATGCCGCGTCTACCCGAAGCGTGGTATCCTCGAGCTGCACGCCGACGACACCGCTCCATCTGAAAACGAACCAATATCACGGCTAGTGTGCAGGCTGGCGCCCCGGTCCTAGGCGGCGCGCATGATGGCGACGGCTGTATAATTCCTCCTCGGACGAGGCCTAGTTGCTTCCACAACGAAGCTGCCTGCAATCATCAGTTGATCGTCGCCGTCGCGACAAGCTCGTGCGCGGGCTCCACCTTTGATGGTAACTTCAAGGTCTGATCGTCCGATGCTGCCCATGTAGTCGCTGCAATCCGTCAAACACGCCTTTGCCTTGTAGGTTCCGCCCGTCCAAGCTATGAGGAATCGTTTCGAAGAGCGTGGAGTTGGCATGTTCCGCTGGGTGAAAACGCTGCTCGCGGCCAGTTTCGCCGTCTTGCTTATGGGATGCGTCCAGCAAGCGGACGTTCCCAACTACGATGCGGCCGCGACAATCGGTCCGACCAGTGGCTACCGGGCGAACGACACGGGGCGGGAGCCTGGAAAGGAGCCGTCGCTTCGCCACACGTATTTCGTGCTCGCCTTTTCCGGCGGGGGAACGCGCGCTGCCGCTTTCGCGCAAGGCGCGCTTCGAGAACTCGGCGCCACACCGTCCTTCGACGCCCCGGAGCTGACGCTGCTCGAGGCGGTCGATATGATCTCGTCGACTTCCGGCGGGAGCGTGACCGCGGCGAACTTCGTTCTCCGCGGGCCGAGTGGCTACCGCTTCCTCGACCAGAATGGCGGATTCCTTGGGCAGAACGGCATGACCGATCTGATTCTCGGCACGCTCGACCCGCTAGACATCGCGGAACGCACTGTCACCGAGAAGAGCCGGATCCAGTTGCTGTCGGCCTGGTTCCAGCGCGCGTTGTTCCGGGACTGGACGTTCGAAACGATCGCGCAGCAAAAATTCCGACGTCCGCCGTTGCTGGTGCTTAATTCGGCCGACATGGCCACAGGAGAGCCGTTTCCCTTCACCCAGAAGCAGCTCGACCGCCTCTGCATTGACCTGCGCCAGGTCAAGCTCGCCGACGCCGTCTCCGCCTCGGCCGCCTTTCCCGTCGCGCTCACCCCTCTTCGATTGCCGGATCTCTCCCCCTGTAAGGCGCAGATGGACGGGCCCGGTAGGACGGTCGTGCGGAGCTTCATCAACGAGACGGAGATCGGCCCTGCAGCCCGCGCTAAGGCGTGCCGGGACGGTTGGCCCGTGTTAAACACTGGGGTAGCGGATTTCCGGTCCCGCGGCCTACGTCAATATCAGCTGTTGAACCTGGACGAGTGCGGCCAGCCGCTGCCGCCCGACAGCCCGGCGCGCGTGCGCTACGTCCATCTGCTCGATGGTGGCATGGCCGACAATGTCGGCCTGGGACGGCCACTGGAGACATTGACCAGCCAAGGCGACGATCCGCGTGTCGCACCGGCGATCGAGGACGGGACCATCGGCCGGGTCGTCGTGATCGCCGTCGATGCCCGCTCGCAGCCGAGCACGACTATCGGACGCAACGACAGCACGCCCGGCCTGTTCTCCATGCTGGGTGCCGTGATTTCCAGCGCGATCGACGCCCGTTCCGCCGGTCTGTCGGCGCAGCTGAACACGCTGCGGGAGGTTCTGACGAGTCGCTACGCCAAGCCACCGGAGGTCAGCGTAATCCCGGTCGATTTCGAGCTGATCGCCGACCCGAAATGCCGCGCTGCATTTCAGGGGCTCGGAACGAATTGGTCGCTGAGCGAGCGCGAGGTTACAGCACTTCAGGAGATGGCCTCGGCCATCCTGCGCGCGACGCCGGCATACCTAAAGCTTACCCATGCGACGGATGACGGCACCGGCCAGCAACGGGGCGCCGCAGCCTGCCAACGTCTGGCCGGCAGCGAGGTTGGGCCGCCGACCTTTGGGGCCGGGCCCGCCTTGTGAGCTCAGGTCTCGAGTACCATGCGGACCAGGTTCGGCAGCCCGGCGCCTTGCATATTGGGATCTCGCTTGAGGTCGGTGCACGCCGCTAGCAGGATCTCTTTGACCCGGTCCGGGTCGCCCACGAACTCGCGGCGCACCGAGAGGAACGCCGCCAGCAGTCCCGATACGTGTGGCGCGGCCATGCTCGTGCCGCTCATCTCGACATAGAGCTTCTCTGCAATGTGCTCGCCGCCCTCCACCCGGCCGCCGGCCAGCGCCGAAAGGATCTTCTCGCCCGGTGCTACAAGATCGGGCTTCTTGCGCCCATCGGCGGTGGGGCCGCGTGAAGAGAAATACGAAACCCCGTATTTGTGTGGGCTGGCCTTGTGGACCGACCCGATCGCAATCGCCTCGTCGAGGTTGGCCGGGTCGCTGATGGACAGCGGCATGTTAGCGTGGATGACGCCGCTATCGGACCGGAGCATGCTGTAGCCTTCGTTTCCTGCAGCCAGGCAGATGATCACGCCCTGCCGCCAGAGCCGCCGCAGCTCCTGGCACAACGGGGTGTGGCCGCAGCTGTAGTTCGCCGGATCGAAGTTGGAGCCGAGGCTCAGGTTGATGCCGTGGATGAGCAGGCTACTCGAGCCCTCGTTCATGGCGGCGATCATGTCGAGCGCCTTGATAATCGAGGCATCGTTGCCGTCGCCGTCCTTGTCGAGCACCCGGTAGCCGTAGAGCCCGACTTCCGGCGCCATTCCAAGCAAGGCGACCGTACGCGACCCGAGCACGACGTCCGAGACGCCGCCGCCGATGATGCCGGCGACATGAGTGCCATGTCCGTTCGGGTCGTTCTGATCGCCCGGCACCAGTTTCTGCGGCTTGCCGCGCTGCATGCAATCCCATTGGGCGCGGACGTTCCGATGCGCGGCGAAGTGGCGATGGCCGTCATCGATGCCGGTGTCGAGAACGGCCCAGTTGATCCCGGCCCCGCTCGCGCCGTAGCCGAGCCGCGCTGGCGCGACCTGGAGTGTGGCGACGGAGTCGGCGATCAGCGCGCGCTTGCTGGAGTTGGCCCAGACCTGCTTGACGTTCAGCTGTTCGGACAGCGTTCGCAACCCCTCGAGCTCGAACTGGGTCAGGCTTGCGACCACGAAGCGGCGCAGCAGGTCGGGCTCTTCAAGGACGCGGCCGTTCTTCAGCGCGATCTTGCGCAGGCCGTCAACCAGGTCGGCCGCCAGTTCCGACAGGTCGCGCGGCACCCCGCCGTCGATCGTGTCGGAGAGCTGGATCAGCACCTCCTGCGTGTCGTGCGGCATCTTATCTTCGGCAATGGCTACGACGTCGCGAGTGACGACCACATTCGAGATTGGCTGCACGAAGGCCAACCCGGCGGCCTTGCGCACAACGCGGCGCACCTCAGGCAGCGCGAGATAGCCGGTGCCGGAATGCGGATGCAGCGGACTGTCGAGGTTGCTGACCCTTGTGTCTTGAACGGCGACGTCCCGGGCGTTCGGCCGGTAGGCCTTCGCCAGATCGGGGTCGATGGCCACCGGGTCGAGCCGGTCAGCAAAGTTGTGCCAGGCCGAGACGCAATCCGGCACGGCCAGCTTGCCGCCATCCGCTTGGAAGTAGTCCTCGACTTCCTGCAAGCCGAGCGGGGAGCCGATGGTGACGAACAGCGCAATGTCGCACTCGTTTTTCGTGAGCCGCCGTAGCACGTCGTACGCGATCATGCTGCCCTGGCTGTGCGCGACGACTATGAAGGGCTGGCCGCCGCTCCGGATCCGGGCGCTGAGCGCCTCGGTCATCGCCTCGCGCTTCGTCGGATCGTAGAGGAAATCGTGGACGTCGGGCAGGAAGTTGCGGGTCAGCAGGGCAGCGAGCGCCCGGCGGAGCGGCTCTGGCAGCGGGATGATCTTCGCGTTCGTCGTTCCTGGCGCGCGGACCACCTCGTCTGCGCCGCGAGCGGCCGATTGAATGCACCTCGCGACAATGGATTTTAGGGTGGCGCGCTTCTCGTCGTCCTGCGTCAGCGCGTCGATGGTGCGGCTAATCGCCTCGGCCTCCCGCTCCGGACCTGCCAGGTCCCTGGTCTGCGGCGTGAGGGCCATGATGGCGGCGGTGCTGGCCTGATCGTCATCCGGGATGACAAGGTCGCCGTCGCCGCAAGTGCCCGCGGCGGGTCGCGGAAAGCGGTCCCGGTCGACCCAGTAGGCCATACGCGAACGGTCGCCCATTCCGTGGCCGAAGAGTGCCGTGTCCCATTGGCATCGAAGCACGGAGGGCGGCGGCTTGTTGCCGATGCCATGGACATACACGATGGTCTGCACGTCGGCAGGCTGGCCGGCCTTGACCAGGGAGATTGGGGCGCCCGTCTCGGGCGTGATGACGAAAAAGGCGCTGGTCCCGCCCGTGCGGACTAATGGTACCAGAATGGGTGTCTGCTGGGTTCCCCCGGCATCGACATGGAACTCTAGCGATTCCCACACGGAGCCGGCGTGTGCGACGCTGAAATCATGAGTTCCCGGCGTGCAGCGGCCCGCCGTGTTGGTCTTAAGATCGGTGGGATCGCCACCGATAAGGACAGGCAGGCCGGAAGGAACGCCCCTCGGGACCGTGACGATCACAAAGCTCGAGGAGGCGATATCTAGAGGGTGTGTCCCTCCAGCGGCCGAGTCAATCGACTGTTTGCCACGCCTACCCGCGCCACTCATTCCACGTCTCGAAGGTTGTATCGAGTTAGCATTGAACCTTTCGGCCGCCGCGTCAAATTGTTGGCTGGATTGAGTAATGTCAGACAATACACGAGGGCGGATGCCGCGTCTTTCCCGTGGGGACGATGGGCGAGGCGATCCCATTGAGAATCCGGAACCCAGGTCGGCAGCGATGCACCCTGAAGGTAGCGAAACAGATAGGGACGCTCGTCCTCGTGACCCCATCATGCGGCGGCCTCGCGCCGACCACGAAGAGAAGCGAGTGACCCACGGGCGCGACACGAGCAGCACACCCACTGCACTGCACTGCATTGCGTTACGTAACGAAATTCGAAGGCGGCTGACAGGACGCAAACCAACGTCGATCAACAGATGAGCTAAGCCGAGCGCCAGGGAAGTAATTTTATCAGGCATTCAGCGATTCGCCGCGCAGCTTCGGTCCGCCACGCGATATGGACGCGATCAAATGAAGGCAGGGTGGCTGAATACACTTGCGTCCCGTAACCCCAATCAGAGAGGGCTTTTAGAGATCGCGAGCCCGTGGAGCCTGGAAACCGGAACCCCTTGTGGCAAACCGGCCGACATTTACTTGGCGCGGCAGAAAGGTCAGAGTTTTGGAAGTGCCACCTTGCAACAGGTAGCCCGATGCTACCGTCCTGGAGACGTCAAGGGCACTGCCTGTTCAAAGGCGTTCTAGCCGGTAAACATGGTAAGGAGAACAAGTGGGGAAGCGATCAACGCGACGCCCGCGAGTCCGGCCAACACCAGGCCGATGCGGACCGGGGTGCTGGCGAACAACGGCGATGATCGTCGGTTGGCCTTGACCGTCGAGGGGACCAGTCGCGGCATCGCACGGCCCATGGCATGGACCATCCAGACCGACGTCACGGCGCTGATCGCGCTCAGCAACGAGCGGCCGAACAATGAGATCTCGAACGGCGTCGGGCTCAGCGCCAAGCGGGGCAGCATGTCGATCAACACGGCCGCGGCGACGATGGTCACGATCCAAGGCAGCGCGACGCCGCCAATCGAGATGGCCAACGCCGCCGGGCGGCGGTCGGAGATCGCCCCGAACAGGGTCAGGATGAGTACCTGGGTAGAAGCGAACGGCAGCACCTCCGCCCCCAGGAACGTCACATCGGGGATGTAGGCCAGACCGACGACGAGGGCGACCCAGGTCCAGCGCAGCTCCGGCAATTGTCGGAACTCCGGGCGTGCGTAGCCCCGAGCGGCGTGGAGCGCGAGCAGGACGGTGACGATGTCCATCGGCACCGTCGCCAGGCTGCTATGGGCCAGTCCGCCAGGAGTGTCGCTGATGCCGGTGAGCCGCAGGGCGAGGTTCGTCGCGTATCCGAAGACGATCTCGAGGCACATCACCCAGGCGACCGGCTTAAGCGGGATGCGGGACAGGCCGATAAGGACGGCGCAGGTGATCGAGAGCGGCCAGAGATTGGTCTGGATGAGCCGGGTGTCGATGCTGAGGGGCAGCACCGCCAACGCGGCGAGCTGCCACCGCGTGATGCGGTCGGCGGCCAGACAGGCCTCGCGGAAGCCGCGCTTGGCCACGAAAGCTGCGACGAGCAGGGCCGCCAGAGCGAAGCCGGTGTTACCGCCGACGGCCAGCACGCTTCCGATCGGCAGGCGGACGAAGGTGGGAGCGAGGGCCAGGGCGATGGCGGGCAGCGCGGGCGGCCCGTCGCGCGCGGCGATCCAGGCGGAGAGCGGAATCAGCAGGATCGGCGCCGCCGTCGAGCCCAGCGGCGACCCCATCAGGCTGACGCTGCACGCCACCAGCAGCAGGCACCGCCACCACAAGCCGGTTGATGCAATGCGCATGCTCGGACGCAGCGCGACCAGCACCGGCCAGAGCAGCAACCATTGAACACTGACGTTGGCGAGGCTCGCGTCAACGTCAAAATCGACGTACGATTCGGGAACAGGCAACGCAGCCAGGGTCCCGTAGGCGAGTAGCGCCAGCCCAAGACAGACGCCGTATCGTCGCAATCCGGTGCGGTCGCCGGACGCGAACGGTGCGGCCAACAGCAGATAGAGGGCGGGTGGGCCGAGCGCCCGCCCTAGCCACGGGCCGAGCACGGCGAGCTGGACAGCATAGCTGCCAAACCAGATCATCACCAGCCACAACCAAGGGATGCGCACGAGCCGCCGCGCTGCAGTCAGCAGGCCGAAGGCGGTGGCGGTGCCCGCCAGTTGATAGGCGTCGTTGAGGTTGGGCGCGTAGGGAATAAGTTGGTGGGCATCCAGCACGGTAAGGATCGCCGACGCGACGGCCGCCGAGGCAGCGGCGCGGATCGGCAAGGACGAGTTCAAGTCGCGCACTCTGCCCCAGGCGAGCGCGACGGCGAGGCCGCCGGTCGCCACCCCCACCGCGAACGGCATGACGATCGATAGGGCGGTCAAGTCTGAGATGCGGGGACCGTCGCCCAGCGCCAAGACATCTGCCCAGACGGCGGCTAACGCCGCGACCACAGCGGACGCGTTCATCCAGGGATGGCCCGGCGTAGCAACGAGAGTCCGTGGGTCCAAACGATCGGCTTGGGCGCGCAGGATCAGCAGGCCCAAGCCGATGACCACGGTCGCGCCAGCGTCGGCGTTGCCCTTCATCGCCAATCCCGGGTGCAGCAGCGTCGCCGCGACGATCAGAACGTAGGTAAGCGGCACGCAGGTCAACGCGGTGCGTAGGACGACCGGGCGGATCCAGAGGATGGTGAACGCGGCGGCGACCGCGGCCATCATCGTGGCGGGGGAGAACGCGATCGCTTGGAATGGCGGCACGACGGCCAAACAGGCGCTCACCGCGCCGCACACGGCATTGGCCAGGCTCGGCAAGCGCGGCAGCACCTCCCCCGTTGCGAGCCCGGCCACCAGCAGCAGCGCCATGACGGGCAGGTCCCGCCGCCCCGGCAGCCAGCGTCTTGCCGCGCCGAGGCCGAGCAGATCGCGGCTCAGCGCGTCGAACTGCGCGCCGTCGGCGGCCCGGCGCAGCGCTTCGGCCTGCAACCGCCCGGTCGTGTCGCCCGCCGGAACGCCGCGCGCCGGGTCGTGGCCGGCGAGGTGCAGCAGCCAGGCCTGCCGCCCAGCCGCGAGCAGATGCGCCGGCATCCCGCGCACCAGGTCGTCGCGCAGCCAGAGCGGCATCGCACCGCGCCCGAGCCAGGGCAGGCGCAGCATGCGCCGCAGGCCCGCCTCGTCCGGCGCCGCGCCGCCGAGCCGCTGCAGATGCGCCAGCACGCGCTCAACGGCGCCCGGGTCGAGCAGCCGACCCATCGCCAGCACGCGCAGCGCCTCAAACGCGTGCGGCGGCGCGAACGGGTCCGGGTCCAGCCAGGACGCGACCTCGTCGATCAAATCGAGCCGCGCCCGCGCCGAGGGCGGCCGCTCGGAGAACACCTGCCACTCATGGGCAAGCGTCATCGGTAGGTCCGGCGCCGCCGCGCCCTGCGGCAGCAGCAGGGGATGCTCGCGCGGACCGGCGAGCCACAGCGCCAGCTTGGCCACGCCCTCTGTCGACTGCTCGACCACGAACCAGCCCGCGGAGTCATACGCGCGCTCCCGCTCCGCCCACGCCTCGGCGGGCATCGGCGTCAGCAGGATCCGGGTGGCGAACGGAGCCAGTTCGGCCGGGCTGGCGATGGCGGCCGCGAACGTGTCGTAGAACACCGCCCCGTCCGCGACGAGCAGCAGCCGGGCGCCGGCGAAGCGGGCGGCCACGTGAGCCAGTGCCTCGGCGCGGCCCCCGCCAAGCGGGCGCAGCTGGTCTGGTCGGCCCACGAAGGCGAAGGCGGCCGCGCGCAGGTCGGCCTTGTGTAGCCGGTCCAACAGCGCGTACGCGGTCAGCACCCGCGCGTCGGCCCCGGTGTCGAGCTCGACGAGCAGCAGGTGCTCCGGCGTGCGCAGCCGGCCGCCACGGACCAGGGTCGGCCAGCCCGCCCGCCGCAGCGTGCGGTGCAGCGTTTCCGGCAGGTCCAGCCAGCGCCCGGCAGCCCGGCGCTGGCGCCCAGTCAGCCGCAACGGCCCCTGCAGCGTTCCGGGGTCGAGCAGGTCGAGCAGGGCGCCGCTGGGTCGCGGGTTGACCGCGGCCAGGGGCACGACGCGGCGGCGGTGCAAGTAATAGAGCGCCGGGAACAGCGCCCCGAGCACCAACATCAGGACCCCCGTCGTCCCGAGCAGGCCCGACGCGCCAGCCGCCACGCCCGGCGCCGTCCCGCCCCCTGCCGTCGGCGCGGCGCCGCCGCCTGCCATGATCCCGCCCA
>CAZZVQ010000131.1:0-13574 GCA_964657565.1 uncultured Acetobacteraceae bacterium
GCAGGCGCTGTCCGGCAAACGGTGGCAGCTCGCGTGGCTGGCGGCGGTCCTGCTTGCGATCGGGACTACGCTGGCGCTCGCGATGTCGCGGCTGGTGACCCGGCCTTTGTCGCTCGTCACGGCCCAAGCGGCGACGGTCGCGGCAGGCAGCACCAGAGCGGTGCGCCCGCTCCGGCGACCCGGCACGCGCGAGGTGGCGCAGCTCTCCGCCGCGATCGTGGCGATGGCGGAGACGCTCGACAAACGCGCGACCTATGTCCGGACGCTGGCGGCGCGGATCGCGCACGAGTTCAAGACGCCGCTCACGGCCACGCGCGGGGCGGCCGAGTTGCTGCGTGACCACGCGATGTCGGAGACCGAGCGGCTCCATTTCCTCGGCGTGATCGAGGCTGAGGTCGGTCGGCTCGACCGTTTGACCCGGCGTCTGCTCGAACTGGCCCGCGCCGACATGACTGCGGGACCCGGCCGCGGCCCGACCCTCGTGCGGCCCGCGTTGGAGACGGTGGCGAAGCGATTTGCCGATCGGGGTTTGTCCATTCTGGTCGTCGGGCGTGCGGCTACCGCCGCGGTCGACAAGGAGCCGCTCGACGCGATCCTCTCGGGACTCCTCGACAACGTCGTGGCCCATGGTGGGCCGAACGTGGAGATCGGTGTGACGACCCACGGGGCCGAGATCCTGATCCGCGTCGTGGATGACGGTCCCGGTATCTCGCCCGCGAACGCGCCGAAAATCTTCGACGCGTTCTTCACGACGGCACGGGAGCATGGCGGGACCGGGCTCGGCCTGCCGATCATCCAAGCGTTCGTTGCGGGCGTTGGAGGATCGATCCGGTTCGTGCCGGATCGGGCTGGCGCAGCGTTCGAGGTGCGACTGCCGGCGCAGCGCTGAGGGCCACCAGGGCACTTTCGAGGGTCGGGTAGGCGAACCGGAACCCGGCCGCGAGCAGGCGCCGCGGCGCGGCCGATTGGCCACCCAGCAGGAGCGTGGCTGCCTCGCCGCCGGCTGCCGTGATCACCGCAGCCGGTATGCGCGGGCAGATCGCACGGGGCCCGGTGACTGCCCGGGCGAACGCTGCCTGCGATACGAGCCCGGGTGCTACGACGTTGACGGCACCTTCGAGCGAGTTCTGCGCAAGGGCCAAGCGCAGGGCGGCGACGGCGTCGTCCAGATGAACCCACGGCATTGCTTGCCGCCCCGTGCCGAGGATCGCGCCCATCCCGAACCGGGCGGCCACGGCGAGCGGTCGGTACATGCCGCCCTCACGCCCGAGCACGCCGCCGAACCGCATCTTCACGACGCGCAAGCCGAGTGACCGCAGCGTCTTTGCCTCGTTCTCCCAAGCGGCGCAGAGGTCGGATTGGAACTGCCCGGGCTGTGGCGGCGCGGTCTCGTCGACCTCGACCCCATCAGGCCGGTCGCCGTAGAAGCCGACCGCGGAGGCGTTGACCAGCACGCGCGGCCTCGTCTCCAGCCGCTCGGCAAGCGTGTGGAGCGCCCGGGTCGTGTCGATCCGGCTCGCCAGCAGCACCGTCTTGCGGCGCGGTGTCCAGCGGCCACCGAGGATGCTGGCGCCGGCGAGGTTGACGATCGCGGTCACGGGCGTCTCCGACGGGAGCGCGTCCAGGCTCTCGACGGCCAGCACGCGCGGGCCGAACGTGGCGGCGGCGCGGCGGGCGTCGCGGGTCAGCACGATGACGCGCGCGCCGTCATCCACGAGGCTGCGGACCAGGGCGGTGCCGATGAAGCCGGTCCCGCCGGTGACCAGCACGGCCGGGCCGTGCGCTGGCGGAACCACGACGTCGGGCAACGCGGTCCGGGCGGCGCGGTAGAGCTTTGCCACCGCGATCCAGTTGCGCACGCTCCAGGCGAACACGCCGGCGGCATATAGCGTGAACAGCCACGAGACCCAGCCATGGTCGACCGTCGGCAGGTCCGTCGGCGCGGCCGCCCAGCGCAGCATCTCGGGTGCCAGCGCGGCGACGAAGGCGCCGTAGCTGACGGCCAGGATGGTGTGCAGCACCCGCTCGAGCTTCGGCAGGCGCCGGGTCAGGTCCTCCTCGATGAAGTCGGCCAGCGTGATGATGATTTCCACGGCGAGCAGCAGGGCCAGCACCCACGCCCATGCGCCCTCCCAGCGCACCCAGGCCAGTCCGAGGAACAGCACGGCGTAGATCGCCTCCCGCGAAGCGTGCAGGACGAGTTCGTAGCGCGCCGAGATGTGCTGCGGCAGCTTGGCCTCCAGCTCGTGGTGCCACAGATTGTCGAAAGCCCCGATCAGGGCCTGGACCGACAGGATGGCGAATACGGCGTTCATGGCGTGGTCTCCAGCGTGGTGAACAGGCCGGTCTGGCGGAACGTGGTTCCCCAGAGCGGATGGGTCATGGTCAGGGTGAAGCGGAACCGCTCGGCGTCGACGGCGCGATGCTCGACCCGGCAGCGCCCGGGCGTCAGCCAGGCCGGAATCGGCACCCGCCATCGCCCGACGGCGAGGAAGAAGGCGCGGCTGGTGAACACGAGCGCCGCCCCATCGACGGCGATGTCGAGCACCATGCCGAGCCCGCCATCGGTGCGTTCGATGACCGTGCCAGCCGGGCCGGCGGTCTTGACCGAGCGGACCAGGCCGGACCCGCCAAGCTGCCGCGACCAGACGACGCCGTTGCCTTCGGCGTGGACGTCGACGACGACCGGCAGGTCGATGCGGTGATATTGTGGCAGCGGGGCCTTGAACGGCTTGGCGAGCAGCGCGAAGACCGCGCCCATGGTCGAACGCTCGAACCGCATGTTGGCGGCGTAGCGGGTTGGGGCATGCCGGACGGTGAAGCGGGCGCGTAGCGTTTCCGGCAACTGCGCCCAGTCGGCCGGATGCACGCATTGCGAGAGGTCGAGCGGTCCCTGCCGCTCGCGCACTGGTGCGCCGAAGGCTTGATCGAGCGTGTGGGTGATGGTCATGGGGTCTCCGAGGAGTTGTTGACCTCGGACATCGCATCGGGCGTGCCAGGCGGCCCCGGTCAGGCAAGGCACTGATTTCGTTGGAATCGTGATCGGGGCGTCGCATACTTCGTATACAGGTCGCGATGGCGGCTGTAGCGTTCGTTGACGCATGGCCATCCATATCGCCCTGACGCTCGCGCTGGTCGGCAGCCTCGTTCTGGCCGCCATTCTGTGGCGCTGGGCCGAGCGGGGGCCGGGCTTGCGGCAGCTGACGCTGTTCCTGCTGGGGGTCTCGGTCTGGATCGTCGGCAACGAGCTGCCGACCTGGTTCGGACCCGGCGCCGCCCGGCTCGGGCTGAGCCTGCTGGCGACGGCCTCGCTGACCTCCGCCGTGTTCCTGCACTTCGCGGCCGCGTTCACCCGCGTGACGGCGCCGCGCTGGATCGCTTGCGGCTACGCGCTCGGCGCCGCGGCAACGCTGCTATCGATCGTTCTGGTGCCGGGTTACTACCGCCCGTTCGCCGGGCTGAGCTACGTGGCGATGCCCAACGCGGTCGGTTGGTGCACCAGCATCGCGTGGGCTGTGCTCGCGGGGGCCGGGCAGGTCTTGCTGCTGCGCGCCATGGTGAGCCGGACCGGGCTGGCCCGGCGCCAGCTCGCGGCGGTCATTGTCTCCAGCGCCTGGGGCTCGCTCTGCATGTCGGGCTATGGCGTCGTCGCGCTGGACCTGCCGATGTCGCCGTGGCCGCTGCTGGGCCTGCCACTGTATCCGGTCATCCTGGTCTACGGGATCCTGCGCTACCAGGTGCTGCTGGCCAATGCCTGGGCCCGGCGCGCGCTGGGCTGGACCCTGCTCGTCGGCGCCGCCGGGCTGATCGTCGCGG
Source organism: uncultured Acetobacteraceae bacterium (assembly GCA_964657565.1). Classification (GTDB taxonomy): domain Bacteria; phylum Pseudomonadota; class Alphaproteobacteria; order Acetobacterales; family Acetobacteraceae; genus JAVVHH01. Next base: position 3,817 of record CAZZVQ010000131.1, read on the forward strand.
CCTTGCCGCTGCTGCCGGCCGGCTCTGCGCTCGAAGGCCGGCTCGCGACGGCGCTGGAGGTGGGGGTCGCCTTTCTACTCCTGGGTGGCCCGGTCCGCCGCCTGGCATCGCGGATCGTCTATCCCGGCGGAACCGTGACCTCGGAGGACATGACCGCCTGGCGCACGTCGCTCGGCCAAGCGGCCGACACCGCCGCGCTAGCCAGCCGGGCGGAGTTCCTCCTGCGGCAGCGGCTGGCGATCGCTGTCGTGGTGCGGGTCGGCGAGGCTGCACCAAATGGGGCCGCACCGCTGCTCCTGTGCAGCCGCATTGAGGCCGGGTGGCAGTCGACGCTCGAGAGCGGCTGGGACGCCGCGCCGCCGGGGCCACGGCGGGTGGCCGAGCTGTTCGGGCTGGTGCTGGCCGAGGAGGCCGCCCGGTTGGAGCGGGCGCAGGCGTTGGCCGAGCAGGAGCGCGAGCGCCAGGTGCAGTCCCGGTTGGCCGAGCTGGGCGCGCTGGCCGCCACGGTGGCGCACGACGTCCGGAACCCGCTCAACATCATCGGCATGGCCGTTGCCATGGCCGGACCGGACGTGCGGCAGGAGGTCGGCGAGCAAGTACGGCGCATCGCCCGGCTGGCGGACGATCTGCTGGACTACGCCAAGCCCTGGTCCGTGGTGCCGACGGAGGTCGACGTGGCTGCATTGGCGCGCGGTCTGGCGGCGCGCCGGGCCGGGCTGGTGGAGGTCCGCTTGCCGGACACGCTGCACGTGCTAGCCGATCCGGACCGGACGGCGCAGGCGCTGGACAATCTAATCGAGAATGCCTGCGCGGCCGCCAGCCGGGTCGTGTTGGAGGCGGAGTGCGTGGAGGGTTCGGTGCTGCTGCATGTCTGTGACGATGGGCCGGGCGTGCCGGCCGAGATCCGTGGCCGGTTGTTCGAGCCGTTCGTCTCCCGCAGCCCGGGCGGCACCGGGCTCGGCCTGGCGATCGTGGCGCGGATCGCGGCGGCGAGCCATGGCAGCATCGCCATCACGGAGCGCGCGGGCTGGTCGACCTGCTTCACCCTTACGCTCCCACGGGCGGTATGAGCGGCCGGATCCTGCTGGTCGACGACGAGCCGGCGTTCCAGCGGCTCGGCGGCGCGTGGCTGCGGGGGCTGGGCCACGAGGTCAGCGTTGCCGGGTCGGCGGAGGAGGCACAGACGCAGTATGCGGACAGCCGGCCGGACCTGGTGTTGCTCGACCTCTCGATGCCGCCGCGCATGGACCCGCTGGCCGGGATCGCGCTGATCGCCGGCTTCCTGCCGACCCCGGTCGTGGTGCTGACCGGGCATGCCTCGCACGAGATCGCGCTGAAGGCGACCGAAGCGGGGGCGTGGGACTTCATTGCCAAGCCGATCGACCCCGACATGCTGCGCTTCGTCGTCGACCGGGCGCTGCGCAAGGCGGCGCTCGACCGCGAGTTGCGCGACCTGCGCGACCAAGTCGCGGCCGACGATCTCGGCCTGCTGGGCCGGTCGGAGGCGGTGGCGCGGCTGCGGGCGATGGTGCGCCGGCTGGGGCCCAGCATGGTCAGCGTGCTGGTGCTGGGGCCGACCGGCACCGGCAAGGAGCTAGTGGCGCGGGCGCTGCACGCCTGCAGTCCGCGCGCGGCGGGCCCGTTCGTGCCGATCCACTGCGGCGCGCTGCCGGCGAGCCTGCTGGAGAGCGAGCTGTTCGGGCATCTCAAGGGCAGCTTCACCGGCGCTACCCGCGACCAACCCGGCCTGATCGAGACCGCCCATCGCGGCACGCTGCTGCTCGACGAGGTCGGCGAGATGCCGCTGGCGATGCAAGTCAAGTTGCTGCGCTTCCTGCAGGAGGGCACGTTCCTGCCCGTCGGCGGACGGGCAGCCAAGCGGGCGGATGTGCGGATCGTGGCCGCGACCCATCGGGACCTCGAAACGATGGTGACGGAGGGGAGCTTTCGCGAGGATCTGTTCTACCGCCTGAAGGGCATGGTGTTGCGCACGCCGGCCCTGGCGGAGCGGCCGGAGGATGTGACGCTGCTGGCCAGCGTGTTCTTGCGCCGGGCCGATCCTGGGGCCGTGCTGACGCCGGACGCCACCGAATGGTTGGTCAAGCGGCCTTGGCCCGGCAATGTCCGTGAACTCCGAGCCATGATCGAAGCCGCTGCCGCCCTGGCCGGACCCGGCAGCGAGCTGGTTGACGCGGCCTTACTACGCTTCGTGGCCGGCGAGCTCGACGATGCTCCCGCTCCGACTCGCAGCTCGCCGTCGACGCTGGCGCAGGCGATCGAGGAGATCGAACGGCGCATGTTGTCCGACGCGCTGGCGGCGTCGGGCGGCAATCAATCCGAGGCGGCGAGGGCATTGGGCCTGTCGCGGGTTGGTTTGATCAAAAAGCTATCTCGTCTGGGTCTCAGATCGGTGGCAAGCGATCCGCCCGCGGCGTGACGCTCAGCCGCTGGCGGTGAGCGAGGTGACGGGCGAGGTCACTGAGTTGCTGCCAAGGCGTCGAATTCGTGGATCCAGCCGAACTCCTGCGGGAACGCAGCGACCCGGCGATTCCGCTGGGCCAGCGCCGGCCCATCCAATAGGTGCAGCGCCCGGTTGGTATCCCACGAGCTGTGCTGGATCGTCCGGGTTCGCAGACGTCGCAATGACGCATAGCGCGCGGTGAAATCGTCCGCCTGCCGCGACAGCAGCGCGGCGAGCGTGATGGCGTCCTCGATCGTCGTGTTTGCACCCTGGCCATGATGCGGCAGCATCGCGTGCGCCGCATCGCCCAGCAACACCGCTGCGCCGCGATGCCAGCGCGCCAGGGGCGGCACCACGAACAGACCCCAGCGCGCGGCGAAGGTGGAGGCGGCGATCATCTCCGTCACTGCCGGGTGCCAGCCGGCGAAGGCATGGACGGACTCACCAGGCACCGTATCGGCCGTCCACCGATCCGGCTGCTCCCACTGCGCCGGTCCTTCGACGACGGCGAAGAAGTTCACGTCCTGCGCCTGACCGCCGATCGCATAATGGAGCAGGTGCGCACTCGGCCCCATCCAGAACTGGATCGCGCGCGGGTCCGGTAGGCTGGGAAGCGCGGTGACGGGCACGATACCGCGGAAGGCGCTGGTGCCCGAGTAGCGCGGGGCCGCACGGGCCGGGTCGGCACCGGGGATACCGGCGACGACGTAGTCGCGCACCAGCGAGCGCACGCCGTCCGCGCCGACGACGAGATCGGCCTGCTCGGCCCGCCCGTTCGCGAACCGCAGCCGCAGCCTGGCGCCATCTTCTTCAAGCGCCGTGAGCCGGTGTCCGAGATGCAGCCCCTCGCCTGCGACGGCACGGCTTAAGACCGCCTGTAGATCGGCCCGGTGCACCCCGAAATAGGGCGCGCCGAACCGCTCGCGGTACCGGTCGTGCGCTGCCACATCGTGCGCGGCGATGCGGTCGCCAGTGCGGCCGTCGCGGAAGATCAGCTCGCTCGGCTCGGTCGAGACCGCGGCGATGGCGTCGAGCAGACCGAGGCGGGTCAGCTCCCGGGTCGCGTTGGCCGAGAGCGCGACGGCGGCGCCGATCTCGGTCAACGCCGGGGCGGCTTCGAACACGTCTGCGCCGATCCCGCGCTGCCGCAGCGCCAGTGCCAGTGTTAGGCCGCCGATACCGCCGCCGATGATTGCGATCTTCATGCGTTGCTCCCGGTCGTGTTCATTGGCCGAACACGATACCGCTCGCACGGTAGAGGTCCCTGATGATGCCGACCAGTAGCGTCAGATCGGGCGACGTATCATTCTTGCGCGTGCTCATCAGGATTGGCGAAACCGCACCGGGCTCGTCGAGCGCGACGTAGCCGACGTTGTCGCGCCGGAAGCGCTGCACGCCGGCGGGGACGACGCAGATGCCAACCTCGGCGGCGACCAACCCGAGCGCGGTCTGCAGTTCGCGGACCTCGTAGAGCCGGGCCGGCTTGATGCCGTGGGTGCGAAACAAGCCGAGCACTTGATCGGCGTAGCTCGGGCGCGGGGCCTTGGGATAGATGATCAGCGTCTCCGCCTGCAGCTCGGACAGGCGCATGCCGGGGTGGAGCAGCGCCGGGTGACCGGCCGGAAGCGCGACGACGAGGGTCTCGTTGCGGAGCAGCAGGCGGTCAATGGCTGGGTCATCGAGCGGGATGCGGCCGAAGCCGACGTCGATCCGGCCCTCCTTGAGTGCGCGCACCTGCTCCATCGTCGTCAGTTCGAGCAATGTCAGCTCCACGTCGGGCCGGGCAGCCCGGTAGGCTCGGATCACCTCCGGTAGCCGGCCATAAAGCGTGGAGGCGACGAACCCCATGCTGAATCGTGTTTGCTGTGTGGACCGCATTGCAGCATGCATGTCGTCGATCCGCTCCAATACCTGAACGGATTGCTCGAAGAACAGCCGGCCCGGCTCGGTGAGCTGGAACGGCCGGGAGCCGCGCGCGATCAGCGTGGTGCCGAGTTCCTGCTCGAGCTGCTGGATCTGCCGGCTCAGCGGCGGCTGCGCCATGTTCAGCGCGGCGGCCGCGCGAGTGAACGAACGCTCCCGCGCGACGGCGACGAAGTAGCGCAGGTGCCGCAGTTCCATCTAACCGACAATACCTTCTGGGTATGATTACAGACGTAAACAGTCTTGGACGGCCGGTCGTCAAGCCCGCTATAGCTCTGATCAACGAAATGCCGCTGCCAAGCGGATTGTGGAGGAAGCCGATGCTGGACGATGTCCGCCAAGTGCTCGACGACGCCGTTCAGGATGATGCGCAAAGCGGGCATTATCGCTGCAAGCGCAACATCTTCACCGACCCGGCGCTGTTCGAACTCGAGATGAAGCACATCTTCGAGGGCAACTGGATCTACATGGCCCATGAGAGCCAGATCCCGAACAAGAACGATTACTTCACCAGCTTTATGGGCCGGCAGCCCGTGTTCATCGCGCGCAACCGCAACGGCGAACTGAACGCGTTCATCAACGCTTGCAGTCATCGGGGCGCGATGATCTGCCGCCACAAGCGCGACAACAAAGCGACCTTCACCTGCCCATTCCACGGCTGGACTTTCAATAACAGCGGCAAGCTGTTGAAGGTGAAGGATCCGGACGGCGCTGGTTACCCGGAGCAGTTCAATAAAGAGGGCAGCCACGATCTGACCAAGGTGGCGCGGTTCGAGAACTATCGCGGCTTCCTGTTCGGCAGCCTCAACCCCGACGTCGTTTCCCTGGCCGAGCATCTGGGCGAGAGCACGAAGATCATCGACATGATCGTCGACCAGTCTCCGCAGGGGCTCGAGGTGCTGCGGGGCTCGTCGACCTACGTCTATGACGGCAACTGGAAGCTGCAAACGGAGAACGGCGCCGACGGCTATCACGTGAGCGCGGTGCACTGGAATTACGCCGCCACCACGAGCCGCCGCAAGGAAGCTGCTGCGGTCGACGAGGTGCGGGCGATGAGCGCTGGCGGCTGGGCCAAGCAGGGCGGCGGCTTCTACTCGTTCGAGCACGGCCACCTGCTGCTGTGGACCAACTGGTCCAACCCGGAGGACCGGCCCAACTACGCGCGCCGCGAGGAACTGGCCACCCAGTTCGGCCAAGCGACGTCAGACTGGATGATCCAGCGGTCGCGCAATCTCTGCCTGTATCCGAACGTGTATTTGATGGACCAGTTCAGCTCGCAGATCCGCACCTACCGGCCGATCTCGGTCGACAAGACGGAAGTCACGATCTACTGCATCGCGCCGAAGGGCGAGGCGCCGGAAGCGCGCACGCACCGCATCCGGCAATACGAGGACTTCTTCAACGCGTCGGGCATGGCCACGCCGGACGACCTCGAGGAGTTCCGTTCCTGCCAGATCGGCTACATGGGTAACGCGGCGCCCTGGAACGACCTGTCGCGTGGCGCCGCACACTGGATCGACGGCCCCGACGAGGCCGCGGCCGCGATCGGGCTCAAGCCGCTGTTGAGCGGTGCGAAGACCGAGGACGAGGGCCTGTTCGCCGTGCAGCACCGGTATTGGATGGATACGATCCGCAAGCATCTCCCCGACGGCGAGCACCTGTAAACGCCATGGATCTCACGATCGAGGACGCGCGCCAGTTCCTGTATCGGGAAGCGCGCGCGCTGGATGACAAGGAGTGGGACGACTGGCTCGCCTGCTACGCCGCGGACGCGGTGTTCTGGATGCCGTCCTGGGACGATGACGATCTGCTGGTCGAGAACCCGATGACCGACATCTCGCTGATCTATTACGGCCACAAGGGCGGGCTCGAAGACCGCGTGTTCCGCATCCGCACCGAGCGCAGCAGCGCCACCTCGCTGCCGGAACCCCGTACGTCGCACAACATCAGCAACGTCGAGATCACCGAGCAGGAAGCGGGAACCTGCAAGTTACGGTTCAACTGGTTTACGCTGAACTACCGCTACAAGACGGTCGATACCTACTTTGGCACATCGTATTACACGATCGACAACTCGGGCAATCAACCGCTGATCAAGAACAAGAAGGTCGTGCTCAAGAACGACTACATCCACCACGTCATCGACGTGTACCACATCTGATGGCGACATCCTCGACTTTTAGTCCGTCCCCCCCGGGCTTGACCCGGCGGTCCATGGTGCCGCCAGCACGCTCCTTGCCGCTCTGGGCTGCCGGGTCAAGCCCGGCAGTGACGAGGTTTTACGGACCATGAACGCCATATCCCACTCCGTCGCGCTGAATTTCGAGGACGGGCTTACCCGCATCGTCCAAACGAGGCCGAACGAGACGGTGGCGGACGCCGCCTACCGGGTCGGCATCAATATTCCGCTCGACTGCCGTGACGGCGCTTGCGGCACCTGCCGGGTCTTCGTCGAGGCCGGGTCGTTCGACGCCGGCGACTATCTCGAGGACGCGATGACCGACGAGGAGGCGGCCGAAGGCTACGGCCTGGCCTGTCAGATGAAGCCGCACAGCGATCTGGTGCTGCGCATCGCCGCCGCGTCGGACGCCTGCAAGATCAAGGCGGTCGCGACCAAAGCGACGCTCGCCGCCGTCACGCATCTCTCGGCGACCACCTTCGCGTTCTCGCTCATCGTCGACGAGCCGGTGGGCTTCCTCGCCGGCCAGTATGTCAGCATCCACGTGCCCGGCAGCGATCAGAAACGCTCCTATTCATTCAGCTCCGCCCCCGGTTCAGACCGGCTCGACTTCCTGGTCCGCGACATTCCCGGCGGGCTGATGAGCGAATTCCTGCGCACCGCCCAGCCCGGCACGCCGATCGAGTTCAGCGGCCCCTCCGGCACGTTCTACTTGCGCGACGTCAAACGCCCACTGCTGTTCCTGGCCGGCGGCACCGGGCTGGCGCCGTTCCTGTCCATGCTCGGCCGCCTCCGTGCGCTGCCGCCCTCGGGTCAGCCGATCCACCTCATCTACGGGGTGACCAACGAGGCCGATCTGGTCGAGGTCGCGGCGCTCGAAGCACACGCCGCCGCCCTGGCCGGCTTCAGCTTCCAGACCTGCGTCGCCGACCCGGCCAGTGCCCATCCCAAGCGCGGCTACGTCACCGCCTACCTCGCGCCCGAGCATCTCAACGGCGGCGACGTGGACGTCTATCTCTGTGGCCCGCCCGCGATGGTCGACGCCGTCCGCACCGGGCTCGGGGTCACGCCGGCAAGCTTCTACTACGAGAAGTTCTCGCCCGCGGGCGCCGTGACCGCCGTCGCCGAGGCCCACCGGTGATCCACGCCCGCCGCTTCGAGGGCAAGACCGCTGTCGTCACCGGGGCGGCGCAGGGAATCGGGCTCGCGGTGGCGCGGCGCATGGCGGCAGAGGGCGGCCGGGTCGTGATGGTCGACCGCGCCGATCTCGTGCAGCAGGAAGCTGCGACGATTCAGGCAACTGCAATCATTGCCGACCTCGAACGCTACGACGAATGCGAGCGGGTGATGGCGGCGGCCGGCGGACCGATCGACATCCTCGTCAACAACGTCGGCGGCACCATCTGGGCACGGCCTTACGCCGAATACGCCGAGGCGCAGATCGAGGCCGAGATCCGCCGCTCGCTGTTCCCCACGCTCTGGGCCTGCCGCGCCGTGCTGCCCTATATGATAGCGCAGCGCCGCGGCGTGATCGTCAACGTCTCCTCTGTCGCGACCCGCGGCGTCAACCGCGTGCCATACAGCGCGGCCAAGGGTGGCGTCGATGCGCTGACCGCCTCGCTGGCCTTCGAATATGCCGGCCACGGCATCCGTGTCTGCGCGACGGCCCCCGGCGGCACCGACGCGCCTCCGCGCCAGATTCCGCGCAACACCGAGGCGCCGAGCGATCAGGAGAAGGCTTGGTATCAGGAGGTCGTCGATCAGACGCTCGCCTCGAGCTTCATGCACCGCTACGGCACCGTCGAGGAACAGGCGGGCACGATCCTGTTCCTGGCCTCCGACGACGCCTCCTACATCACCGGAATAACTTTACCCGTCGCCGGCGGCGATTTGGGTTAACGGGAGAGAAACGATGCTCGACGACCTGCTCAAGACCAGCCCGATCGCCAACCTGATGGACAAGCTCGCCGGCCTCGACCAGCCGGCCGGTGACCCGCGCCTGAAAGCGATCGTCCAGCGCATCATGGGCGACCTGTTCCAGACCATCGAGGAGTTCGACGTCACCCCGGCCGAGTTCTGGATCGCCGTCAGTTACATCAGCGAGGTCGGCCAGACCAACGAGGGCGGCCTGCTCGCTGCCGGCCTCGGGTTCGAGCATTTCCTCGACCTCCGCTTCGACGAGAAAGAGCGCCTCGCCGGCCTCGAGGGCGGCACGCCGCGCACCATCGAGGGCCCGCTCTGGATCGCCGACGCGCCACTCGAAAAGGGCAGCGCCCGCCTCGACCAGGACCCGGAGCCGGGCGACGTGCTGTTCATGCACGGCCAGGTCCGCGACACCGCCGGCGCCCCGGTGCCGCACGCCATCGTCGACGTCTGGCACGCCAACACCAAGGGCGGCTACTCCTTCTTCGACCGCTCGCAATCGCCGTGGAACCTGCGCCGCCAAATCGAAACGGACGGCGAGGGCAAGTATAAGTTCCGCACCATTCTGCCCGCCGGCTACGGCGTCCCGCCCGACGGCCCGACCAGCAAATTGCTGACCGCCATCGGCCGCCACGGCAACCGCCCGGCGCACATCCACTTCTTCGTGTCCGCGCCAGGCTACCGCAAGCTGACGACGCAGATCAACATCGCCGGCGACGCCTATCTGCACGATGATTTCGCCTTCGCCACCCGCGACGAGTTGATCCCCGGCGTCACCCGCAACGAGAACCCCGACGCGATGCGCGCCGCCGGGCTGAACAGCCCGTTCGTCGAAATCGAGTTCGACTTCGCGCTGCACCACGAGACGGACAAGGTGCCGGACACCGTCGTCGTCCGCGCCCACGCACCGGCAGCGTAATCATGGACGGCTCGCTCCACCCCTTCTCGGCCGACCTCGCGCGCGATCTGCGCGTGGCAACGATCGAGAGCGTCATCGTCGACGTGCCCACGGTGCGTGCGCACAAGCTCTCGCAAACCTCGGTCACGGCACAGAGCTACGTCATCGTGCGCCTCCGGCTGGCCAACGGCGTCGAGGGGATCGGCGAGGCGGCGACGCTGGGCGGACCGCGCTGGAGCGAGGAGAGCGTCGAGGCGATCAAGGCCAATATCGACGCCTATCTCGCCCCCGCCGTGATCGGCCTAGCCGCCGACCGCTTCGAGGCCGCCGGCCTGGCCATGGCGGCCGCGGCCAAGCGCAACAATGCGGCCAAG
>CAZZVQ010000132.1:0-13572 GCA_964657565.1 uncultured Acetobacteraceae bacterium
TGGACGGCGACATGCTTGACGTTCAAGCGTCTGCACGCTTTGTGTTCAAGTTGGAGCGTAGCGAGGCAGGAGTCGAATGGCCGAGGACGAAGCGCCGGAAGACCGGCTGGAAGCGGCGTTGGACCGGATTGCCAAAGTGCTGGACGCACCCGACCCAGTGGCGACGGAAGTCGCCGAGCGCCTCGATCGCATCATTGCCAGTTTGCGGGACGCGCTGGCCAAGTAGAGGAGACGCCGATGGCGCAGGTTCAGCTTAAGATCAACGGGCACGTGCACACGGTCGGCTGCAAGGATGGCGAAGAGGCGCACCTGACTGCCATGGGGTCGGAAGTCGAGAAGCGGATCGAGCGAGTCAAGGCGCTCGGGATGAATAGCGGGGAGTCGAAGGTGCTGGCGATGGCGGCGCTGTTCCTCGCTGACGAATTGCATGACATGGCGGCGGAGTTGGAGAGCGTGCGACGCGGCAAGCCGGGCAGCACCGAACGGACCAAGTCGGAGCGGGTCTCGCGGTTGGCCGCGCGTGCCGAGGCGATCGCCAAGGCTGCGGAACAGCAGGCCGGCGTTTAGCATTCCGCGGGGTCGAGCGGTTTTCGGGTCAAAGCGGTCCGGGGTGATTGCGGTTCGGGGCAAGCGGGCCTACCTAGGGGTGGGGCTGCCCGGTGCGTCAGGTTCTTCATCCCCGGGCCGATAAGCACTCCCGCGGGAGCTGGCGCTGTCCTGGCCGTGGTCAGGGTACCTGGCACCCACCTACGCAAGTAGGTCTCGGGAGGATGTAACGCCAACGGCCAGGGTGGCTCCACTTCTCCTTCAAGTGCTCCGTGCAGGTGGCTGGTGACCAAGGGTGAGCTGCGGCGTGTCATGCAGCATCGGCGCGCGGCCTGTGATCCAGCGGTCGGGGTCAGGTTGGCCGGGCATCTGCTGGCAGCAGGGATCATCAGCCCGGGGGCGGTGGTCGGCGGGTTTTGGCCGCTGGCGGGCGAGATCGATTGTCGGGCAGCGTTGTTGGCGCTGGTGGGGCGCGGGCATGTGGCCGGGTTGCCGGTGACGCCGCCGGCGGGCCAGGCGCTGTCGTTCCGGCGGTGGCGGCCGGGCGTCGCCTTGCGGGCGGGGCGATTCGGCACCGCCGAGCCGACCGGCGAGAGTATCGTTCCGACGGTCTTGCTGGTGCCGTTGCTGGCGTTCGACCGGTCCGGCCGGCGGCTGGGCTATGGCGGCGGCTACTATGATCGGACGCTGGAGCGTCTGCCCGGAATACTGGCGATCGGGTGCGGGTTTGCCGTGCAAGAGGTGGACAGGGTTCCGACCGAGACGCACGATCGGCGGCTGAACGCGGTGGCCACCGAGGCGGGCGTGATCGTGGTGGAGTGATGCTTGTCCGAGACTAGTTCGCCCGAAGCCCCGCCCAGCCCGCACGAAATCCATAGGGTCATCCGCGCCGAGGGCGAGGAGCAGCTGCAGCGGCATGGCGGTGCGATTGCGTGGTCCGGCCTCGCGGCCGGGCTGTCGATGGGATTTTCGTTCCTGACGATGGCGCTGCTGCAGGGGCGGCTGCCGGACGCGGTGTGGACGCCGCTGGTGACCAGCCTTGGCTACACACTGGGGTTCCTGATCGTGATCCTCGGGCGGCAGCAGCTGTTCACCGAGACGACGTTGACGCCGGTGCTGCCCATTCTGGCGGAGTTCAGCGGGATCCGGCTCGGCAGGCTGTTTCGATTTTGGGGCATCGTCCTCGGCGCGAACCTGGTCGGAACGTGGCTGTTCGCGTGGGGCATCGCGCACGAACAGTTCTTCGTGCCGACGGTTTGGCACAGCTTGGGCACGATCGCGGTCGAGGCGGTGCAGGAGCCGTTTTGGCCGATGCTGTTCAAATCGGTCCTGGCGGGGTGGCTGATCGCGCTGATGGTGTGGGTGTTGCCCAGCTCGGGACCGGCGAAGATGCCGATCATCATGGTGATCACCTACACGGTCGCGATGGGACATTTCTCGCACGCGATCGCCGGGTCGTGCGAGGCGGCGTTTGCGGTCATCACCGGCACGAAGGGGATGTACGACTACTTCTTCGTCTTCCTGATCCCGACGGTGTTGGGCAATACGCTCGGAGGGGTCACCCTGGTGGCGATGCTGAACCACGCGCCGCTGGCGACGGAGGCCTAGGCTTTTGGACCAGGGATTTCAGCGCGGCCCATCGAACCGAGCTGGGGCCGTGGAGAAGCTGGAGCAGCGTTAGCAGTTGCGCCGGGTTGCCGTTGAGCTTGGCGTCGAGGTGGGGGCGGGGGCCGAAGCGGCGGGTGCTGACGGTCTTGACGACCGTCATCTCGAGCAGTCCCTCCGCGCCGCGGGTGACGCCGAAGCCGCTGCGGCGACGGCCGCCGAAGGGGAGGCGGGGGTCGGCGGTGGGCATGATGAGGTCGTTCACGCAGACGGAGCCGGCGTCGACGCGCGCGGCGAAGGCGTAGGCGTCCGCGGGCGGGCCGAAGATGCTGGCGCCCAGTGCGTAGGGGCAGAGGGCGGCGGCCTGGAGCGCTGCGTCGGTGTCGGCGATGGGGATGAGGGCGAGCCAGGGGGCGAACACGTCCTGTTGCAGGATCGGGAGGTCCGGGGCGGCGCCGGCGAGGATGGCCGGGTTGCGGGCGGCGATGCGGGCGCCGCTGGCCTCGGCGTCGGCGAGGAGGGCGACGAGGCGGGCCTCGGTCGGCTTCGGGATCGCTGCCGCGGGCGGCAGCTGGGCGAGCAGGCGCGAGAGCAGGTCGGCCTCCATCGCCCGCGGCACGAACACCCGGCGCGGCGCGATGCAGGTGGCGCCGGCGTTCAAGCGCAGGCCGTAGGCGAGCGACGCGGCGACCACGGCGAGATCCGCGCCGGGCAGGACGAACGCGGCGTCGACGCCGGACAGCTCCATCGCCGACGGCGTCAGACTGTCGGCCGTGGCGCGGGCGACGGCGATGCCGGTTTCGGCGCTCCCGGTGAGGACGACGTAATCGTAACCGGCGCGGAGCGCGGCCGGACCGGAGTCCTCGGGCAGGATCTGCAGCGTGCCGTCGGGCAGCCCGGCCTGTTCGAGCAGGGCGGCGAACGCGCGGATCGGTTCGCCACATCCGGGCGCCGGCTTGATGGCGACGGCGTTGCCGGCAACCAGCGCCTGCAGCGCCTGAGCGCCGGGCAGGAAGAGCGGGTAGTTGCCGGGGGCGAGGATGAGCACGGTGCCGCGCGGCTCGCGGCGGATCTCTTGGCGGATGCCCAGGAGCCAGAGCGGGCCGAGGCCGAGACGCCGGGTCGCGAGAATGCGCGGCGCGGCGCGGAGCAGGAAGTGCGCGGCCTCGACGAGGGGCAGGATCTCGGCCGACAGCGTGTCGGCAAGCGGCCGCTTGTTGGTGGCAGCGAGGGTCTCGGCATTGGCGGCAACGGCGTGGCGGCAGCGTGCGATGACGGCGAGGCGCTCGCGCAAGGGTGTTGCCGCCCAGCGTCGGGCGGCGAGACGGCTGCTCACGATATTAGCACAGGTGACATTTTCGTTCATGGTCCCAACTCTACCGGGGTCGCCAGGATGGGGTTAGGGTCAGGCATGCCGCACCGAATCGCTGAAGGTAAGTTGTTAGCATGAGCAAGCGGGTCGGAATCATAGGCGGCGGGCCCGGCGGGTTGGCGACGGCGATGTTGTTGGCCAAGGCAGGGGTCGATGTCACGCTGCACGAAGGCCGCGGCGTGTTGGGCGGGCGGTCGTCGACGATCACCGCAAATACCGAGCGGGGCACGTTCCGCTTCGACACGGGGCCGACCTTCTTCCTGTATCCGCGGGTGCTGGAAGACATCTTTGCCGCCTGTGGGCGACGGCTGGCCGACGAAGTCGAGCTGATCCGGCTGGATCCGCAGTACAATCTGGTGTTCGAGGACGGCGCCAAGATCGCGGCGACCGGCGATCTGGAGCGGATGTCGGCGGAGATCGCCCGCCTATCGCCGCGGGATGCGGCGGCGTTTCCGGCATTCATGGCCGATAACCGGGCCAAGCTGGCGGTGTTCCGGCCGATCCTGGAATCCGCGTTCAACAGCATCCGCGATCTGGGCCGGCCCGATGTGCTCAAGGGGCTCGGGATGCTGCGACCGCATCGGAGCGTGGATCAGGATCTGGCGGCGCATTTCCGCGATCCGCGGGTGCGTCTGGCGTTCAGTTTCCAGAGCAAATATCTCGGCATGTCGCCGTTCCGGTGCCCGAGCCTGTTCACGATCCTGTCGTTCATGGAGTACGAGTACGGGGTCTATCACCCGCGCGGCGGAACCGGTGCGGTGGTCGCGGCCATGGCCAAAGTGGCGCGCGACCTCGGCGCGGAGATCAATACCGGTGAGAAGGTCGAGGAGATCCTGTTCGAGGGAAGGCGTGCCGTCGGCGTGCGGGTCGGGGGCGTGGAGCGTCGATATGACGCACTCGTGATCAACAGCGACTTCGCGCAGACGATGACGACGCTGGTGCCGAACCGCTTGCGGCGGCGCTGGACCGACAAGAAGATCGCCAAGAAGAAATTCTCCTGCTCGACGTTCATGATGTATCTCGGGATCGAGGGCTCGATCCCGGACTTGGCGCATCACACGATCTTTCTGTCGTCGGATTACCGGCGAAACCTGGCCGAGATCGAGGCGGGTGCGGCGCCGGGAGAGCCGAGCTTCTACGTGCAGAATGGCTGCGTGACCGATCCGGCCTTGGCACCACCAGGTCACTCGACGCTGTATGTGCTGGTCCCGGTGGGGCATCGGATCGGCGAAGGGCTGGACTGGCCGGCGGAGCAGGCGCGGTATCGGGCGATGGTGCTGGAGCGGCTGCGGCGGATCGGGATCGAGGATATCGAGCGGCGGATCCGGTTCGAGAAGATCATGACGCCGCAGGTGTGGGAGGATGAGCTGTCCGTGTATCGCGGCGCGACTTTCAATCTGGCGCATAACATACGGCAAATGCTGCATTGGCGGCCGCGCAACCGGTTCGAGGATCTGGACTCGGTCTATCTGGTCGGCGGTGGGACGCATCCGGGAAGCGGGCTGCCGGTGATCTTCGAGAGCGCGCGCATCACGTCGCGGTTGCTGACTGAAGACTTGGGCATCGCGCCGAACTGGAGTTCGGCGTCCGCGATGGCGGAAGATCACTACGTGCCGGCCATTGCGGAGGCGATGTAACGATGAACGCGATTTCGGGGATGGGGCGGTTGCCGGTGGGGGTCGTGGGCGCCGGTCTGGCCGGGCTGGCCGCGGCCTGCACGCTGGCGGCGCGGGGGCACAAGGTCGTGCTGTTCGACAAGAACGCGTGGCTGGGCGGCAAGGCCGCCGTGCTGAACGAGCAGGGCTTCCGCTTCGACATGGGCCCGACGATCCTGACGGTGCCGGGGGTGCTCGAGCGCGTCTTCCACGAGGCCGGCCGGAAGATGTCGGACTATCTCGACCTGCGGCGGCTGGATCCGCAATGGCGCTGCTTCTTCGACGACGGCAGCGTGCTGGACCTGCGCGAAGACATGAAGACGATGGCGGAGACGCTGGATGCGTTCGCGCCGGGTAATTCGGCCGGGTACCGCGACTTCCAGGCGATGAGCCGCAAGCTGCACGAGGTGTCGGAGAAGTTCTTCTTCTGGAAGTCGGTCGAGGGCATCGGCGATACGCTCAGCTTCAAGGGCATGGATCTGGAGACGTTGAAGGACGTGCTCAGCCTGCGGATGGGGACGTCCGTGGCGTCACAGATCCGCAAGCGGGTGCCGGACGGCCGGGTCTCGCAGATGCTGGACCATTTCGTGCAGTATGTCGGCAGCTCGCCCTATGCCTCGCCGGCGGTGTTGTGCAGCATCGCGCACATGCAGACGGATCTGGGCGTCTGGTATCCGATCGGCGGGACACGGGCGGTGCCGGAGGCGCTGGAGAAGCTTGCCGGCGAGTTGGGGGTCGATCTGCGGCCGAACACCGAGGTGACGCGAATCATCGAGGAGGAGGGCCGGGCGGTCGGCGTCGAGACGGCGCGGGGTGAGGTCGTGCGGATGTCGGCCGTGGTGTCGAACATGGACAGCGTGCGGACGATGCGCGAGCTGGTCGGCGGCGCGCCGGGGCGGAAGTTCGCGCGGCGCTGGAAGCGGGAGCCGGCCTGTTCGGGGGTGGTGCTGTATCTCGGGCTGGACCGCGCGTACGAGCATCTGGCGCACCATGACTTCGTGTTCTCGCGCGATCCGAAGGAGGAGTTCGACTGGATCTACCGCAAGGGCGAGCCGGCGCCGGACCCGACCTGCTACCTGGCGGCGACGGGCCGCACGGAGCCGGGCGTCGCGCCGGAGGGCGGCGAGGCGCTGTACATCCTGGTACATACGCCGTATCTGCGGCCGCATCATGACTGGGCGAAGATGCTGCCGGGCTATCGGCAAGTGATCCTGGATAAGCTGAAGCGCTGCGCCGGCATGCCCGACATCGAGGAGCGCATCGTGTTCGAGCGGCATCTGACGCCGCAGGACATCCACGAGCGGTACAACGTCCTCAATGGCGCCATCTATGGGCTCGCCAGCCACGGGAAGGTGAACGGAGCGTTCAAGCCGGGCAACCGGTCGCGGGATTTGGCCGGGCTGTATCTGGCCGGGGGTGCGGCGCATCCGGGGCCGGGAATGCCGATGGTGCTGATGAGCGGATGGATCGCGGCGGATAGCCTGAGCCAGGATGTGGCGGCCACGGTCAGTGCCTGAACGCGATCCGCGGGAGCGGCGGTCGCCGTTCCTGTTCTGGGCGTTCGGTTGGTATTTGCGGTGGTTGTTCTGGCGGCGGTTCAACGCCGTGCGGGTCGCGCGCGACGGGATGCCGATCGTGCCGGCGGGGCGACCGCTGATCATTTGCACCAACCATCCGTCCTGGTGGGACCCGGCGTTCTTCATCCTGTTGCAGACCCTGCTGTTCCCCGGTCGGGCCGGGTTCGGGCCGATGGATGCGGAGGCGCTCGGCAAATACGGTCTGCTGGAGCGAATGGGCGTGTTCGGCATCGAGTTGGACAGCCGGGCGGGGGCGGTCCGCTTCCTGGAGGTGTCGGGCCGCCTGCTCTCGGACCCGGCGAACGTGCTGTGGATCACGGCGCAGGGGGCGTTCGCGGACACCCGGGCGCGGCCCATCCGGCTGCGGCCGGGGATCGCGCATCTGCTGCGCCGCGTGCCGGACGCGACGGTGCTGCCGCTGGCGATGGAATACACGTTCTGGAACGAGGGCAAGCCGGAGGCGCTGGCGCGGTTCGGGGCGCCGATCGCGGCCGGACGCGACCGGAGCGTGGCCGAGTGGACGGCGCTGCTGGAGGCGGAGCTGACGCGAACGGTGGACGCGCTGGCGGCCGATAGCGAGCGGAGGGACCCGAGGCGGTTCCAGCGGCTGATGCAGGGGAGTGCGGCGGTCGGGCCAATGTACAGTGTGTATCGCCGGGTCCGTTCGGTGCTGACGGGGCAGGCGATCGACGTCACGCATGGGGGACGAGAGTAGTGTGGGGTTGGGTGGCGCTGGTGCTGGCGGCGGTGCCGCTCGGGCTGGCGCTGGCGAATTTGCGGCTGCTGCGGGCGCCGGAGCGGGCAGCGGGGCGGCCGGCGGTGTCGGTGCTGATCCCCGCGCGCAACGAGGAGGCGAATATCGCGGCGGCCTGTGCGGCGGTGTTGGCGAGCGAGGGGGTGGAGATCGAGCTGGTCGTGTTGGACGACGGCAGCACGGACAGGACCCCGGAGATCTTGGCCGGGATCGGGGATGCACGATTGGTGGTGGCCTCGGCGCCGCCGTTGCCGGCGGGGTGGTCGGGCAAGCAGCACGCGTGCCAGCGTTTGTCGGAGCGGGCGTCGCACGAGTTGATGGTGTTCGTCGATGCGGATGTCCGGCTGGCGCCGGATGCGGTCAGCCGGATGGCGGGGTTCATGTTGCGCAACCCGGCGGTCGAGCTGGGGAGCGGGTTTCCGCGACAGGTCACGCTGACGTGGTCGGAGGTGCTGCTGCTGCCGCTGATCCATTTCCTGCTGCTGGGGTTCCTGCCGATGGCGGTGATGCGGCGGTCGGTGTCGCCCGGGTTGGGCGCGGGCTGCGGGCAATTGTTCATCGCGCGGCGCACCGCGTATCGGGCGGCGGGCGGGCATGCCGCAATCCGGGCGTCTTTGCATGATGGGATCATGCTGCCGCGGGCGTTCCGGCGGGCCGGATGGATGACCGACCTGTTCGATGCCGGCGGGTTTGCCCGGTGCCGGATGTACGTTAACGCGGCGCAGGTGTGGGAGGGATTATGCAAGAACGCGACCGAGGGGATGGCCAAGCCCGGCGCGTTGCCGATCTGGACGGCGATCCTGGTCGGCGGCCAGGTCTTACCGCTCGTGCTGATGCTCAGCGCGCCGAGTTGGCCGGCGGGGGCGGCGCTGGCCTGCGGGATTGGGCTGCGGCTGGTGCTGGCGCGGCGGTTCGTGCAGTCGGTAGTGTCGGCGGTGCTGCACCCGGTGGGGGTGGCGGCGCTGCTGGTCGTGCAGTGGTGGAGCCTCGGGCGATCGCTGCTGGGCGGCAAGGCCACCTGGCGCGGGCGGGCCTATACGGCGCAGTCCTGAGCGCGCTGGCGATCGGCGCGGCGACGGCGGCGCCGTTGCAGGTGGTGGTCGTTGGCGTCGAGAGCAGCAAGGGCAACGTGATGGTGGCGGTGTGCAGCGAGCGGGAATTCCTGCAGCCGCATTGCTCCTACAACGGGCAGGCGAAGGCGCGGCCGGGGCCGGTCGTGGTGACGCTCGAGGTGCCGCCGGGAACCTATGCGGCGCAGGCCTATCAGGACGAGGACAGCAACACCGAGCTGACGCAGAACCTGCTGGGGCTGCCTGTGGAGCCACTGGGGTTCAGCAACAACGTGACGATCCGGATGTCGGCGCCGCGGTTCCGCGATGCGGCGTTCCAGGTGGGCGCGATGGGCGGGCGGATCGAGATCAGGCTGAAGCGGCTGTTTTAGCTTGATTAGACTCGGGGAGAGACCCACTATTGGTCTCGCAACTTATCTGAAAGGAGGTGATCCAGTGTCTCATTGCTCGGAACGGTCCCTAATCGTGACCTGGACATCGGCCGCCTCCATGTTGGTGGCCGGCTAACCCACGCGTCTGCGGTTACGGCCGTCGATCAATGGAAGGCCTCGGAGGGTAACCTCCGGGGCCTTCGTTGATTCTAGGGTTAGGCCATGCCGCCGTTGATCGAGATGCACTGGCCGGTGATGTAGGCGGCGTCAGGGGAGCAGAGGAAGGCGACGAGATGGGCGACTTCGTCGGGGGTGCCCTGCCGACCGACGGGAACGATCTCCTTCAGGCGGGATTTGTCGAGGAGTTCGGTCGCCGGCGAGGCAATGAGGCCGGGGGCGACGGCGTTGACGGTGATGCCGCGGCTACCGACCTCGCGCGCGAGCGACTTCACCGCGCCGATCAGCCCGGCCTTGGCGGCAGCGTAATTGACCTGGCCGCGGTTGCCCAGCAGGGCGGAAACCGAGGAGAGCGCTACGACCCGGCCCCAGCGGGTGCCGATCATGGGCAGCAGCAGGGGTTGCGTGACGGCGAAGAAGCCGTTGAGCGAGATGTCGATCACGCGCTGCCACTGGTCCCAGCGCATGCCCGCGAGCGGTGCGTCGTCATGGGTGCCGGCGTTGTGGACGATGATCTGGACCGGGCCGGGCTCGAGCAGCCGGGTCATGGCGGCGGCGGTGGCGGCCGGATCGGCGAGGTCGCAGGCGAAGGCAGTGGCGGCGTGGCCGCCGGCGACGAGTTCGGCGGCGAGGGACTCGGCGGCGGGTAGATTGGCGTGCGCGTGGATCAGCACGTGGTGGCCGGCTCGGGCGAGCTGGCGCGAAATTGCGGCGCCGATCGGGCTGGCGCCGCCGGTGACGAGGGCGCGCTTCATGCGGGCAGCTTGATGAGGGCGCGCGCGGTGACGAGCAGGCGGGACTCGGTGCGCAGCGTGACGGCGTAGGACATGCCGGACGTCTCTTGGGCCTCGCGCGTGGCTTCGACGATGAGGGGGGTCAGGGCCGGATCATCGAGGCGGTCGACGTGCAAGGTGATGGCGCGCAGGCTGGCGACGTAGCCGGGGCGCTGCGCGGCGCCGGCAAGGAGACCGCCATGCAGGGCGGCGGCCTGCAGGCAGAACTCGATGCCGGCGAGCGCGGGCAGGCGGCCGTCATGGCGGAGGGGGTTGGCCGGGTCCAGGTGGCGGGCGGTGCGGCACGCGATGGTGGTGGCGTCGCAGCGGTCGATCTGATCGAGCATGACCATCGCGCCGGCATGGGGAAGGAGGCGTCTTAGTTCCGTCAGGGCTGGAACTCGAGCGTGACGCTGCCGTCCTGATGGGCGAGGTCGTGGGTGAGCGGAGCCGCTTGCGCGAGGGCGGCGAGGAGAGGCAGCGCGCGCGCGGCCGGGTTCAGGGTCAGGGCGGCGAAGCGGGGGTCCGGATCAGGCGGGCGCGGGCGGGCGTCGGGCGCGTAGGTCAAATGCAGCGTGGGCCCGCCGCAGGGCGGCGCCAGGATGAAGGCGGCGGCGAAGGCGGGGCCGGTGCAGCGGACCGCGTCCAGCGGGGGCGGCAGCGGGTGGTCGTAGCAGACGAGCAGGACCGGGGTGCCGCTCGTGTGCAGCCCGGCGAATGCGGTCAGCAGGGCAGCGGCCCAACTCTCGTCGTGGCAGCCGATGCAGGTCGCGGGGCGGCGGCTCGCGGTGGCGATCGACCAGTAGCCGGCGGCGGCATTGTGGACGGAGTTATGGAACTGGGTGGGCGAGACGACGCGCGAGTCCGCCGTCGTGGCGAGGGCGTCGAGTATGGCGCCAACGATCGGGCCGTCACCGTTGCTGCTGGCGAACACGGCGTCGAGCGCGGCGGGCGGCAGGCCGGACAGGGTGGCGGCCTCGTGGGCGACGGCGAGGGCGAGGCGGATGACCGGCCCGGCCCGGCGGCGCTCCGCCGGCGGCAGCAGGACCGGGGCCGGTGCCGGCGTCGGCGTGGGCACGTAGGGCGCGGCCCCGGCGAGGATCGGCAGGCTGGCGGTCCAGCCGGCAAGGCCCGGTCCCCATAGGGAGGCGGCCCGGATGGAGGCGGACAGCGTCAATCGAGGCGGCCAAGCGCCAGACTGCAATTGATGCCGCCGAAGCCGAAGGAATTGCTGAGGACACGGCGAACCGGGCCGTCGATCGTCGCGGTGGGGATGGTGGCGTGCAGCAACGGGTCGGGTGCCTCGATGCCGAGACAGCCGGGGATGAAGCTGCGGCGCATGGCTTGGTCGGCGATGACCGTCTCGAGGATACCGCAGGCGCCGAGCGTGTGGCCGGTCCATGCCTTGGTCGAGCTGCATGGGGTGGGCGCGGGGAAGGTTGCGCAGATGGCGGCGTCCTCGGCGGCGTCGTTGGCGCGGGTGCCGGTGCCGTGCAGGTTGATCCAGTCGATGTCGTCGGGCTCGAGGGCGGCGGCGGCGAGGGCGGCGTGCATGGCCGCCGTGGCGCCGGCGCCTTCGGGGTGGGGGCTCGACATATGGTGGCCGTCGCTGCTGGCGCCGGCGCCGAGCAGGTGAAGGCCGGGCTGCCCGTCGGACCGCTCGAGGAGGGCGAAGCCGGCGGCCTCGCCGATGGAGATGCCGGTGCGGTCGGGGCCACAGGGGCGGCAGGGGGTGGGAGAGATCAGTTCGAGCGCCTGGAAGCCGTGCAGGGTCATGCGGCAGAGGGAGTCGGCGCCGCCCACCACCGCCGCGTCGCACAGCCCGGCCGCGATGAGATTGGCGGCATCCATGAAGGCGCGGGCGCTGCTGGCGCAGGCGGTGGAGATGGCGAAAGCGGGGCCGCGCAGGCCGAGCGCGGCGCGGACGAGGCCGGCGAGGGAGTGCAGGTCCTGGCTGCCGCGGTAGTCGAAATCGGCTGGAAGTGCGCCGGTGTCGCTGCGGTCGCGATAGGCGTCCTCGGCGGCGAGGATGCCGCTGGTGCTGGTGCCCAGAACCACCGCGATCCGGTGGGCGCCGTACCGCGCACGGGCGGCGGTGACCGCGTCAGCGAAGCCGTCGGTCTCGAGGGCGAGGTGGGCGAGGCGGTTGTTGCGGCAATCCCAGGCGGTGAGATGGTCGGGCAGGGAGGAGGTCTCGAGATCCGCGACGCGGCCGATCCAGCCGCCGATGGCGGGGTCGAAATCGTTGGGGCGCAGGCCGGAGCGGCGGGCGAGGAGGGCGTCGCCATGCGCGGCGGCGCCACGACCGAGGGCACTCACGGCAGTCAATGCGGTGATGGCGAGGGGAAGCATCAGGCGGGAGATGGGGGCTCGCCGGTAATCAGGAAGGCGGAAAGGAGGGCGAGAAAAGCGCCGGTCGCGATGGTGATGCCGAGGTCGCGCAGGACCGGGGTCTGGCTGGTGGCGAGCAGGCCGAAGGTGAGGAGCGTCATGGCGTTGCAGGTGACGAGGGTGCGGAGGGTGCGGGCGCGCTCCTCGGCGTCGAGCTGCCGGCGGGCGAAGAACAGGGCGTAGTCGAGCCCGACGCCGGCGACAAGCTGCAGCGCGACGAGGTGGATGAGGGAAATCTCGATGCCGGCGGCGGTGAGGCTCGCGATGGTGAGCAGGAGCGCGCCGGCGATGGCGGCCAGCGTGCGGACGGCCATCGCCGGGTCGCGGAGGCCGAGGGCGAGGAGCGCGAGGATCGCGGCGGCGCTGAGTCCGAGCAGGCGCCAGGCGCGGGTGGTGTAGCCGGAGAGGACGGTGCCGAGTTCAGTCTTCAGGTCGATGTAGGTTGCGTCGGGCGGGAGGACGCCCGGGTCGGTCAGGCCGTGCAGGAGGATGAGGCCGCGCCAGCCATCGGCATCCGCGTGCAGCAGCGGATCGAGGCGGGCGGCCAGCGGTGTGCCGGCGAGGTCGGCTGGGGTGAGTGGGGCGAGGCTGCGGGAGGCGGCGACGGCCGCGAGGAAGGGATCGAAGGCGGCGGGCCGGAAGGGCAGGCCGTCGAGGGCTGCGGCGAGATGGTGGGCGAGGACGGCCGGGTCGGGCAGGGCGGCTTGGCGGGCGCGCTGGGTGGCGATGCTGGGGAGCAGGCGGGCGGCGGCATCGATCTTTCCGAGGGTGCCGGCGGCGATCAGCGCGTCGAGGGCGGGGAGAAGGGCTTCCTCGCGGGCGAGGACGGCGTCGGCGGTGGGCGCGCGGGTGAGGATGAACTGCCCGGTGTCGCCGGCGCCGAGGTCGGTGCGGAGTTGGCGGTCGAGCGCGCGGGAGGCGTCCGGGATGGGGCTCAGGGGGGCGAGATCGGTCTGCCAGTGCGGGCCGCCGATGGCGGCGAGGTAGAGGAGGGCGGCGGCGAGCGGCGCCACGACGATGAAGCGCCAGCGGCGCAGCCCTTCCAGGCGCGGGAGCCATTTCGGGTTGTCGGCGGAGGTGGGCGCCAGGTTGGCCGCCACGATGAGCGGCGGCAGGGCAAACCAGGTGAGTACGGCGGAGGCGACGAGGCCGGCGGCGGCGAAGGTGCCGAGTTGGGCCAGGCCGGGGAAGCCGGAGAACACCATTGCGCCGAGGCCGATCGTGGCGGTGGCGACGGCCAGGATGAAGGCGCGGGCGATGCGGGCGCGGGTGGCGGGGGCG
>CAZZVQ010000133.1:0-13566 GCA_964657565.1 uncultured Acetobacteraceae bacterium
GATGGCTATTGGGAATTGGGGCTGAAGCCGTGGGACATGGCCGCCGGAATGCTGATCGTGCGTGAAGCCGGCGGGTTCGTGACCGACGCGTCCGGCGCCGAAGCCGTGATGCACGAGAAGGCCGGCAATGATATCGTGGCCGCCAACCCGCATCTGCACGCCCGCCTGCTCCAAGTCGTGTCCGACGGCGTGTCGGCCGCCGAGGGCCGCGCCGCCTGATGCGGGCTGTCCCGGTACTCCTGGCCGGGCTGCTCCTGCCACTGACCCCAGCCGGCGCGCAAGTGACGACCAACGATGGCGCGCTCGAGCAGCTGGCGCCGCAAGCGGCGCCGCGGCGTCCGGCACCGCACCGCCCCGCCACGAAACCGGCCGCCCCCGCGCCGCCGACCCAAGCGACCGCCCCGGCAAAACCCGTCAAGCCCGCCATCCCGGTGAGCCCCCCCGCGATCCTGGCGCTGCCGCCCGCCGTCGCCGTACCGCTGGCGCACCCGCCGCCGGCCCCGGTCGTGCCGCTCGCCGACGATGCGCCCGGCACCGCGAGCCCGATCCAGAACGGCGTCCGCGTGACCTTCGGCCCGGATCGCGCCGACATGACGGCGGCAACGGCGGCCGCGCTGGCGAAATTCGCCGACGGCGTGGTCGGCCAGAGCACCACCAGCATCAACATCTTCGCCTACGCGGCCGGCAACGCCGACGATCCGTCGACGCCGCGGCGCCTCTCGCTGCAACGCGCGCTCGCGGCGCGGGCCGTGCTGATGCAGGCCGGCATCCCCAGCCCCCGCATCTATCCGCGCGCGCTCGGCCCCGCCGGCGGGGATCAGCCAGACCGGGTCGACGTCACCACCGGGGCACCCACGCCGATTGCGGCCGGGCACGCGGGATGACCAAGCCGACCAACTATCTCATCCGGATGCTGGCGTTCCTCGTCGTCGTGCTGGTCATCGCCGGGCTGCTGTCGAGCGCCCTGATCACCGCCTTCGTCAGCAACCCGCTGCTCAACACGCTGATCTTCGGGGTGTTGCTGGCCGGGATCGCCTGGACGCTGACGCAGGTGACCCGGCTGACGCCCGAGGTTCAATGGCTCGAGACGTTCCAGACCGCCCGCGCCAAACTGGCCGCGATGCCGCCGCCGCGCCTGCTCGCGCCGATGGCGAGCATGCTGGCCGCGCGGCACAGCAAGGGCCGCGAGGGCCAGGAGCGGTTCACGCTGTCGGCGCCCGCGATGCGGAGCCTGCTCGATGGTCTCGCCAGCCGGCTCGACGAGGGCCGCGAGATCTCGCGCTATCTGACCGGGTTGCTGATCTTCCTCGGCCTGCTCGGCACGTTCTGGGGCCTGTTGCTGACGGTGGCCTCGGTGTCGGACGTCATCAGCGGCATGACGGTGGGGTCGGGCGACCTCAACGCCTTGTTCGAGCAGCTCAAATCCGGCCTCGGCCGCCCGCTGAAGGGCATGGGCACCGCGTTCTCGGCCAGCATGTTCGGCCTCTCCGGCGCGCTGGTGCTCGGCTTCCTCGACCTGACGGCCGGGCAGGCGCAGAACCGCTTCTACAATGAACTCGAAGAGTGGCTCGCCGGCTTGACCCGGCTCTCCTCCGGCGCACTGGGCGGCGAGGGCGAAGGGTCCGTCCCCGTCTATGTGCAGGCGCTGCTCGAGACGACGGCCGAGAACATGGAGAACCTGCAAGCGGTGCTCAGCCGCGGCGAGGATGGCCGGATCCAGGCCAACAACGCCATCATCTCGCTGTCCGAGAAGATCGCCACGCTGTCCGACACCATGCGCACCAGCCAGCAACTGATGCTGCGCATCGCCGAGACCCAGGCCCAGCTCGCCCCGGCTCTGCAGCGCCTCGGCGAACCCCGCCGCGACGAGAACACCGAGGCGGCCCGCGGCCACTTGCGCAACATCGAGCAGGCCCTGCAGCGCCTGCTGAGCGAAACCGAGCAGGGCCGCCAGCAATCCACCGCCGAACTACGCAGCGACATCCGCGTCCTCACCCGCACGATCGCGGCCATCGCCGACGGTCAGCCGCAATGACACTGGCGTCACACGGCGCCTACCTGGTCGTAGAGATCGTTCCAAGCGGGGTTGCTCGCCTCGATAAGTGCGAGTTTCCACGCGCGTGGCCAATGCTTGAGGTTCCGCTCCCGCTGGATCGCGGCGGTAATGGTTTCATGGCGCTCGGCGAGCACGAGCGAAGTCAGTTTATAGCGGGACGTAAAGCCGGCGATGGCGCTGGTTCGGTGTTCCCAAGCGCGTCGCGCGAGATTGCTCGTGACGCCTGTGTACAGCGTCCCGTTCCGTTTGTTAGTGACGATGTAAACCCATCCGCCCATTTCTGGAGAATGACGCTCGTTGCTGAAGGAAGTGTAAACGCCGTCCGACCCCTCTCCCGCGTCATGGCCGGGCTTGACCCGGCCACCCAGGACACACGCACCGGCTTTCGTTCTGGCGGCACCGTGGATGGCCCGGCCATGACGGTAGGAGGCACGCCTAGCCCATGCCGCGCTCGCGTCGCCGTGGGGCGTCAGAGGAGTTGAACCCGTGGCCGGGCTACGTGGATGCGCTGTCCACGCTGCTCATGGTCATCATCTTCGTGCTGCTCGTGTTCGTGCTGGCACAGGCGTTCCTGTCGGTGGCGCTGACCGGACGGGACCGGGCGCTCGATCGGCTGAACCGGCAGGTGGCGGAACTGTCGGACATGCTGTCGCTCGAACGCAGCCGGGTCGGAGAGTTGCAGCTGTCGTCGGCCTCGCTCGGACGCGACCTGCAGGCGGCCAATACGGCGCGGGATCAACTGGTGCGGGACGTGGCCGGGTTGCGCGCCGATGGGGCCAAGGCGCAGGCCGAGCGGGATGCGCTGCGGGCCGAGCGGGACCGCCTGTCCGCGCGCCTGGCGGATGCGGAGCTGCAGGCGCAGTCGGCCCTGGCCCGCAACACGCAACTGCAGAACCGCATCGCCGAGACCGCCGGACGCACCGATGCCGCCGGTCAGGAGACCGCCGCCGTGGCCGGCCAGTTGGCCGACATGAGGCGCCAGCTCGCCCAAGCCCGCAGCGATCTCGACAGCACGGTGAAAGCCGATCGGGCGACGATCGAGGCCCGGGTCGCCGACATCGCGCGGCTGAACGCGCAACTCACCACGCTGACCGCGCTGCGCGACGAGCTGGAGAAGCAGGTCAAGGATGCCGCCGCCCGCGCGACGACCGACGAACAGCGTCGCCAGGCCCTCACCGCGCAGCTGGCCGAGGCGGGGAAGCTGGGCGACGCCGCACGGGCGCAGATCGCCCTGCTGAACCAGCAGATGGCGGCGCTGCGCGAGCAGATGCAGCAAGTGGCCGCGGCGCTCGACCTCGCCGAGGCCGCGGGGCGCGACGACAAGGCGCAGATCGCCAATCTGAGCACGCG
Organism: uncultured Acetobacteraceae bacterium; assembly: GCA_964657565.1. Taxonomy (GTDB): domain Bacteria; phylum Pseudomonadota; class Alphaproteobacteria; order Acetobacterales; family Acetobacteraceae; genus JAVVHH01. The sequence continues at coordinate 3,407 of CAZZVQ010000133.1, forward strand.
ACTGAACACCGCCCTCGCGTCCAAGGTCGAGGAGCTGCAGCGCTACCGCAGCGAGTTCTTCGGCAAGCTGCGCGAGGTGCTGCAGAACCGGCAGGACGTCCAGATCGTCGGCGATCGGTTCGTGTTCCAAAGCGAAGTGCTGTTTCCGGCTGGCTCCGCCGAGATGTCGGGGTCCGGGCAGGAGCAGATCACCAAGCTGGCGGCGACGCTGAAGCAGATCGCCGCCGAGATCCCCGCCGACGTGAATTGGCTGCTCCGGGTCGACGGCCACGCCGACAAGCAGCCCCGCCGCAGCGGCGACGCCGGCAACTGGGAGCTGTCGGCGCAGCGCGCCATCAACGTCGTCAAGCTGTTGGTCGAGGACGGCATCCCGGCCAACCGGCTGGCCGCCACCGGCTTCGGCGAATACCAGCCGCTCGACCCGGGCGACACCGCCGCCGCCTTCGCCCGCAACCGCCGCATCGAGCTGCGGCTCACCGACCGATAGGATGGCCACGATGATCGAAGGCGCACGCACGCCGGTTCCGCTCGACCTGTCCGGCCTGCGGGTCGCGATCACCGCGGGGGCCGGCGGCATCGGCCGGGTCATGGCGGACAGCTTTGCCGCGTGTGGCGCGCGGGTGTTCGTATCCGACGTCGACGAGGCCGGGCTCGCGGCGTGCGGCTACCCCGGCATGCGCGCCGATGCCGGCAAGGTGGCCGATCTGGAGGCGTTCATGGATGGCACGCTCCGCGAGCTCGGCGGGCTCGATGTGCTGGTCAACAATGCCGGGATCGCGGGCCCGACGGCGAAGGTCGAGGACGTCACGCCCGAGCAGCTCGACGCGACGCTGCAGGTCGATATCGCCGCGATGTTCCACTGCGCCCGCCGGGCGGTGCCGGAGCTACGCAAATCGGGCGGCGGCAGTATCGTCAATCTGAGCTCGGCGGCGGGCAAGTTCGGGTTTCCGCTGCGCAGCCCCTATTCGGCGGCGAAATGGGGCGTCATCGGCTTCACGCGGACATTGGCGATGGAACTCGGGCCGGACGGAATCCGCGTCAACGCGATCCTGCCGGGCCTGGTCGAGGGGCCGCGGATCCGCAGCGTGCTGCGCAACAAGGCCGCCGCCGCCGGGGTCAGCGACAACGAGCAGACGGAGCGCGCGCTGCAGAACGTCAGCCTGCGTTGCTTCGTCAGCCAGCAGGACATCGCCAACATGGCGCTGTATCTCTGCAGCCCGTTCGGCGCCACGATCAGCGGCCAGGCGCTCAGCGTCGATGGCGGGATGGAATCGCTGATCTGACGTTGTGACCATGGCGCCACAGTCTTGTGACGACGGTGCCACTACGCTGAACTGTCATCCTGCCTTCGGGGCCGCCGTGATTTCTAGGCGGGTCCAAAGAGGGATGAGCGATGGCCCGACTATCTCTGTTCATCGCGGCCGGAGTCGCCGCCGCTGCACTCACGCCAGCGTCGGCGGTGGCGCAAGAGGATCCGCGGCTGAACGCGATCGAGGCGCAGATCAAGGCGCTGCAGGCCGAACTCGCGCGCGTGCGTCGCGACCTCGCGGCCAGCCGCAACGAGGTCCGGGCGTCCCGCGAAGCCCGACCGTCCCATCCGGCGCCCCGCCCTCCCGAACCGGTGCAGGCCAGCGCGCAGCCCGGCGGCACCCTGCCGCAGGAAACCAGCAGCGTCGCCCCGCCGCAGACATCGGCGGCCGGCGCACCGGCCAACCCCGGCGGCGTCGGCTTCCCCGCGGGCCGTCCGACGTTCACCAGCAATGACGGCCGCTTCTCGGCCGCGGTCGGCCTGCAGCTGCACTACGATATCGGCGGCGCGTTCGCCGGCACGAACAACAGCGCGCAGCCGAACCGGCTCAACACTTTCGGGCAGAACCTGCGCCGCGCGCGGCTGCCGTTCGTGTTCAAATACGACGACTTCCAGGTCAACATCACGCCCGATTTCGGCGGCTCGCCGGACGGTTCGCCCACGCTCTACGAGGCGAACCTGAACTACTCGCCCAAAGGCACGCCGCTGACGGTGACGCTGGGCTACTTCAAGCCGTGGCTTACGCTCGGCGACAGCATGAGCTCGAACGATTTCCTGTTCCTGGAACGGCCGAGCGTGGTCGAGGCGTCGCGCAACATCGCCGCCGGCGATGCGCGCTCGTCGTTCGGCGGCCGCTGGGCGACCGACCGGTATTTCGTCGCCGGCTACCTGACCGGCGCGCCGTACGGCAGCCAGACCGCCGCCCTGGCGCAACCGCAGCAGACGGGCGGCACGCTGCGCCTGGCCGCGCGCCCGCTCGTCTCCGACGGTGTCGACGTGCATCTCGGCGTGTCCGCGTCCGACGCGTTCCGCATCCAGCGCACCGCGACCGGACAAACGCTGACCATCCAGGATCGGCCCGAGTTGCGGATCGACACCAATCGCCTCGTCAGCACCGGGGCGCTGAGCGCGAGCGGCGCCTATAGCTACGGTCCGGAGGTCGGCTTCCGCTGGCGCAATTTCATGGTGCAGGGCGAATACATCCGCATCGGCGTCGACCGGGCCAATAGCGGTGGCACGGCGCCGGTGCCGAGCCTCGGCTTCGACGGCGGCTATGTGGAGGGAAGCTGGGTCATCACCGGAGAACCCCGCAAGTACAACACCAGCGAGGCCGCGTTCAACAGCCCCAAGGTGGCGCGCCCGTTCTCACTGAAGGATGGCGGCTACGGTGCGCTCGAGGCGGTCGCCCGCTACAGCCACCTCAACCTGAACGACAAGGTCACGCGGGGGCTTGCCGCCTCGGTCACCGGGGGCGTGTTCGGGGGCGAGCAGACGGTCTACTCGGTCGGGCTGAACTGGTATCCGAACGACGTCCTGCGCTTGATGCTGGATTACGACATTGTCAACGTCGACCGGCTCGATGCGTCGGGGCGGACGCAGATCGGGCGGCGCGAGCAGGCAGTGGCGGTGCGGGCACAGGCGGCGTTCTGATCGTGGCGGTCGGAGAGGTGGGCTGACGCCCACCCAACGATTCGACTTCGATCAGCGCGGCGCCAGGACCATGATCATCTGGCGGTTTTCCATGCGCGGCATCTGCTCCACCTTGGTCGCCGCCTCGAGTTCGGCGCGGATACGCTCGAGCACCTTGATGCCGATATCCTGGTGCGCCATCTCGCGGCCACGGAAGCGCAGGGTCACCTTGACCTTGTCGCCCTCGTCGATGAACGTCTTCATGGCGCGCATCTTCACCTGGTAGTCGTTCTCGTCGATGTTCGGGCGGACCTTGATCTCCTTGATCTCGATCACGCGCTGCTTCTTTTTGGCTTCGTTCTTCTTTTTCTGCTGCTCGTATTTGAACTTGCCGTAGTCCAGAATCTTGGCGACCGGCGGGTCCGCATTCGGGCTGATTTCGAGCAGGTCGAGGCCGAGGCCAAAGGCGCGGGCGATCGCGTCGCGCGTGGACATCACGCCCTGCATCTCGCCGTCTTGGTCAATCAGACGCACCTGCGGCACGCGGATATCTTCATTCACGCGCGGCCCATCACGGGAAGGCGTCGAATTGGGCATTGGTCCTCGTGGTATCGTACTCTCCTCTGATTATTGAAACGAAACTAGGCCGGGGCGCCAGCCGAGCGCTTGACATCGGGAGGCAGGGCCTCTTGTGCAAGACGATCGAGTGCGACATCGAGCGAAACGACATCCTGCGCCTCGCCGCCGAGGCGCCGGATCGCCACGCTGCGCGCTTCCGCCTCCCGACGGCCCACGACCAGGATCACCGGCACGTACTGTACACTGTGCTCGCGGATCTTGGCCTTGATCGACTCGTTGCGCGCATCCGCCTGCGCCGCCAGCCCGCGGGCGCGCAGCAGGGCGGCGACCTCCTCGGCATACTCGGCGGCGTCGCTGACGATGCTGGCCACCACGACCTGCTGCGGCGCCAGCCAGAGCGGGAAGCGCCCGGCATAGTTCTCGATCAGGATGCCGAGGAACCGCTCGAAGCTGCCGAGGATGGCGCGATGCAGCATGACCGGGCGCTGGCGCGAGCTGTCCTCGGACACGTAGGTGGCATCCAGCCGCTCCGGCAGCACGAAATCGACCTGCAGCGTGCCGCATTGCCAGTCCCGCCCGATCGCGTCCCGCAGCACGAATTCGAGCTTGGGTCCGTAGAACGCCCCCTCGCCCGGGTTCAGCTCGTACTCGACGCCAGCGGTCAGGCAAGCGGCCTTCAGCGCGCTCTCGGCCCGGTCCCAGGTCTCGTCGGTGCCGGCCCGCGACACCGGGCGGTCGGAGAACTTCACCCGGAAGCTCTCGAAGCCGAAATCGCGGTAGACCGACGACAGCAGCTCGACGAAGCGCACCGTCTCCGGCCCGATCTCGTTTTCGGTGCAGAAGATATGCGCGTCGTCCTGCGTGAAGGCGCGAACCCGCATGATGCCGTGCAGCGCGCCGGACGGCTCGTAGCGGTGGCAGGCGCCGAACTCGGCCAGCCGCATCGGCAACTCGCGGTAGGAGCGCAGCCGGTCCTTGAAGATCAGCACATGGCACGGACAGTTCATCGGCTTAAGCGCGAGGGTCGTGTCCTCGTCCTCCACCTTGGCAATGAACATGTGCTCTTTATAGTTGTCCCAGTGCCCGCTGGCTTCCCACAGCTTGCGGTCGACCAGTTGCGGCGTCTTGACCTCGAGGTAGCCGTTCTCGTCGAGCCGGCGGCGCATGTAGGCCTCGGCGGCGCGATACAGCCGCCAGCCCTTCGGGTGCCAGAACACCGACCCGGTCGCCTCGGCCTGCATGTGGAACAGGTCCATCTGCGTCCCGAGCCGCCGATGGTCGCGCCGCTCGGCTTCCTCGAGCTGATGCAGGTGCGCGTCCAACTCCTTCTGATCGCGCCAGGCGGTGCCGTAGATGCGGCTGAGCATCGGGTTGCGGTGGTCGCCCCGCCAATACGCGCCGGCCACCTTCATCAGCTTGAACGCGGAGCCGACGTCGCCGGTGCCGCGCATGTGCGGGCCGCGGCAGAGGTCGATCCAGTCGCCCTGCTTATATAGGGTGATCGTCTCGGTCCCCGGCAGGTCGCGGATCAGCTCGGCCTTGTAGCGCTCCCCGCGGGCCTCGAAGAAGGCGATCGCCTCGTCGCGGTCCCAGACCTGGCGCTCGAACGCGGCGTTGCGGACGACGATCTCGCGCATCTTGGCTTCGATGGCCGGGAAGTCGTCGGGCGTGAACGGCTCGTTGCGGGCGAAATCGTAGTAGAAGCCGTTCTCGATCGACGGGCCGATCGTCACCTGCGTGCCCGGATGCAGCGCCTGCACCGCCTCGGCCAGCACGTGCGCGGTATCGTGCCGGATCAGCTCGAGCGCGTCGGGGTCGCGCCGGGTCACGAACACCACGCCCGAATCGTGCTCGATGGTGCGCGACAAGTCGGTAAGCTGGCCGTCCAGCTTCATGGCCAGCGCGGCGCGGGCGAGGCCGGGACCGATATCGGCGGCCAGCGCGGTGCCCGTGACCGGCCCGTCGAAGCGGCGAACGGAGCCGTCGGGCAAGGTGATCGCGGGCATGGACTCAGGCCTTCTCCGGATTGGAAGCGGAACTCATGACGCTATGGCAGGCAAGCTGCAACCCTTTCGAGCGCCAGGTCAGCCAAGTTCGCTTCGCGTAGCACCGTCACGTCACCCCGGGGGGCGGCCAGGGCCGGGTCGGAGGCGGCGGAGAACAGCACGATCGAGGGGCAGCCGACGATGGCGGCCAGGTGCATCGGCCCGGTGTCGTTGCCGACCGCCAGCGACGCCCGCGCCGCCACCCCGCCGAGGTCGAGCAGGCTCGTCTGCCCGGTCAGGTCCAGCGCCGACGGGCAGGCCTCGCGCACCGTGGCCGCGAGATCGGCCTCCGACCCGCTGCCCACCACCACCGGCAGCACCCCCCGCTCGGCAATCAGGCGCGCGAAGGCGCCGAACATCGCCGTCGGCCAGCGTTTCTCCGGCCGATGCGGCGAGCAGCCCGGCGCCAGCAGCGCATACGGCTCCGGCAGCGCCGGCCCGCCCCCCGTCAGCCACGCCAGATCAGCCGGCGGAAACTCGGTAATCCCCGCCGCCGCGAGTTGCTCGCGCTGCCGGGCCTGATTGTGCATGCGGTCCCGCGCGCGGTTGGCATGCGGATGCGACGCCCCGCGCGCGATCCCCGACCAGGGCGGCTGCCCCGCGAGCAGGAAATAGCGGCTCGAGCGCCCCGACGTCTGCAGATCGTAGACGAAGTCGTAGCCCTGCAGCATCCGTCGCAGCCGCAGCAGCGCCGGCAGGTTCCACCAGCCCGGCCGGACATCGACCAGCACGCGGTCGAACCACGGCGAGCGCGCCGCCAGCTCGGCGAACGGCGCCGTGGTCAGCAATGTGATCCGGTCGCCAGGATGCCGCGCGCGGATGGCGGCGAACGGCTCGAACGCCTGCACGAAGTCGCCCAGAGCCCCGAGCTTGATGACGAGGATGTTCACCCGAGCAGTTCGCTGTACACGGCCAGCGTGGCGCGCTGCATCGCCGCCGTCGTGTAGCGGGCGAGCACCGCCTGGCGCGCGGCGGCACCCACCGCCAGGCGCTCGGCCGCCGGCAGCGCCAGCACGCGGTCGATGGCGGCGGCGAGCGCCACCGGGTCGCCGGGCGTCACCCGCCAGCCGGTCACGCCATGCTCGACCGTCTCCGCCGCGCCGCCATGGTCCGTCGCCACCACCGGCCGCCGCATCGCCTGCGCCTCGATCACGGTGCGGCCGAACCCCTCCGGCTCGACCGACGCGTTGATCACCACGTCGGCCAGCGCCAGCCCGGCCGGCATGTCGTCGCAGGCGCCCACGAAGCGCACCCTTCCCTCCACATCCAACGCCGTCGCGCGCGCCTGCAGCTGCGCCACGTAGCGGTCCCGGTCCCGCAGCGGCCCGGCGATGACGCAGACGAGCCCCGGCGTGCGCAGCCAGCGCAGCGCTTGGATCAGCACGTCCTGCCCCTTCCACCGCGACAGCCGGCCCGGCAGCAGCACCACCGGCTGCCGCGCGTCGAGATGCCAGGCCGCGCGCAGCGCCGCGACCCGGTCCGGCGCGAGCGTATCGGGGTCGAACAGGGCGGGATCGACGCCGCGCGGGATCAGCCGGATCCGGTTGCTGGGAACGCCGTGCCGCTCATGCACCAGCTCGGCGATGAACCGGCTGATGGCGATCACCCGTTCGCCGCGCGCCATGACGGCATTGTAGGCCCGCTTGCCCGGCGTGCTCTCGTCGTAGGGCGCATGGTAGGTCGTGAGGAACCTTGTGCCGGTGCGCTTGGCGGCGAGCGAGGCCGACCAGGCCGGCGCGCGCGACCGGGCATGGACGAGGTGCACCCCCTCGGTGCGGATCAGGCGCGCCAAGCCGCCGACGTTGCGCCACATCCGGACCGGGTTCTTGCTGGCCAGCGGCAGCAGCAGGTGCCGCCCGCCCGCATCGGCCACCGCGGGCTCGAGCCGGCCGCCGGCGCTGGCGACCAGCGGGCGTCCTCCGGCGCGGGCGATCGCCTGCACCATCTCGATCGTTCCCCGCTCGACGCCCCCGCTGCCGAGCGAGGGCACCACTTGCAGAATGACGGCACCGGGCGGGAGGGGCATTCCGGCGGCTATACCATGTGCAGCGGCATGGTCTAGCGTGCGGACTGCAAACCCGTCATTGCCGGGCTTGACCCGGCAATCCAGGACGTCGAGCGCTGCGCTGGCGGCGGCGTGGGCCCCCGGGTCAAGCCCGGGGGTGACGGTTCAGGATCCGGACAGGATGCAGGAACGATAGGTGTGACGGCAGAGCAAATCGCCTGGTTTGGCTCGGTGTTCGCTTTCGCGCTTGCCATGGCAGCGACGCCGGGGCCGAACAACGCCATGGTGGCGGCGTCCGGAGCCCGGTTCGGTGTGCTGCGGACGGTGCCGCACGTGCTCGGGATCACGCTCGGATTTCCGGTCATGGTGCTCGCCGTGGCGCTCGGCGCCGGGCAGATGCTGGCGGCCAACCCGTGGCTGCATACGATATTGCGATGGGCCGGAGCGGCCTACATCCTGTGGCTCGCGTGGACGATCGCGCGGCCGCATCCGCCGGCCGAACCGGGGGTGGGCGAAGGGCGGCGGCCGCTTGGGCTGCTCGGTGCCGCGTTGTTCCAGTGGGTCAATCCGAAGGCGTGGATCATCGCGGTCGGCGCGGTGGTGACCTATACCGGCGCCGGGGCGCCACTCGCGCAGACGCTCGCCATGGCGGCGGTGTTCGGCATCGTCACCTTGCCGGCCGTGCTGTTCTGGACGGCCGTTGGCGCCGGGGCTGCGAAATTATTGCGGAGCGAACGCGCGCTTCGCCGGTTCGACTTGTTGATGGCGGCGCTGCTCGTGGCGTCGCTGATACCGATTGTTTTCGAGTAGGACGACGAATGGGGCAGCAGAGTGGACGCACCGAACGCGATGGGGTCGAGCTGGCCTGGGCTCTGACACCGGGCAACGGGCCGACGACGGTGTTCCTGCCGGGCTTCCGCAGCGACATGGGCGGTGCCAAGGCGCTGCAGACCCAGGCCTTCTGCGCCCGCAACGGCCTGGCGTGCCTGCTGCTCGACTATTCCGGCCATGGCGCCAGCGGCGGCGCCTTCGAGGCCGGGACGATCGGGCGCTGGCGCGACGACGCGCTGTTCCTCATCGACCGGCATACCGAGGGCGACCTGGTGCTGGTCGGCTCCAGCATGGGCGGCTGGATCGCCCTGCTGCTCGCGCTGGCCCGGCCGGAGCGGATCGCCGGGCTGGTCGGCATCGCGGCGGCGCCCGACTTCACCGAGACGCTGATGTGGGCCGCCATGACCGACGGCGAGCGCGAGATCCTGCTGCGCACCGGCGTGTTGCTGACGCCGAGCCAATACGGCGACCCCACGCCGGTGACGCGCAGCCTGATCGAAGACGGCCGCAACCACCTGCTCCTCGGCGGGCCGATCGCGATCCAGGCGCCGGTGCGGCTGCTGCAGGGTGAGCAGGATCCGGACGTGCCGTGGCAGACCGCCCTGCGCCTGGCCGAGCGGCTGGAGACCGACGACGTGCAGGTGACGCTGATCAAGGATGGCGACCACCGGCTGTCGCGACCCGGCGACCTGGCGCTACTCCGGCGCACCCTCGCCGCGCTCCTGCTCGAGGATGGCGCGTAATCCTTCGCGGTAGGTCGGGTAGCGCCAGGTGATCCCCAGCGCCGCCTGGGTGAGCCGGCTAGCGACCTGGCGGTTTTCCGCCCAGAAGCTGCGGCCCATGGGCGACATGTCGCGCAACGCGTCCTCGAACGGCACCAGCGGCGGCGCCGGCAGGCCGATCAGCCGCGCCGCCTCGGCCGTCGCCTCCGCGCTCTCGACCGGGAGGTCGTCGTTGAGGTTCAGCACGCGCGTGCCCGGTCCCCGGTGCTGGGCGATGGCGGCGAGCACCGCCTGCGCGATGTCGTCGCGATGGATGCGGCCGAACCGGTGGCCCGGCTTGTCGACCCGGCGGCCGCGCCCCGCCCTGATCTCGGCGAATGGCGAGCGGCCGGGCCCGTAGATGCCCGCCACCCGGAACAGGTCGACGGCGCAGCGGGCGAAGGCGGCGCTCCATTGCTGCTCGGCCTCCAGCCGCTTGGCCCCGCGCGGCCCGGTCGGCGCCGGCGGCGTGGTCTCGTCGACCCAGCTGCCGCTGCGGTCGCCATAAACCCCGGTAGTCGACAACATGCCGGCCCAGCGCAGCTGCGGGGCGGCCGCGAGGGCGTCGGCATGTCGCGCGAGCGCCGGGTCGCCGTCCGCGTCGGGGGCGGCGGTCTCCAGGACATGGGTCGCCGACGCGATGGCGGGGCCGGCGGCGTCGAAGCCAATCAACTCGACGCCGGCGGGCGGGCTTTTGCCCTCCGGCGACCGGCTCGTGGCGACCACGCGCCACCCGCAAGCGGCCGCCCCCGCGGCAATCGCGGTGCCAGTATAGCCAAGTCCGAAGATCAGCAGGCAGCCTTGCTGGTTTGCCGCTGGCGCGCTGGTCCTGTATTCTGGTTCCGTCATGGTGAATCGAATGCTGGTACTCGGCGCGGTGGCGGCGCTCGGGCTAGCCGTTGTGGGCGGCGTGACTTGGTGGGAGCTCGCTCCCGCCGCGTCCGATTCTGCTGCCGACGACGATCTGCCGGTTCCGCCGGTCCCTCCGCGTATCGCCGAGG
>CAZZVQ010000134.1:0-13550 GCA_964657565.1 uncultured Acetobacteraceae bacterium
GGGCTGGCGCTGCGCTACGCGGCGGCGCAGGGGCTGCTGGAGCGGCCGTTGGCGATCTTCCGGGTGCCGTATGGGTTCGTGCATCGGGATGTGGGGGATGGGGTGTTTCGGCTGGGGGATCAGATGGCGGTGATCCCGTCGTTCTCGGGGGATGGGGTATCGATGGCGCTGCATAGTGCTTTTCGGGCAGTGGGCGCGCTGCAGGGTGGAGCGGCCGCGTACCATCGCCGGGTCAGGCGGGATGTGGCGGGGCAAGTCGGGCGGGCATGGACGATCTACCGCGCGGGGCGCGCGGCGCCCGGACCGATGGTGGCCGGCGCACGGTTATGGCCTGGGGCGCTGCGCTGGGCGGCGCGCATGACCCGGCTGCCGGTGGTGGCCTAGAAGACGGTCAGGAAGCCACCAGCTTGCGTAATGCGGCGTTCGCGCGGGTCTGCCAGCCTGGGCCTGACGCGCGCAGGGCCTCTAGGACATCGTGGTCGAGCCGCAACGTCACTTGGGCCTTGGCCATGCGTCGGCCGGGGCCGCGTTGGCGTTTGGTCAGCGCACCGAGCAACTCGGCCGGCAATACCTCGCAAGCTGGGCGGGCGTTAGCGAAGAATTCCTCGCCCCGCTCCGGATTGTCGGGGTCTTGCGCGATGCCTTGCTGAATCGCCCGCTCCTCGGCCAAGGTATTATACCGAACTTTCGCGCGCATACTCCCTGATCTCCTTGTTGCTCGCCTTCCGCAGGCTGATGATCCAAACGACGGGGCGGCGTAGGGTAAACACCATCGCATGCAGCCGATCGCCGATGGCGCCGACGGCCACCAGCCGAACCTCATTGTAGTGCTCGCGCGTGTCAGCCTGAACGATCGCCGTCTCCCAATCGAACGCCTCTGCGGCCGCGAAGCTGATGCCGTGTTTTGCGATGTTGCTGGACTGCTTTGTCGTGCTCCAGCCGTATGACACCATCAAAATGTAACTACGGTTAGGCGCAGGTCAATGTAAATCGCTCAAAGCGTTCCTTCGAGGCGGGTGATGGCGCCGTAGGGGATGCTGCGGGAGAGGGCGTCGGGGAGTTTTAGGCCGGTGGCGATGTGCAGCAGGCACTGGATGGGGCCGGCGTGGGTGAGAACCAAAGTGGTGCCCTCGGAGCTGGCGAGGCGGGTCCAGGCGTGGCGGAGGCGACGGACCATGGCGGAGGCGTTCTCGCCGCCGCCGGGGGCGTAGTGGACCGGGTCGGCTTCCCAGGCGATGGTTTCGGTGCGCGGGAGAGCGGACCAGGGTTGGCCTTCCCAGGTGCCGTAGTCCTGGTCGGTGAGGCGGTCGTCGGCGTGGAGGGGCGCGCCGGTGCGGGCGGCGAGGATACGGGCGACGTCGAGGGCGCGGCGGAGCGGGCTGCTGATGATCCGGACGATGGGACCGTCCATCGGGTCGTCGATGAGCGCGAGGAGCTTGTCGGCGCCGGCCTCGGCCGGCTCGGCGAGCGGGGCGTCCGTACGGCCGTGGCAGATTCGGGCGCCGGGAAGCGCGCGCGGGTGCCGGGCCACGAGGATGAGGCCGCGCGCCATGCTCAGCGGCCGAAGAGGCGGGAGAGCAGGCCGGGTTTGCCGACCGGCTTTTGGACATGCGTCACGTGCGGGGAGCGGGCGGGCGGGCGCAGGGCGCTGCTGATGGAGTGCCGGGCGGCGTCGCCGGCGGCGATGCGCTCGCGCTGGAAGGCGACGATGCGGCGCTGGTCTTCGTGGAGCCCGTCGAGTGCGGCGGCGAGGGCGTCGGCCTCTCCCATCGCGCCGGCGCGGCGGAGGATGTCGATGCGGCGGAGCGGGTCGCCGGGCCAGTGGGCGGCGGCGCGGCGGCGAAGATCGGCAGCGTCCTCGCCGTTATCCTCGCGAAGCCAGGCGGCTTGCAGGATCGCTTCCGCGGCTGCCTCGGCGTCGCCGAGCGCGGCGGCGATGCGGGACCAGCGGAGAAAACGGTCGGGCTCGGCGGCATAGTCGTCGCTGCGGACGATGCGGGCGGCTTCGGCCGGGAGGGCGGCGAGGTCGGGCGCGGCGGCGCCGCAGGTGGGGCAGAGGGCGATCCAGCGCTCGAGGCTGGAGCGGGCGGGCTCGCCGGGGCGGCCGTCGAGGTCGGGGGCGAGTTCGGCCGTCGGCGTGCGGAAGGGCGGGCGGCAGCGCGTGCCGCAGATGGCGCAGGCCGGAGTCCCGGACGTCACCGGGATTGCAGCCCGGCGCGGAGGCGGTGCATGGCGCGCTCCATCCGGGGGCGGGCCTGGGCAAAGCAGAGGCGGAGGTAGCCTTCGCCGCCGGGTCCGAAGGCGATGCCCGGCGCCAGCGCGACGCCGTGGTCGCGCACCAGGCGGAGGGCGAGGTCGAGGCTGTCGGTGAGGCCGTCCACGCCGATGAAGGCGTAGAAGGCGCCATCCGGCGGGGCGAGGCGGATGCCGTTGAGACCCTCGAGCCCGGCGAGCGCCATGGCCCGGCCCTCGGCACAATGGGCGCGGAAGCGGTCGACGAAGGCGGTGTCGGCGAGGGCGGCCTGGGCGCCGGCTTGGGCGAAGGGCGGGCTGCCGCTCTGGGTGACTTCGACGATTTCGGCGACGGCGTCGCGGGCGCCCTCGGGGAGCACCATCCAGCCGAGCCGCCACCCGGTCATGGCCCAGGCCTTGCTGAAGCTGTTGCAGACGATGACCCGGTCGTCGGGGTCGGCGATGTCGAGCAAGGAGGGGGCGGCGGGGCGGTCGTCATAGATGAGGCGGGAGTAGACCTCATCGGAGATGAGCCAAACGCCGTGGCGGCGGCATAGTGTCAGGATCGCTCGGAGCTCGTTGGACGTTGCGGTCCAGCCGGTGGGGTTGTTGGGGGAGTTGAGGACGAAGGCGCGGGCGCCGGCCAGGAGGGCGTCGAGGCGGTCGAGATCGAGGTTAAAGCTGCCGTCGGGGGAAGCGTCGAGATCGATGTTGTCGAGCGTGGCGCCGCGGAGGCGGGCGGCGTTGGCCGGGTTGGGCCACGCGGGGCCGTGCAACACGACGCGGTCGCCGGCGCGGACGGTGGCGGCCAGGGCGACGTTGACGGCGGTCATGCCGGAGCTGGTGACCTGGATGCGCGACTCGGCGACGGGCGCAGCGTGCAGGGCGGTGAGGTAGCCGGCGAGGGCGTGGCGGAGGGCGGGGACGCCGCGGACGTCGGGATACAGAGCGTCGCCGCGGCCGATCGCCTCGATCATGGCGGCGGCCGCGGCGGGCGGGAACGGCTGGTCGCTCTCGCCGAAGCAGAGGAAGTCGGTGTCAGGCCGCGCGAACGCCTCGCGGGCGACGGTGATGATGCGGGAGGGTGCGAGCGCGACGATATCCATCGAGCGGCAACGTGCCCGGCCTCCCGTGTGGCTGGCAAGCAGGGAAAGACCGGGTTACGGCCCAGTTCCGTCTTTGGCGGCTGCTGTCAGCAATGTTACCGTGTATTGTTGAGTACTGATGCAGGAACAGTGCGGCGAACGTTACGCATGTGCTGTGCTGTAAACACTTTCACTTTGGGCTCGCAGAGCGCATAGTTAATTTCGTTGTGGCTGCAGGCTTGTCGAAAGTCTGCGGGTGGAGTTCTGTATGAAGCTGATTTCAGGTCCGGCCGCGGTTATCGCAGGTGTTGTGATGGCGTCCGCCGCGCAGGCCATGCCGGTCAGCGGCCAGATATCCATCAATGCGTACGCGGCGGCGACGGGGTCGGTCGGCATGGCCGCGGCGACCGGCATCGATTTCGTGGCGAACGCCAGCGCGAGCAAGAGCCCTGGCACAGCTGGTGGCATCACCGGGTTCAGCGGCGTCTCCGGCTCGTTCAGCGGCTTCAGCTGCACGAGTGCGGCTGGCTCGTGCGGATCGATCCAGGATCTGCAGACGTTCAGCTCGGCACCGATCGTGAATTTCCTGACGCTGTCGAATGGCGACACGACGGTCTCGTTCGATCTGAACTCCCTGGCGGTCACGTCGCGTGGTTCCGGGGACAACACCATCTCGTTGAGCGCCGTCGGCATCATTCACGAGACGAACTACGACCCGACGTTCGGAACCTTCACGCTGGTGGCGAAGGCCAACGAACTCGTGTCGTTCGCGGCCGTGGCGCAGCTGATCGCGGTCCCGGAGCCGACGTCGATGCTCCTCCTGGCCGGCTCGGTTGCGGCGGTCGGGCTCTCGCGTCGCAAGAAAGCCTGAAGCCCAAGGGTCTGTCTCGAGGCTCGACATGACGACAAGAACTTGGAACGGCTCGACCGACAGCTTCAATGACGCTGCCGCTTGGTCCCCCGTCGGCGTGCCGACGTCAGGCGACACGGCCGTGATCAATGCGGGCACGCTCGCGTCGCCGACGCTATCGAACAGCACGTATAATGCCAACGCGCTGACGCTCAGCATCGGCGGGACGGCGACCCTGAGCGGCACAGGGTCGTTCACCAGTAGCAGCATCGTGCTCGCCATCGCCTCCGGAGCGTCGTTGATCAACTCGGGGACGATGAACTTCGTCGCGTCGTCCCTGGGGGCGACAGGGGGCGGCACGGTCGAGAACGACGGCACCATCGCGCTCAGCAACCCGAATGCGACGGCGACCAGCGCGGTGCTGGCCGATGCGGTAACCGGCACGGGCCAGTTCACGCTGGGTCAGAATGTCGGGCTGGAGCTGAGCGGGTCGGTCGGGTCGGGGCAGACGATCGCCATGATGGGCGGATCGGGCGGCAGCGAGACCCTGCAGATCGACGCGGTCGCGAGCTTCGGCGCGAGGATCAGCGGGTTTTCCGCGACCGACCTGATCGCGGTGACGAACACGCCATACACGGCCGCGACCTATACGAGCACCGGCGCGAACGCGGGAACGCTGAACCTGTATTCCGGCACCACCCTGGAGGGCGGCATCAGCTTCAGCGGCGCCTACCAGCTGAGCGATTTCACGTTCACATACAATGATTTCGGCAACGGCCAATCGAACCTGCAAATCGCGACCACCGGCCCAAGCGGCACCACGGGTAGCGGCGGAACGGGGGGCAGCGGCGGCACGACGGGAACGGGCGGGACCACGGGCACGGGCGGAACCGGCGGCACTGGCACGACCGTGGCCGCGGTCTACCGCTTCTTCGACACCAGATACGGCACCCATTTCTTCACGTCCGATCTGGGCGAGCGCAATACCGTGCTCGCGACCCGGCCCGACCTGACCGAGGAAACCAACGGCTTCGGCGACGTCGCGCCCAACGACCCTAACGCCGTGGCCGTCTATCGCTTCTTCGACAAGACCTATGGCACGCATTTCTTTACCGCCAGCGCGAGCGAGCGGGACACCGTCCTCGCCACCCGCCCCGACCTCAGCTACGAGCCGAGCAGCACCTTCTACGAACACATGACCCAGCAAGCCGGCGACGTGGCGGTGTATCGCCTGTTCGACCAGAAAACCGGGACGCAGTTCCTGACCGGGGACCAAGGCGAGTATGCCGGCATCGTGACAGCGGGCACGTCGACCTACCGGGCCGA
The DNA here is from genome assembly GCA_964657565.1 of uncultured Acetobacteraceae bacterium. Taxonomy (GTDB): domain Bacteria; phylum Pseudomonadota; class Alphaproteobacteria; order Acetobacterales; family Acetobacteraceae; genus JAVVHH01. The sequence goes on from CAZZVQ010000134.1 coordinate 5,494, forward strand.
TCTCCGGTCGGAAGGCGTGGCGTTCTACGCTCCAGCCGGAACGTTCAAATAGGCACGCTCACCCGCACAGGGTGATCAGCCGCCGGCGGAGCCATTCCAACAGCGGCTCCCAGGGCAGCAGCACGGCTTGCCGGTCGCGGCCCGACTCTTGGCGGCGCACGGCCTCGAGTAGCAGCAGGATGCGGTCGGCCGGGTCGTCGGCAGTGACGATCGGGAATTGGCGATGGGCGGGGATGTCGGAGGCCACGACGTCGAGACCCATGGCGAGGGCCTGGGCGATGCCGAGGTTGAACCCCTCCCACTTCGAGAAATTGGCGTAGATGTCGGCCGCGGCGTAAAGGTCGATCAACTCCGCGTCGCTGACGCTGGCGAACACGGCGAGGCCCTCGGCCACCATGTCGCCGCGGTCGTCATGCGAACCCTTGCCGCACAGGACGAAGACGAGCCGCGCGGCCAAGGCCGGATCGGTGGCGGCGAGGTCGTTCTTCAGCGCGACATAATCGGCGATGCCCTTGTAGCGCCGCTCGGCCTTGTGGAACCGGCAGACGTTGAGGACGACGATCTTGTCCGCGAACCCGAGGCGGGCGCGGATGGCGTCGCGCCGGGTCGCCTGCATGTCGTCCCAGGTGGCCAGATGCGAGTTGCCGAGGCCGGCGACTTCGGCGCGGTCATAGCGGATCTCGTCCTTGACGGTCGAGGTGTTGGTCAGCACGAGGTCGGCGAGGCGATAGGCGAACTGCTTCTCGCCATCGACGATCTCGCGTTCGTGCCGGTCGGGGAACCAGGCCGGCGGCGGTTCGCCATGGTCGAAGATGACCCGGCGCGGCGCATCGCTCATGTTCCGGAACATGGCCATATACGGGATGGTGTGGGTGATGATGCAGTCGACGTCGGCCTCGTAGGCGAAGGACTGGGCTTCGAAGGAGCCGTCGAGATAGACCCGCAGGCAGCCCTCGTAGGTGATCTCGTTCGCCCGCAGCGGACCGCCGATGAAGATGGTCCAGCCCTGGGCGGCCAGGTATTCGGCATGCTGTTTGATGACGACGGGAACGCCGTGACCGACGGCATGGACGTCGCTGAGGATCAGCACGCGCGGGTTCGGGTCGATGCGGCGGCGATGGTGATGCCAGGGGCGGGGGGCCCGGGGGATGGTGGGCTGATACTGCCGTTCGAGGCCGAGATTGGGGCTGTAATAAGGGTCCTGGTCGAACAACGGCTTATATTTGAGACGGACATGGGCGCACTCGCTGCGGAAGCGCGCCAGCTTCTCCGCCGTGTCGTCGAAGCCGCGGGACTTGGATTCGTGGTGAATGACCGCGACGTCCCCGAGGTAGAGATTGCGGTTGCCGCGCCGCAGCGCTTCGCAGCAGAGCGCGGTGTCGTTGAACGCGATCTCGAGATGTTCGTCGAACCCGCCGATTTCCTCGAACAGCGAGCGGCGGACGGCGATGCAGGCGCCGGTCAGGGCGGCCACTTCGCGCGTGACGCCGGCAAGGCCGAGATAGCCGGGGGAGTCCGCGGCGAGGCCGACGAAGCTGTGGCCGGCGACGCCGCCGATGCCGAGCACGACGCCGGCGTGTTGGATCGTGCGGTCCGGGTAGAGCAGCTTGGGGCCGACGACGCCGATCCCGGGCGTCGCCGCCCACCCGGCCATGGCCTGCAGCCAGCCCGGCTCGACGATTTCGGTGTCGTTGTTGAGGAACAGCAGGACATCCTGGGCGGCGGCGGCGGCGGCGACGTTGTTGAGATGGGCGTAGTTGAATGGGCTCGGGTCGCGGATGACCTGGATCTGCGTGTCGCGGCCGAGACGGTCGAGCAGGTCGAGGGCGTCCGGCTGGTCGGAGCCGTTGTCGATGATGACGAAGTGGATCTTGTCGGCCGGGTAGGCGGTGATGCTGCGGATGCTGTCGACGCAGGCGCCGAGCAGGGCGGCGTGGTTGCGCGTCGGGATGATGATGGCGACGCTGGGTTCCGGCCAGTCCGGCGTCGGGACCGGGCGGAGCGGCGCTTCCGGGGCGCCGGCGTCGCGATGGAACAGGATGCGGGTGACCCGGCCGATGCTGGCCGGCTCGAGCCGGCCCGCGAGCGAGGCGGCCCACTCGGCGATGGACGCGCCGGGCGGTCCCGTGATCTCGGCGCCGCCGACGCAGACGCAGCCGCCGAGATAGGCCATCCGGCGGTTCAGTTCCGGCGCGAACACCGGCTTGAAGATCGGCATGTGCCGCTCGTTTTCGTGCAGCCGGTCCTCGTCGGCGTAGATCAGGCGCCAGGCGGGGTTGGCGGCCGCCGCGTCGGCGAAGGCGAACAGGGCCTCCGGTCGCAGCGTGACGGACAGGTCGAGCACCACCGCATAGGGCGCCGTCAAGCTCGAGACGAGTTGGGCGGGCGCGATGGTGGCGAAGCGGCGGTCGGCGGCGATGATCGCCGTATCGGCGCCGCCGAGGGGGGCGGCTTCGGCCTGGTCGAGCACGATGAGCGCGCGCCAGGACGGGTAGAGTTGTGCCTGCAACTGGGCGAGCAGGCCGGACAGCGCGGCGGCGCGGGCCGAGTCATAGAGGATGACGATCTGCAATTCGGGCAGGCCGCCGGCGTCCACCGCATGTCGGATGATGGCGCGGTCGGCGTTGGTGAGGGTATCGTAGCGGCCGATCCACGCCGCGTAGGTGTTCTCGTCGACGACGTCGCTGTCCAACGCCATGATCGGGGCGAGGGCGACGACGGGGTGCCGGCCGAGCAGGCGCAGGCCGAGCGCGGTCTTGATGCGTTGCCGGGCTTCGTCGTCCTTGCCGACGGTGGCCAACCGCAGCAACGTGACCCACCGCTTCCAGGTCGGCAGGTGCATGTAGGGCGACTCGACGAGGCCGAGCGCGACGAGATCACGCGGGGGCGGCTGTTCGACGAGTTGGAAGGCGTAACGACGCGAGAGCCAGTCGAGACTTTGAGCTTGAGCGAGGGCGAAGTCGGCAAGGAGAAGGTTGCGCTTCGTGGTGCCGGCGCTGGTCGAATAGGTCGGTGGGGCAATGTCTTGAGAAATGTTTGTTGCAGGCATGCCCTAATTCCAATCTGCAGCCATCCACTGCCCAAATTTTGATGCCGCTGGATTGCCGTTTAGATGATCGGGGGTCAACCCCGAGCCGGCGCACGCGAGATAGTCAAAGGTGTATTTTGGCATAAGATGAACAACACTGCCGACATTGGGTGCGCGGCTGATTCGGGAGAATGCAATGTCGCAAAAAAGACCAACTGTCGAGCAGGACGCACGCGCGCGCGCTTCCGACACATTATTGGACGGCAAGCCGATCCTGGACAGGGCGTTGCTGCTGCGGTGTGCCGACACGATCGCGGCACTGCGCACGGCGCTGGAGGAAATCGCCGCGCAATCGCAATCGCGGGGCGGCATCTGGGCCCGCAAGCGGGCGGAACAGGCACTCGATCCGGAGGGTTGATCCGGTCAGGTCGTCGCTGGAGGTCCGGGCCGGAATCGAACCGGCATTCGAGGATTTGCAGTCCTCTGCATCACCACTCTGCCACCGGACCCCAAGCATGCTGTGCGGCAGGGGCACTATATCGTCTCTCACCGGTGGCGCGGTCAAGCCGTCGGGTGGCGTCGGCCGCGGAGCGGGTAGCGCGAAGGGGTGCGGCCAGGATATAAGCGGTTGGCACGACACGCCGGCGTGATCGCGCCTGCGACAACCATTGGGCGAAGCATGGACCTCCCGACGTTAGATTACGCTTCTGCGCGCGACCACATGGTCGATTCGCAGATCCGGCCGGACCGGGTCGTGGATCCACGGATCATCCGGGCGATGCGCACGCTGCCGCGCGAGCGTTTCGTGCCGCCCGAGCGGGCCAGCATGGCCTATATCGACGAAGACGTGCGGCTGCCGGGCGGCCGCGTGCTGATGGAGCCGCGGGTGCTGGCGCATCTGGTGCAGACGGCGAAGGTGCGGGCGGGCGAGCGGGTGTTGGTCGTTGGCGCCGGCACCGGATACGGCGCGGCGGTGCTGGATGCTTGCGGCGCGGTGGTGACCGCGCTCGAGGAGGACGAGGCGCTGTTGGCGATCGCACGGGCGGTGTTGGCGTCGGTGGCGCCGAAGGTGGTGCTGCAGGCGGGCAAGCTGCAGGACGGGCTGCCGGGCCCGTGGGACGTCATCCTGATCGAGGGCGCGGTGAGCGAGATTCCGCCGCTGATCGGGGCGACGCTGAACCATCAGGGCGGGAGGCTGGTGACGGTGCTGGCCAAGAGCGGCGGCCTGGGCAAAGGCGTGCTGGCCGAGCCGATCAACCCGGGCGCGCCGCAGATGACGCTGCGGGCGCAGCCGCAATTCGATTGCGCGACGCCGTTGCTGCCGGCTTTCATCGTCGCGCCAGTGTTCGAGTTTTAACGGATTGTTAGAGCTTTGAGGCTATTCCTTATACTGTGCTGCGTCGGTAGGCGGGCATGAACAGGACTGCGAAAATGCGGAATGGTGCGATTGCGTTAGGCGCTCTGATGGTTTTGGCCGCGGGCGCAGCGAGAGCGCAGCCGCGTACGCTGCAGGATGCGCTGTCGGCGGCGTATTCGAACAACCCGTCGCTGCAATCGGCGCGGGCGCAGTTGCGGGCGACGGACGAAGGCGTGCCGCAGGCGTTGGCGGGATGGCGGCCGACGATCGTATTGTCGAGCTCGGCGGGATACGCGGACGGATCGTATCAGAGCTCCTCGAACGGAGTAGTGAGCAAATTCCGCAACAACCGCGACCTGTTCAGCGGACAGGCGACGGCGACCCAGCCGCTGTACCGTGGTGGCGCCACGCAGGCGGGAACCCGGCAGGCGGACAACCGTGTGTTCGGCCAGCGGGCGCGACTGCTGGCGACGGAGCAGCAGCTGTTCTCCGACACGGTCAACGCCTATGTGAACGTGATCCAGACGCAGCAGGTGCTGCAGCTCAACACCAACAACGAGCAGGTGCTGGCGCGTCAGCTCCAGGCGACCCAGGACCGGTTTCGTGTCGGCGAGATCACGCGGACGGACGTGGCGCAGGCCGAAGCGGCGCTGGCGGGAGCCCGGGCGACCCGGGAGACCGCGCAAGGCAACCTGCAGACGGCGCGCGGGACGTATCGGCGCTACGTCGGCGAGTTGCCGGACCAGTTGGTCGAGCCGCAACCGCTGAAGCAGCCGGTGCATAGCCAGCAGGAGGCGGTCCAACTCGCCTCGAACAACAACCCCAACGTCGTTGCGGCGCTGTTCGACGACGCAGCGGCGCGGGACAATATCGACGTGCAATTCGCCAATCTGATGCCGCAGCTCAGCTTGCAGGCGCAGGCGGCGCGGTCGGATAACTCGACGCTGATCCGGCAGCGGGTGATCGGCGGCCAGGTGGTGTTGAATGCGAGCGTGCCGATCTATCAGGGCGGCGCCGAGTATTCACGCGTGCGCCAGGCGCGCCAACAGGAGCAGCAATCGCGCAAGACGGTGGACGATATCCGCCGGCAGGTCGTGCAGCAGGCGACCCAGGCCTGGGAGACGCTGGTGGCGGCGCGGAGCACGATCGAGAGCACCAAGGCGCAGATCCGGGCCAACCAAATCGCGCTGGAAGGCGTGCAGCGCGAAGCGATCGTCGGTAGCCGGACGACGCTGGACGTGTTGAACGCGGAGCAGGCGCTTCTGAACTCCCGGGTGACGCTGGTGCAGAATCTCTCGAACCTGATCACGGCGTCGTACACGCTGGCGGCCTCGTTGGGCCGGCTGTCGGCACGGGACCTGAACCTGAACGTGCCGATCTACGACGAGACCGCCTATTACACCGCAGTTCGTGACCGGCTGTTCGGCACGAGCGATTACGCGCGCGACCAACCGGGCCGGTAACCATGGCGCAGGCCCCCTCCTCCCCGCCGGCTGAGACCGGATCGGCTGCCGAGCCCGATCCCTCGATGGATGACATCCTGGCGTCGATCCGCCGGATTTTGAACGACGATGACAAGACGGCAAAGGACGCCGCGGAGGGCGTCCTGATGCTCGACCCCTCGATGATCGTCGAGGACAGCCCGGGGCCGGGCGCTGGCCAGCCGCAATCCTCGGCGGCGGAGCACGCGACCAGTGAACAGCATAGCCACGCCGGTGAGCTGGACCTGCAACCCGAGATTGAGAGACCAACCTTGGCAACGCCGGAGGAAACGGTGCATAGCGACCTGGTGATCGACGACTCACCCTCCCCCGCTCCGGCCAGCGTCGGGCGCGAGGCCGCAGCGGCAGCCCCGTCGCTGGTGGCGCCGGCCGCCGCTGCCGCGGCAGCGACGTCGGTTGGGGCTCTGATGCGCACCCTGGCCGCCGAGCGGAGTGCTGCGGTGAGCCGCGGCGTGGTCACGATCGAAGATCTCGTGCGCGAGGAGATCCGCCCATTGCTCAAGGCGTGGCTGGACAATCATCTGCCGCCGGTGGTGGAGCGGCTGGTGCAGGCAGAAATCGAGCGGGTCGTCGGACGCAGCGCTGGCTAGAGGCAAGGCACCCTTGCGTGCGAGGCGCGTGCAGCTAAACCTCAGCCGATGCTGAGCAAGAGCTTCGACCACGCTGCGATCGAGCAGCTTTTGTATGCACGGTGGGAACAGGACGGCGCGTTCCATGCCGAGCCGCGTTCGGCCGGGCAGCCCTACACCATCATGATCCCGCCGCCGAACGTCACCGGCAGCCTGCACATGGGGCACGCGCTGACGATGACGCTGCAGGACGCGCTGATCCGGTGGCGCCGGATGCAGGGGCGCGACGCGCTGTGGCAGCCCGGCACCGACCACGCCGGCATCGCGACGCAGATGGTCGTCGAGCGGCTGCTGCCGACTGAGGGCAACCAGACCCGGCAGGAGATGGGGCGCCCGGCGTTCCTCGAGCGGGTCTGGCGGTGGAAGGCCGAGAGCGGCGGGGCGATCACCGGGCAATTGCGCCGGCTCGGCGCGTCGCTGGACTGGCCGCGCGAGCGCTTCACGATGGATGAGGGGCTGTCGCGGGCGGTGCGCGAGGTGTTCGTGCGGCTGTATCGCGACGGGCTGATCTATCGCGACCGGCGGCTGGTGAACTGGGACCCGAAGTTCCAGTCGGCGATCTCGGACCTCGAGGTGGAGAACAAGGAGATCCGCGGGAGCTTGTGGCACCTGCGGTATCCGATTGAGGGAACGGACGCGTTCATCACCGTGGCGACGACACGGCCGGAGACGATGCTGGGCGACATGGCGGTCGCGGTGCATCCGGCGGATGCGCGGTATCGCGATCTGGTCGGGAAGTTCGTGGTGCTGCCGTTGGTGGGGCGGCGGATTCCGATCATTGCCGACGAGTATTCCGATCCGGAGAAGGGCAGCGGCGCGGTGAAGATCACGCCCGCGCATGATTTCAATGACTTCCAGGTGGGGCAGCGGCACGGGCTCGAGATGCCGAGCGTGCTCGATCGTGAAGGCCGGATCACGCTTGCCGAGATCGAGAGCGGCAGCGACTTCTCGCGCTCGCTGGACGGAATGGAGCGGTTTGCGGCGCGCAAGGCCATCGTGGCCGAGTTCGAGCGGCTGGAATTGTTGGAGAAGACCGAGCCGCATACGCATCAGGTGCCGCATGGCGACCGGTCGGGCGTGCCGATCGAGCCGCTGCTGACGACGCAGTGGTATTGCAACGCGGCCGAGCTGGCCAAGCCGGCGATCGCGGCGGTGGAGACGGGGCAGACGCGGTTCGTGCCGCAGCAATGGGAGAACACGTTCTTCGCCTGGCTGCGCGACATCCAGCCGTGGTGCATCAGCCGGCAGCTCTGGTGGGGGCATCGGATCCCGGCGTGGTTCGGGCCGGATGGGGCGGTGTTCGTGGCGCATGACGCGGACGAGGCGGCGGCGCTGGCGCGGGAGACATATGGCCGCGACGCGGCGCTGGTGCAGGACGAGGACGTGCTGGACACGTGGTTCAGCTCGGGGCTGTGGCCGTTCTCGACGCTGGGCTGGCCCGACCAGACGGCGGAGTTGAGCCGGTATTATCCGGGGGATGTATTGGTCACCGGGTTCGACATCATCTTCTTCTGGGTGGCCCGGATGATGATGATGGGGCT
>CAZZVQ010000135.1:0-13512 GCA_964657565.1 uncultured Acetobacteraceae bacterium
TGGAGCGGGTGAAGGGAATCGAACCCTCGTATGCAGCTTGGGAAGCTGCCGTTCTACCATTGAACTACACCCGCGCCGGGTCGCGGCTCGGTCTGCCGACGAGCCCTGTATAAGGAAAGGCGGTTGACCACGCAAATGCTGCCGCATAGGGTGCACCCGGATCGACGATCGTCCCCTCGTGATTTGTCCGGCCGGATTGCGGCGAGGTGAAAGAAACGCGCTAAAGAGGCCTGTGGTCAACGGTGTTTGGCCCGGGGTCGACGGCTGATGTATGAGGCTGGCCCATGTCGAAATCATCTCTTCGCCCCGCAACGGTTCTGGTCCATGGCGGGACTAAACGGTCTTCTTATGGGGAGACGGCGGAAGCGCTCTTTCTGACGAGCGGTTTCGTTTACGACGACGCCGAACAGGCGGAAGCCACGTTCAAGGGCGAAGTTAGCCACTATCAGTATTCGCGGTTCGGGAATCCGACCGTGACGATGCTCGAGGAGCGGCTGGCGCAGCTTGAGGGTGCCGAGGCGTGCCGGGCGACGGCGACGGGGATGGCTGCGGTGCACGCGGCGATGCTGTCGCATTTGAAGACCGGGGACAGGGTGGTGGCGTCGCGGGCTTTGTTCGGGTCGTGCCATTGGATCGTGTCCACGCTGCTGCCGCGCTATGGCATCACGAGCGAGTTCGTGGACGGAACGGACCTCGACGCCTGGGCGCAGGCGTTGTCGACCCCGGCGACGATGGTGTTGCTGGAGAGTCCGTCGAATCCGATGCTGGAGGTGCTCGATCTGCCGGCCATTTGCGAGATGGCACACAAGGCGGGCGCGTTGGTCGTGGTCGACAACGTGTTCGCGACGCCGCTGCTGCAGAAGCCGTTCGAGTTGGGGGCGGACATCGTGGTGTATTCCTGCACCAAGCATATCGACGGGCAAGGACGCGTGTTGGGAGGTGCGGTGCTCGGGCGGAAGGCATGGGTCGAGGAGACGCTGCAGCCGTTCATCCGTAATACCGGGCCGAGCATGTCGCCGTTCACGGCTTGGGTGCTGCTGAAGGGGTTGGAAACGCTGTCGTTGCGGGTGGATGCGTCGAGCCGGAGCGCTCGCCGGGTGGCGGATGCGTTGGCTGGCAACCCGTCGGTGCGGCGCGTGCTGTATCCGGAACGGGCGGATCATCCGCAGCATGCGCTGGCGATGCGGCAGATGCGTTCGGGCGGGACGATGGTGTCGTTCGAATTGGCGAGCAAGGAGGCGGCATTCGCGGTCATGAACGCGTTCCAGCTGATCGCCGTTTCCAATAATTTGGGCGATTCCAAGTCATTGGTGACGCATCCGGCGACGACGACGCATATGAGGATCGGGGCCGAGGAGCGGGCGCGGCTAGGGATTACGGATGGTGCGATCCGGTTGTCGGTCGGGCTCGAGGATGTGGATGATTTGATCGAGGATCTCGAGAGCGCGCTGGCTGGACTGGGCGTGCCAGCCCGCCAGGCTGCCGAGTAACGATGAATCCGGAGTATCGTGCGGTCACCGAGGGCATCGAGGTGACCGTTCGTACTTATTTTCTGGAGGATCAATCGGATCTGGAGCAGGGCCCGTGGGTTTGGGCCTACCAGGTGCGGATCACGAATCTGGGTCGCGCGACGGTCCAGTTGCTGCGGCGGACGTGGCGCATCACGGATGCGCATGGGCGTATCCAGATCGTGCAGGGGGCTGGCGTGGTGGGCGAACAGCCGGTGTTGGAGCCGGGGGAGTCGTTCGAATACACGTCGGGCACGCCGCTGGAGACGAGTTCGGGGATCATGCTGGGGGCGTACCACATGATCGCCACTGCGTCGGGGCAGGCATTCGACGTGACCATTCCGGCGTTTAGCCTCGATAGCCCCGGACAGCAAACACGGGTGCATTGACTTATCGTTTACCCGGGCGGCCTTACATGGGTTAACTATGAGGACCCATTCGTGAACGAGATCTCCCCTACCCTGCCCGCGGCCGGACCTGTCAGCCTTTCGCGTCCGACCCAGTCGGAGGCCGAGGAAGCAGTGCGCACGCTGATCCGGTGGGCCAATGACGATCCCTCGCGGGAGGGATTGCGAGATACGCCTGCGCGGGTGGCGCGGGCGTATCGCGAGATGTTCTCGGGCTATGACGTCGACCCGCTGGCTCTACTGGAGCGGACGTTCGAGGACGTGGATGGCTACGACGAGATCGTGCTGTTGCGCGATATCCGGATCGAGAGCCATTGCGAGCACCACATGGTGCCGATCATCGGCAAGTGTCACATCGGCTATCTGCCGCGTCACCGCGTGGTAGGGATCAGCAAGCTGGCGCGGGTGGCGGATGCGTTCGCGCGGCGGCTGCAGATCCAAGAGCGGCTGACGGTGCAGATCGCGGACACGATCGAGCACGTGCTGCAGCCGCGGGGCGTGGCGGTGGTGATCGAGGCGGGGCACCAGTGCATGAGCACGCGGGGCGTGCACAAGGCTGGGGTGAGCATGGTGACGAGCCGGATGACGGGATGTTTCCGCGAGGACGCGTCGACCCGGCGCGAGTTGCTGTCGATGATCTCGAGCCGGGCTCCGGGCTCGTCGGATTTCTAGCGTGTCTCGCGTTAGGGGCGGGCTTCCCTGAGCGCCTCGTGGACGTACGGGTTGTTGCGGCGTTCGGCGCCGATGGTGGAGCCCGGGCCGTGTCCGCAGAGGAAGGCGGTCTCGTCGGGCAAAATCATGAGCTTGTCGCGGATCGAGGCCAGTAGGGCGCCGGTGTCGCCGTAGGGGAAGTCGGTGCGGCCCACCGATCCTTGAAATAGGACGTCGCCGACGATCGCGAGGCCGCCGCCGCGGTCGACGAAGACGACGTGGCCGGGAGTGTGGCCTGGGCAGTGCAGCACCTCGAACTCGTGGCCTCCGAGTTCGAGCGTGTCGCCTTCGACGAGGAAACGGTCGGGGCGGACGTTGCGGGCCCCGGCGACGCCGAAGCGGCGGCCTTGATCCTCGAGACCGTCGAGCAGGAACGCGTCGAGTTGGCCGGGTCCCTCGAGCGGCACTCCAGGCAGGGCTTCGCGCAGGAGAGCGGCGCCGCCGGCATGGTCGATGTGGCCATGGGTGAGGAGGATGCGCTGGACGGAGAGGCCCAATTCGGCGACGGCGTCGCGGATTCGCGGGACATCCCCGCCTGGATCGATCACCCAGGCGTGCTTAGTCGCGTCATCCCACAGCAGAGCACAGTTCTGCTGGAGCGGCGTGACCGGGATTATGGCCCCGCGCAGGCTGTTCATTTCACGCTGGAGAAGCTGGTTGGCACGAGAAGCTGGCTGGTGATGTTGCCGACGATCTGGCCATCCCTCTCGGTTTCGGCGCGCTTGCTGATCCATTCGGGGTCGGACTGGAAGGCGGTCCACTTGGTATCGCGCTCCGCGAGGCTTTCCCATGCGAGGAGATAGGTCAGCTCCTGGTTGGATTCGCCAATGAGCGTCGTCCAGAAGCCGGCCTGGCGAATGCCGTGGCGGGCCCAGATGTCCAGGGTGGTGGTCTGGAAACGGTTGAGCAGTGCGGGAAGGCGGCCCGGCAAACAGCGGTAGATCCGCAATTCGTGAATCATCAGGCGTCTCCTTGTTCCAGCGGAGAGTGCGGGGCGGAGGGCTGGCGGGCAAGTGGAACCTCGGGCGGGCATGGTCCGTTGACTGGAAATGACCGAAACAGTCCGTCGTCGCCGCTGGCCTTACGTGATCGGCACGGTTGCCGCTGCCATCATCATCTTTGCCGTCCTGTTCCGGTGGGATTGGCTGATCCCGTTGATCGAGCCACGGGCCAGCGCGGCGTTGGGGCGGCCGGTGACGATCGGGCATCTGCACGTCACACTCGGGCGAACGACCCGGGTCGTGGCTGACGATGTGTCGATCGGCAATCCGAGCGGGTGGTCGGGGGGGGATGGGCCGTTCGCAACGGCGGAGCACCTGACGGCGGACATCGAGGCAATGACGCTGATCAAGGAGCGGAAGGTCGTATTGCCGCTGATCCAGGTGGACAAGCCGGTGGTCGACGCGCAGCAGTTGGCGGACCGCAAGGCGAACTGGGCATTCGGCGGTGGTGGGTCGGACAGTAGTTCGAGCGGGGACAGCGGTCCGGCGCTGGGGCGTTTGGTGATCAATGATGGGGCCGTGCATGTGCGCTCGGCGCCGCTCGGAGCGGATTTCCAGGTCGCGGTAGAGACGAAGAGCGGCGATAGCGCGAACAAGGACCAGATCGTCGCGCATGCTAAGGGCGTGTATGCCAAGCAGCCGATTACGGCGGAGTTCGTCGGCGGGGCGTTGCTGACGCTGCGGGATGCGGGAGACCCGTATCCGATCGATTTGAAGGTGCAGAACGGGCCGACGACGGCATCGGTGCAGGGGACGATCCAGAACCCGCTGGCGTTCGCCGGCGCGAATGTCAGGTTGGTGTTCGCGGGTCCCGACATGTCGCTGCTGTTGCCGCTGACTGGGATCGCGATTCCGAAGACGCCGCCGTACCGCGTTGCGGGGAAGCTGGACTACGCGAATGGCGTGGTGAAGTTCGAGGAGTTGCAGGGCAAGGTTGGGAGCAGCGACCTCGGGGGTGCGCTCTCGGTGGATACGAAGCCGGCGCGGCCGGTGCTGACGGCGGATCTGCAGTCGAAGATGGTCGATTTGAAGGATCTTGGTGGGTTCATCGGCGCCGAGCCGGGGGATGCCACGAAGGGGACCAAGAAAGCCGAAATGTCGAATGGGCGGGTGTTGCCGACCGATCCGATCAGCTTGCCGCGGCTGAACGTCGCGGATGTGCATCTGAACTACGCGGCGCACCGGATCGAGGGGCAGCGGCAGCCGCTGGACGACATGCGTGTGGCGATGGACATCGTGAACGGGACAATTTCGCTGCACCCGCTGAGTTTCGGGGTCGGCAAGGGGCAGATTACCTCGGACATCCAGCTATCGGAGAAATCGCAGGAGCTGGCGATGAAGGCGAATGTCGAGTTCAAGAGCGTGGATGTGAGCAAGCTGCTCAACGCGACCGGGGTTGGCCAGGGGGCTGGATCGATCGGCGGCCGGGCGGTGATCGAGGGGACTGGCAAGTCGCTGGCGGAGATCCTGGGCGGCAGTAATGGCGAGGTGAAACTCTATATGGGTGCGGGCGGTAATCTGAGTGCGCTGCTGGTCGATTTGTCGGGGCTGCAGTTTGGCAACGCGCTGCTGTCAGCGATCGGAGTGCCGTCGCGGGAGCAGATCCAGTGCTTGATCACCGACGTGATGCTGACCAATGGTAACGCGCAATCGAGGCTGACGATGCTTGATACGAACGCGTCCAGGATCGGGATCATGGGCGGGGTCAACCTCAAGAACGAGCAATTGGGACTGACGCTAAGGACGCAAGCCAAGCATTTCAGCATCGGGTCGTTGCCGACGCCGATTGCGGTCAGGGGGACGTTGGGCAGCCCTAGTATCCAGCCGGATCTGGTGGAGGGCGGAGGGCGAGCGGCGGCGGCGGTGGGGTTGGGGATCGTGTTGACGCCCGCGGCCGGGTTGCTGCCGACGATACAGTTTGGGACGGGGGAGGACGGCGCGTGCGTCGGGCTGTTGCAAGAGATCAAGACGCCGCCGCGCGCGTCGGGGCGGGTGGAGCCTGCTAAGCCGGCACAGCCTGAGAAGCGGCGGCGGTGAAGGCTGCCGGGCGGATTTGTCGCTGAGAGATGACGCGGGGTCGTCAGGCGGGTAGCGTTCGCGTCCGTCGCTGCTGAAGCAGCGAGTAGAAGGGGACAGACGATGGGGAACGCCGCGCAGGAACGGTTTCAGACGTTGCATGAGATCATCGCGGCGGCGCGGCTCAACCTGAACCAGAATTTGTGGGATTACGTCGTTGGGGGGACGGCGACGGAGACGACGGTCCGACGCAACCGGTCGGCGCTGGACCGGATCGGGTTTCGGCCGCGGGTGCTCGAGGACGTGTCGCATATCGATGCGTCGACGGAGTTCCTGGGGCATCGGATCAGGCTGCCGGTGGCGCTGGCGCCGGTCGGCGGGCTGGATCAGCTCGGTGCGGGGGGTGGGGTGACGGTTGCGGCGGGCGCGGGGCTCGCGGGCATTCCGTTCTTCATCAGCTCCGTCAGCGAGTCGGGGATCGAGCGCACGGCGGAGGCGGCCCGTGGCTGCAAGATCTTCCAGCTCTACGTGCGGGGCGACGATGCGTTCGTGGACGACCATGCGCGGCGGGCGGTCGACGCGGGGTATGATGCCTTCTGCATCACGGTGGACAGCGCGATCTATAGCCGGCGGGAGCGGGACATCGCGAACCGGTTCGCCAAGCCGTGGCGGGCGCGGTCGGCGGGAATGGAGTTCCAGGCGGGGCTGAGTTGGTCCGACATCGAGCGGTTCAAGCGCACACACAAGGTGAGGCTGATCCTGAAGGGGATCGCCACTGCCGAGGATGCGGTGCGGGCGTGCGATCTTGGGGTCGAGGGGATCTATGTTTCCAACCATGGGGGGCGGCAGCTCGACCATGGCGCCGGGTCGGCGGAGGTGCTGCCGGAGATCGCCGATGCGGTTGGCGGACGGGCTCTGGTCATCGCGGATGGCGGGATCTCGCGGGGGAGCGACGTGGTCAAGGCGATCGCGCTCGGGGCGGATCTGGTCGGGATCGGACGGCTGTATGTGTATGGGTTCGCGGCCGCGGGGGCGGAGGGGATCGCGCGGGTGGTGGAGCTGCTCGAGGAGGAGGTGGTCGAGTGCCTCGGACTATTGGGGCTGAGTTGTTTCGCGAAGCTTGACCGGAGCTATCTGCGAGCCGTGGAGGCGGTGACGGAGCCGCATGTGCACAGTGCGTTCCCGCTGCTGACGCTGCCGAAACATTTCTACTGAGTGGCAGGTTCAGCGATTGTTGCCGAGGAGGTTGGCGATGCGGGCGTCCTTTCGGGCGCTGCCGACGCTGCTGCCGACCCAATAGGAGACGACGCTGGTGGCCATGGCGGTCAGGCTACCCAGGAGAACGTTGAGCACGGGCTGGGCGTTTTCGGGAATCGCGCGCAAAAGGGTCATGAGCATGGCGCCGGCGAAGGTCGTGAGGACGACGACGCTGACGATGGCGGCGCCCCAGGCCATCGGCGAGCCGGATTGGGCGAGTTGGACGGTGGTGGCGCGGGCGTTGGCGACATCGGCCAGTTGCGCGACCAGCTGATCCTGGGCGGCCTTGGCGGCGCTGGCGGCGCGGGCGGCGGCGATGCCGGCGAGCTGGATCCGCAGCGTCCGGGCGAGATCGGGATTGGTGAGCGCCTGAACCTGGTCGCCGATGTCGGTGGCGCCGGTCACGGTCTGGACGGCGGTTTGTACCGCTTTGACCGTATTGGCTGATCCGGGACCGAAGAGCCATTGCCCGAGTTCGGGCGCGAGATCGAGCGCCATTCCGCCGGCGGCTCCCAATGCCGTGCCGATGCCGGGGACGATGCTGCCGGCAGCAGCTCCCTTTGCGGCATCCTCACCCACCTGAACCCAGTCCATCAGGCCCCCTCCCCTACGCGCAAGGCTTCGAATTGAATGGTGCAGACGCGCCGGGTCCAGCCGAGACCGAAAACGCGCCAGGTTGGCAGGCCGGTCAGGAAAAGCAGACGTTGGGCCTGGTATTCAGCCAAGAGGGCGGCTCCGTTGCCGGATGATTGTTTTGATGCAGCAATCGTTAATGGACCAACGATGCCGTCGACGGAGACGTTGAGCGCCGTCTGGAGCCATTTGACGGCGCGGTCGGGGCCGGAGTTGACCGCGGCGTCGAAGACGAGAAGTGCCAAGGCTGGTGGGAGATCGTCCCCGGCGGTCTTGTCCCAGTAATCGCGGCGATAGATGCCCTGGGCGTCCGCGAGGGTGAGGTCGGCGATCTTCAGGGTTGGGTAAGAGGCGGCGGAAATGCCGTATTTGGTGCCGTTACATTGGCCGATGCGGCACTTTCCACCGGTCCAGTTGCCGGGATCGAGCGGATTGGCCGTGTATCCTCCCTCGACACCGATGACGGCTCGGAAGGCATTGTCGAAGACACTCATTTTGGGTCCTCCAAACCGGGAACTTCCATATCTGGCCAGGTCGGAGGATCGACTCCCTCCCTTGCGCAAAGACCAACGACGATGGTCTGGGCGTTGACGCCGGCGTGGCGCAGTTCGTGCGCCCGTTGATTCCACCAGCGCGCCAGATCCCAGCCGCGATCCCGGTCGTGCTCCACATCGAGAAGACGGAGCTGGATCCGGGCTAGCTCGTTTCTTAGGCGGTCGAAAAGCTCGGCTTGATCCCGTGAGAGAGCGAGCCGCTGGGCTTCTAGGTCGCGGAGCACGATTTGCTCGCGGTTGGCGGCGGTATCGTGCAACCGGTCGCCGCGGTCGATCCACCAGCGCCAGAATACCCAAAGCCCGCTGGCGACACTTGGGGCGGAGGCGGCGGTGACGACCCACCAGGGGCCGGTTGGAATTTCCGTCATGCGCTGCACCTTCGCTCGAGACAGCAGTTCACGCTCTGGCTGGAGCCAGTCAGGGCGAGGGCGGTCTAAAGCCCGGCTCGCGCCCGGCGGAAGGCGAGGAGGTAGCCCATGGCGGCGATGATGGCGTAGGTGCCGGACCAGACGCTGGCGCCGGCGAGGATGAGGCAGCCAGCGAAGATGCCGTGCGCGGTGGCGACGACGAGCACGCTGGCGAGGCGGACCACAGCACGATGGGTAATCAAACCGACGATGCCGAAATTGGCGGCGGCGAGGAAGAAGACCGCCCATAGGCGTTGCGGAGCGAATAGCTCCATGTATCTGAAGTTCTCCTCAGCCAATAGTAGTCCGCCGTGTAACTCGAAGTAGAGAGCCAGCCAGACGAGTATTGCGGTTAGACCCGCGTGAATGGTGTCGCGCGTGTCATTCATTCCACAAATCCTTTGAGGATCTAAGCGGTGATCGCCATATCGAAAGGCGAGTAGTAGACGGCGCCGTTGGTATCCATCGGGGCGGTGAAGGCGAGCGCGCCGTCGCGGATGGCGGGAGTGCAGGCCGTGTTGCCGGCCTGGCGGGCCATCATGAGCGCCGAGATGTGGATCGGGACGTAGTTGCCCCAGTCCGGCAAATAGGGGAACGACAGGTAATCCGCACCGGCTGTGGCGACGGAGTAGGCCGCCAGCGCTTGCGGCAGGTAGGTCAGGTTGACGTTACTCGTCGTGGTCGACCAGGTTAGCGGCGTGCCGCCAGGGGTGGCGGCAAGCTGGAATTTCGGCGGCGTGGTCGGGGCGTTGCGGCCGGTGATCTGGCTGCCGGGTTGAAGGTTGACGATGTAGGCGACCTGCCCCTCGCTGGCGCCGGCCGGGATGACGCCGTTCGAGTTGCCGTCGGTCTCGCTCGTGAAGCCGATCTGATCGCCGTTGGTCAGGGGTGGCGGCGAGACCCCGGTGGAACTCCAGGTGACGGCCTGGTCGATCTCGAAGATCCCGGTGCTGGCATTCAAGTTGGCGATCAGTTCCAGCACGCCCTGCTGCTCGGCGGGGATTTCAGGATTGGTCGTGGCGTTCCACGGGGCGCGCATGCGGCGATGCGCGGTGCGGTAAATGTCGAGCGCATACCAGCGGCCGAGTGCGGCCTGCTTGATCGACCAGGTCGCCGTGAAATCGCCGAGCCGCTTCCATCTGACGTCCTCGTTCAACACGTAGTGCGCGTAGGCGCCGCACGGGATGAAGGCGTTCATCCAGGGCGAGTAGAGCGAGTTCAGTCCGAGTTGGCTCTCGGGCGAGTAGAAGGCGGCGGCGGCAAAATCGGCCGGCAGATTGTCGAGGTTGGCGGCAACATAGTCGCCGTTATGACCCATGCTGGCTTGCATGAAGCCGTAGGCCGGGTGGTCAGCCGGAACGAGGCCGCAGGCATGACCCTGGATGAGTTGCGCCCAGCCGAGCGCGCGGATGGCGTCGGCCTGGAACTGGCCGAGCAGCCCGGTCCAGTAGGCGGTCGGCGTCGCGCTGTTCCACGTGACGGCGAAGGGTTGGGTGTTGTTGTGGTAGCCGTAGATGCCCTGGTGGGCGAGGTTCATCGCCAAGTCGAGTTGGGCCTCCAGCAGCCACTCGTCTCCGCTGACCAGCGCCATGAAGTAGCAGTACGAGACGGCGTGGCTGGTGTCGGTACTCGGTTGCCATGGCCCCACGGCACCGGCGGGTTCCGAGTTGGTGCGGTAGTAGGGATAGCCGTTCGAGGCGGCGGTGGTGATGCCGGTCTGCCAGACGAAGCCATCGTGGCCACTGTTGTTCGATGTGCTGCCACTATAGGCGTCGACCGCGACCGGCAGGCCTTGAGCGGTGAAGTCACTGTAGCTCGCGGCCTTGGGTGCCATCAGTAGCGGGATGATGGTGTTGGCGACGTCGGCGGTGGTCTCGCCGGGACGCGTGCGGGTGCGGTTGCTGCGGTAGTGGTAGGGCACGCCGAGGCCGGAGAGCGCATTGAGGCGGGCGACGGCATAAGCTTGCGGGGTGCCGGCCATGAAGGCGTCGGCGTCGAAGCGGGTGATAACGCCGCGACCGTTGTAGCCGCCAGTGGCGTCGATCGCCGGGCGATGGCTGTTGGCGTGGCTGACCGTGTCGGGATCGGCGACCACGCCGCAGGGCACGTAGGCGTATTGCGGGGCGGGCGTCGGGCGCTTGGCGGTGTCGAGCGGCGGCACGACGCCCGATGCGACGGCGTAGTCGCGATCGAACGCGCAGTGCAGGGTCGGTTGCGTCGCACCGATCCAGGGCGCCGTGCCGGCGTTCAAGCCGCCGTCGTTGACGCACATCAGCCATTGCGACTGGTAGTGGTGCTTGACGCTCGGGAACGAGAGGATGGTGGTCGCGCCGTCGGCCAAGGTGGCGTCGTATTGCAGGAAGAACTTGGCGGGCACGCTCCACCAGTCGAGCGCGACGACGACGCCGGTCTGGAAGGCGAGCGTGCTGCCGTCGGCATTCTTCCACCGGGTCACGTACCAGTTGACCTTCAGGTGCGCGTCGGCGGCGCCACCAGTGTTGTCGGTCGCCATGCCCCAGCCCTGCCACACATCGGCGACGGGGCCGGTCGTCAGCAGCGTCCACCGGGTCGACGTGCCGGCGTGGGCGGCGAGCGAAGCGGTGAACGAGCCGCTACCGAGCGGCGCGTAGGTGCCGCTGGCGCTCGAGCAATCCCAGGTCTTGACGTTGGCGAAGGCGACCTTGACGTCGTGCCCGGTCAGCGCGGTGGCCAGGCCGGCGTTACCGATTGCAGCGACGCTACCGGTCGAGGGCGTGCCAGTTGCTGACGTCATCGTGTAGGAGTTGGTGGCGGCCGCGGCGAGGCTGGCGTCGCGCAGCAGGAGCCGAGCGTATTTGAGCGAGCCATCCTTCCAGTAGCGCAGGCCGTAAAGCTGCGCCGTGCCGCTGCTAAGCGCCGGGATTTGGCCCGCCGGCACATCGCCCCTCTTGAACCACACGCCGCGCTTGTGGGCGCCGAGCGAGGAGGCGCTGCCCCAGTTGGTCAAGGTGAACGCCTGCGACATGCTGGACGGAGAGGAAGCGCCGCCACCGGTCGAGCCTAGACCGGGCGTCCCCATGAGGAAGCCCAGGTCGTCTCCGCCCGAACTGGACGGGGTTGGCAAATTCAGGAGATACGGCCGGCCATTGAGGCGGCGATTGCGGAGAATCGTCATGCGCTAATGCACCCATGCCCTGAACGGCTGGTTTTCCAGCAGCACTGGCTGCTGGGTCAGCATGATGCTGTTGCCGGGACTGACGGCGACTTGGCTTCCCTTGCAATCGCGAAGGTAGGCGTATCCGGGCGGCACGGTGTAGGCCGTCGGGCCACCGTTCGCATCCCAGAGTACCACCGCCTGGTAGCCGCCTGCTTTGGTAAACGCGCCCGTGTAGATCGAGCCGGTGTCGCAGGCCGGCGCGGAAATACGGACCGTGAAGTCTACGGTCGACCCGGCGGCGTAGAGCAGGCGAACGTAGGGTTGGACCGTTGCCGCGCCGGCATCGACCGTGGGCTGCGAGATCGCATACGGATTACCGACGCTTGGCCCGACAAATAGAGGCACCTCGGTACTGTATCCAAAGCTGTAATATGTGCCTGCAGGATTGAAGTATGAATGGCCGAGAGCTGCCGCTAGCAGGCCGCCGCGGGTGGGACTGGACACCGACAGGTTGGCTGTCTCGGTCCAGAGCTGTCCGAGGGCGCAGGATATTCCGGTAGATGTGTCGAAATTAATCTGGACGTAGCCTGTCGCGCTGGCGCTTGCCGTTCCGTAGATGCGGACATCGAGATACGGCGTGCCAGTCTCGGCGCCGACGCCCACCACTTGGACGTTGATGCCCTTTGCGCTATCGGGATTGAAAGCGCCCCAATTGGTTGGCCAAACGCCGGCGGAGCCACCGCTCATTGCTGGATTGCGGACCTGGTTGGTGCCCGGCACGCGCGCCAGAGGGGACGTCCAAGTGGCGCCGGTTACCCATTTGATGGCTTCGCGATGCGCGGTGGCGGTAGCGGCGAACCCTGCGCCTCGGTCGCCAAGCTGGCCCCAGGCGTTGCCGTCATAGGCATACCAGTTGAACATATCGATCGCGTCGGAGGCGACGATCAGGGGGTAGATGGCGGCGAAGGCGAGGAGTTGGGCCGGGTCGGTCACGTTAAACGTGGAGCTCCCTTCGGACCAGATCATGGTGGAGGGGCGGCCGTAATAGGCGAGAATACGGCGATGGACGCGGTTGATCTCGAGCGCCTGCTCCGGGCGATATCGGTACGAGGATGCGATCGGGTAGGAGTGGATGGCGTGAACGTCGCAATACTGGCCATACCCGGTCGCGTAGAAGTCATCCGCTTGTAAGAAGGGGTTGACGGCCATGAACTCCGGCGAGGTCACCAGAGCGAGCGGATCGGCAGCTTTCACCGCGGAGAAGTGTTGAGCAACCCACGCCTTGGAGACGGCGCCGAGCGATTTCTGGTTGAGATCGGCCGTCCACCATTCGTTTCCGGGCTCGTTGATCGGGCTGTAATAGGCGATCTTGCCGCGGGCGCGGGTTGCGAGGGCCGTCATAAAATCGGCGGCGTCCTGGAAATTGACTGGAGCATCCCCCTTGGCACCAGCTGTGTTGCTGCCGCTGCCACCGTTCGCCCAATAAGGCACGTAGCCGAAGGTATAGAACAGCCGTTTACCGGCGAATTTTGCCAGCAGCGCATCAAATGCCGTCCACGTGTAGGTGCCGCGCGCGGGGCAGATGCCATACCAGTTTGCGGCCTGTCCGCCCCAGGTCGCGCCCCATAAGCGGAAGCATCGACCCGGGATTTTCTGCCAGCCTTGGACGACATCGGGTGCCAGAACGTGCAGGCCGAACTGGGTGAGATCGGTTGCCACTACGAAGCCGGGCCGAACCAGCGGATGACCACCAGCCCATCGGCCCCCTTTCCGCCCGTGAAGCCCGGGCCGCCGCCGCCGCCGCCGCCGCCATATCCGGTTACCGGCGCAAGACCGGCCGAGGCGGTCGTTCCGCCGCCGCCGGCACCGCCCGGCCCGGATA
>CAZZVQ010000136.1:0-13380 GCA_964657565.1 uncultured Acetobacteraceae bacterium
TAGAGCGGCACGGAATACAGGCCGCCGCTCGCCGCCGCGCCGAGCAGGCAGACGAACGCGGCCAGGCCGGACGGCGCCGTCAGCATGGCGGCCGGCGTGGTCCAAAGGGCGGCGTCCGGGCGGGCGCTGAGCGCGGCGAAGCCCCAGCCGAACAGCGTCAGCAATACGGCAGCGGCCGGCACGGTGGCCGTCCGCGGCCGGAGCCGTCCGGCGGCGAGCGAGCCGAGGCCGACGCCGAGCGCGAAGGCGGTCAGCAGCAAGGTGACGATCCGGTTGTCGGCATGGAACTCGGCCTGCGCCAGCACCGGGAATTGCGCGAGGAAGGTGGCGCCGAGCGCCCAGAACCAGGACAGGCCGAGCACGCTGATCCAGACGAGCCGGTTGGCACGGGCGGCGCGGATCAGGTCGATCGTCTCGGCGGCGATGTTGGCGCGCAAGCGAAGCCCCGGGTCGGCGGCCGGCAGCGCGGGGATCGTGGCAGCGGCGGCGAGTCCGGCCAGCGCCACCAGCAGCCCGGCGCCGGCCACGATCGCCGCCCCCTCCCCGCGGCCGATCAGCACGCCGCCGGCGATGGTGCCCAGCAGGATGGCGGCAAAGGTGCCGGCCTCGACGAGCGCGTTGCCGGCCAGCAGGTCGGCCGGCGCCAGCAACTCGGGCAGCACCCCGTATTTCAGCGGGCCGAAGAAGGCGGCATGCGCGCCGAGGCCGAACAGCACGGCCAGGAGCGCGGCGACGCTGCCGGCGAGCAGCGCCGCCCCACCGGCGGCCATCAGCGCGACCGCGCCGAGCTGCGACAGCCAGATCAGCCGCGCCTTGTCGATCTTGTCGGCGAGTTGGCCCGCGGTCGCCGACACCAGCAGGTATGGCAGCAGGAAGATGCCGCCGGAGAGCGCGACGAGCACGGCGCCGCCCTCCGCGTTGCGGAACACCACGAGGACGACGAGCGCGTTCTTGAACAGATTATCGTTCAGCGCATTGAGCGCCTGGACGGCGAAGAGCGGCAGGAAGCGGCGGGACAGCACGAGCATGTCTCGCCACCCTACGCCGCCGGCCCCCTGGTGAGGAAATCCGTCACCTACGGGCCGCGTCAAGCTCACTGCTGTCTGTTTAGATTGTCGATGTAAGTACAGCGGCTTAGCTCAACATTCGTCATGCCCGGGCTCGACCCGGGCATCCAGGCCTAGAGGACTGACCGTCGGTGCTGCTGGCCTCTGGGTTGCCGGGTCAAGCCCGGCAATGACGGAAGTTTGGTGTCAGCGTTCCGGTCGCTCGTGCCTGCCTTCCCGCGACTGTGGTTGTGGCGCGCGCTGGATCTGCGGGGGTGGAGCGGCAGCGGCGTGCTGGAACGGTGGCGGCGCAGGGCGGTAAGGGGCGACGACCGGGTGCGGGGCGGCGATCGGCTCCTGCCGCGGCGGCGCGACATGCTGCTGCGGTAGGGGCGCGGCGAAGTGTTGCTGCGGCCGCGGGGCCGGGTAGGCCTCCTGCCGCGGCGGGGCGAAGGGCTCGCGGTGCGGAATCCCCTGTAGCGGAACGGGCCGCGGGCCAGCGAGGATGTCGCGGGGGCGCAGTTCCGGTAATCCGGCGCTTCGCGGCGGTGACGGCCGCAACAGGCCACCGGCGACGGCGCCGAGCGCGGCGCCCCCGAACACTGCGGCGGGCCCGATCTGCGGGCTCGGCGAGGGCGCCTGGCCCAGCGACGGACCCGGCCCGACATGCGTGGCCGGTGCGGTGAGCCCGGGCGGGTTGACCTGGCGCAGCACGGTTTGCGTGGCGCCGATCGTCGCCCGGGTCGGGGCCGCCTGCGGGCGGAACTGCATCGGCGCCTCCGGGCCGATCGATGGCGGCAGCGGCCCCGGCCGGATCGCACCGGCCACCGGCGCGCTCGAGGTCAGCACCTGCGTCGGCACGATGGTGATCGCCGAGCGGTTGATCGTCATCGGCGCGTTCCGGCTCTGGAAGGGCGCGCCGGTCGGCTGGTTCAGCGCTTGGACGATGCGGTCGTTGACCGGATACGGCGGGCGGTACGGATCATGCGGGCCCAGCGGGGCCCATCCGACCGCCGGTCCGCGCCCATACCCGAGCGCCGCCGCGCCCAGAAAGCCGACCAGCGCCGGCGCATAGACCGGCGGGCGGTTCGGCGCCCACTCGCGCCCCGGCACCCAGCCCCACCGTCCGTCGAACTGCGCCCAGCGGCCGTAATGCGTGGGCGCGAACCCCCAGGGCGCGTCGTCGACCCAAGTCCAGCCCCAGGGCGCCACATAGGCCCATTTGCCCTGCCGATACGGGACATAGCCTGTCACCGGCGGATACCAGACCGGACCGTATTCGGCGTTCTCGGACCACTCGCCGACCTCGTCGAGCGCTTCCGCGCCGGTCATCTGCGCGACGATCGCCGGCGCTGATGAGGGCCGGGCAGCGGGCGGACGTTCCTCGGCCAGGACATGCCGCAGGAAAGCGTCCTGCACGGCCGCCCCCAGGCTCGGGGTGAACGGCGTCGCCGCACCGTCGCCGGTGATGGTCAGCGTCTGGCCGGGCCCGATCTCGGCCGTCGCGGGGATGCCGGTCAGCGTCGCCGCGCCGTCCAGCACGGTAATCAGCGTCGGATGCTCGGTGTCGCCGCTGGCGATCGCGTAGCGGCCCGCCGAGGCGATGGTCACGACCCCGCGCGGGGTCTGCACCGTGTAGGTCTCGCCGGGTGGGACGAGCCGCAGATGCAGGTAGCTCTCGCCCTGCGCCTGCGTCGCCGCGAGCGCCTGGTCGTCCAGCCGGTCGAGGTCGAACTCGGTGGACGGTCCCAGCACGGCCCGGTTGCCGCCGCCGATGCCGATCGCCGCCTCGCCCGCCGGCGCGACCCAGAGCGCGGTGCCGGTGGTGACGGGCAGGTTGGGGCTCGCCACCTGCCACTCGGTCGCGCCCGCCAAGTGGAACGACACCGACCCGGTCACCGCCGCGATCCGGCCCACGCGGCCCGGCGGCGGCGCGAGGGCAGGCTGGGCCGAGGGGGGCGGCGCCAACGGCGGCAGTGTCGCGGGTTGCGCGATCGCGGGGCAGAGGCCGCCCACCATCATGCTGGCAGCGATGCAAAGCGGGAGCGGGCGAATAGGCATGGCGTGGCCGGATCACAGTTCGCGCCCACCCTGCAGCCGCAGTGTGGCAATAAAGCGGCTCTCTCCTAAATTCTTGATGCGACCGAGGGCAAGCTTTGACTAAGCTGCCGAAGCTATTCTGGAGACGCTGCAGATGAACGGAACGGCGTTCGTGATGCTCAGTGGGATGCTGACGTTCGGCATCCCCTTGCTGCTCGCTGTGCGGGAATTGTACGAACTGAAACGTCGCGGACGCGGCGGCTGGGACGGTGACGGCCCCACTCCCATCGTGCCGCCGCCGCCGCCCAGCTTCGGCCACAAGCCCCTGCCGGACTGTCTCATCCCGCGGCTGCCACCCAATCCGGTCCGCATGCGCGAGCTCGAGGAGGTCTAACCCTCACTTTCCCGTCATCTCGGCAAACCAGTCTCTGGCCCGCCCGCTCTTACCATTAAGGCGCGCGTCGATCGCTGCGCCTGAGGAGAGATCGATGAGCGGGAGCTATACGAACACGACGGGCGGGTCGGACCACTACAATGCGGGTGCCGCCCATGACAGCGGTCTGTACGATCCGAACCGTCACGACAACCAGATCGTCGCGGTGTTCGAGGATGAGGCGGCGGCGCGCACGGCGCGCGATGCGCTGGTCGACGCGGGCGTGCCCACCGGTCAGGTCAACGTCGTGGCCCATGTCGGCGGCGACGCTGCCAAGGGCGTCAGCCAGGCCGAGGACAAGGCGGTCGGCGACCAGATCCTGACCGCGTTCGTCGGATTGTTCAGTTCGCACGACGATCATCGGGATTACACCCATGCGGTCGACCAGGGGCACGCGATGGTGGTGGTGACGCCGTCCGGCGACACTGATCGACACCGGGTCATCCAGGTGCTGGAGCAGAGCCACCCGATCGACTTCGACGCCAAGCTCGCGGAGTGGCGGCAGGCCGGCTACGACCATTCGGGTGCGGCCCGGTCGCCCCAGCACGAGTCCGAGCGCTCGGTGCAGCGCGAGATGCCAGCGCAAGGCAGCTCGTCCCGAATCCGGAGCTATGTCGCCAACCGCGAGACGATGGGCACAGGCGGCACCGTGACCAACGCCACGCCGGGCGCGACATCGAGCGGCATGAACTCGCCGCGCGGCTGAGGACGACATGGACACGCCGGCCCCCCTACTCCGCTCGTATGACCCGGCGCGGCACGACAGCCACGTCATTGCGCTGTTCGAAGACGAGGCCAGGGCCGACGCCGCCCGTGCGGCGCTGCTGCAAGCGGGGATGCCCGCGGAGGCGGTCGTAGTCATGGCCGATGGCGCGGCGCTGCACGGCGGGCGCCGCCACCCGGTGCAGGACCTGTTCGTGCCGGAGGACGACTACCACGATTTCCACCACGCGCTCGGCCGCGGCCATGCGCTGGTCGTCGTACGCCCGGCCGCGGCCGTGACGCGCGACATCGCGGTCTCGACCTTGGAGAGTTTCAGCCCGCTCGACCTCGAGGAGCACGGGCGGAATTGGCGCGGCACCGCCGCGGCCGAGCCGATGACGATCAATCATGCCACCTTGTCCCGGGCCGACATGCAGGGCCGGGCGATCGGCGGGCGCGACGAAGTCATCCTCGATATGACGGGCCAGAAGATGACCGTCCGCTTGATGTCGGACGCCGACATGGCCCAGGCGCCGTTCGCGCCGATGTCGCTGCCGGCAGAACGGCCAGCCCCGCTCGCGCCGCCGCCCCCGCGGCGGGACGTGCCGGTGCGGGAGACGAGCTACACCTACGGCGTTCCGATCGATGTCGTGCGGCGGATGAGCCCGGACGAGCAGGTGCTGGCGCAGCCCCATGCCGTCGAGATGCCGGGCGAACGGACGGCGCGCGGCACGTTCCTGCGTCTCGTGGACGGGCAGACTTGCGTCGGCTGGCGCGATCCGCACCCGGGAACACGCGTGCGCAGCTACGTCACCGAGCGGCCGACTGCCGCGGCTTCGTGAAGGTCTATAGTGCGGCGCTCGGTGCGGCGCTCGCCTTGGCCGGATGCTCCGATAAGCTGCCGCCCAAGGCGTTTCCGGGCCCGCCCGATTTCGATCCGGTCCGCTTCTTCGGCGGCAGCATCAGTTCGTGGGGCGTGCTGGAGAACCGCTCCGGCGAGCCGACGGCGATCGTCACCACCGACGGGGTAGGCGAGCCGGAGGAACCGGACGGCCTCCATTTCCTGCAGCATCTACACGTCGGCACGGATGCGCCGACGACCCGCGATTGGCATATGCGCCGGCTCGGGGGCGGCAAGTTCGACGCCACGGCCAACGACATGGTCGGCACCGCCCATGGCGAGGGCGATGGTCGGGCGTTCCACTGGCAATGGACGCTCGCGCTGCGCCCTGGCAATCCGCTGACCAACGTGACCATGGATCAGTGGTGGTACCTGCAGACGGACGGGTCCATGCTGAACCGGACGATCATCACCAAGCTCGGGATTGTCGTCGCCGAGGTGACCGAGCACTTCGTCAGCAAACCAAGGGGATGAGTTCGCGATGAACTGGATCGGTCGCCTGCTCCGTCCGCTGCGCCCCGGTGTCGACGCGCTGACGAGCAGCCGTCTCGGCCGCACGGTCCCGGGCGGCATCACCGTGACGAGCCCGGTGTTCAAGGAGAGCGAGTCGATCCCCCGCCTGTTCACGGCCGATGGCGATGGCCGGTTTCCCGGGATCGAATGGACCGGGCTGCCGGCGGAGACCCAGCAGGTCGTGCTGCTCGTCGAGGATGCCGACATCCCCTTCGCGATTCCGGTCACTCACCTGATCGTCCACTCGATCGACCCGGCGCTCCCGGGGATCGAGACTGGCGCCGTCAAGCCGTTCATGGCGGGACCGGCCCCGGCGGGCTGGGCGTGCGGGCGCAATTTCCTGGGCGCGGCCGGATGGACGCCGCCGGCGCCTCCGCCGGGTCATGGGGCGCATCGGTATGCGTTCCAGGTTTTCGCCTTGAAGGCGCGGGTGGACTTCGCCGTTCCGCCGCGGCGCGGTCGGCTGATGCGGCGCATCCGGCCGCATATCATCGGGCAAGGCCGGCTGATCGGGACGTATGTGAAGTCCTAACTTGACTTTGCTGCGGTGCAACAGCATGTTGATGCTGCGCAGTTTGATCGTTCGCGGGCGTCTTAGCGGCTCACTAGTCAATCCGTTGCGCCGGTTGCGGTCCCGATGACGGCAGGCGCTGTCCTTTATCGATACAGGGCGGCTTGCGAAAGAAATACGATCAGATGACAAGTTTTGCTGAACTCGGCCTTGCTGCGCCGATTCTGAAAGCCCTCGAGACTGAGGGCTACGTCACTCCCACCCCGATCCAAGAACAAGCGATCCCCTACGTCCTGAAGGGCAAGGACCTCCAGGGCATCGCGCAGACCGGCACCGGCAAGACCGCCGCATTCGCGCTCCCGATCATCCACCGCCTGATGGAGGCCAAGCAGGCCCCGCTGCGCAAGGGCTGCCGGGTGCTGGTGCTGTCGCCGACCCGCGAGTTGGCCAGCCAGATCGCCGACAATTTTCGCGCCTATTCACGGCACACCAACCTGCGCACGACGCTGATGTTCGGTGGCGTGCCGAAGCTGCGGCAGTCCCGCGCGATCGCGAACGGGGTCGACATCCTGGTCGCCACGCCGGGCCGCCTGCTCGACCATATGCAGGACGGCGCCGTCACGGTCGCCGGCACCGAGATCCTGGTGCTGGACGAGGCCGATCACATGCTCGACCTCGGCTTCATCGTGCCGATCCGCAAGATCGTCAGCAACATCTCGGCCCGGCGCCAGACGCTGTTCTTCTCGGCGACCATGCCGAAGGAAATCGACTCGCTCGCCCGCGCGATGCTCAAGGACCCGATTCATGTGGCCGTCACGCCGGTGGCGACGACGGCCGAGCGGGTCGAGCAGAAGGTCATCTTCGTCGAGGCCGCCCGCAAGCGGCACATGCTGGCGCAGATCCTGCGCGACACCAGCATGGAGCGCACGCTGGTGTTCACGCGCACCAAGCACGGGGCCGACAAGGTGACGCAGCATCTCGAGGCGGTCGGCCAATCCGCCGCGGCGATCCACGGCAACAAGAGCCAGCCGCAGCGCGAGCGCGCCCTGGCGGCGTTCCGCGACGGCCGGATCAAGGTGTTGGTCGCCACCGACATCGCGGCGCGCGGCATCGACGTCGATGGCGTGACCCACGTGGTCAATTTCGACCTGCCGAACGTGCCGGAGGCGTATGTGCACCGCATCGGACGCACGGCCCGGGCCGGGCATGCCGGCGTCGCGATCAGCTTCTGCGACAGCAGCGAGCGGTCGCATCTGCGTGGGATCGAGAAGCTGATCCGCTCGCGGATCTCGGTCGAAGAACCGGCGGCGATGGCGGCCTAAACCCGTCACCCCCGGGCTCGACCCGGGGGTCCACGGCGCCGAAAGTAGGGTGGGCTTTAGCCCACCAAACCTAGCGCGACGGCTCGCGATGGTGGGCTAAAAGCCCACCCTACAAGCGCCGGCCTGTTTCCCGGTCGAACACGTGCAGTTCGGCCGTATCCAACGCCACGCTAACGGCGTCGCCCACCGGGGCGGCGCCGTTTAGCTTTGCGAGCATCGGCGTGCCGTCCGCCATGCGGCCGTGCACCAGCGTCTCAGACCCCAGCGGCTCCACCAACTCGACGCTGAGCGGGATCCCACCTGCCGCGAGCGTCACATGCTCCGGACGGATGCCGAGCGTCGCCGGGCCGAGCGGTAGCGGGGCGGCCAAGGCGTAGCTGGCGCCCGTCGACAGGCGGATCGCGTGGCCGTCATTGGTGATCTCGGCCGGCAGGAAGTTCATCGCCGGCGCGCCGATGAACCCGGCCACATACGTGTCGGCGGGACGCGCCCAGACCTCCATCGGTGTCGCGAGTTGCACCGGGCGGCCCTGGTGCAGGATCAGCAGCCGGTCGCCCAGCGTCATCGCCTCGACCTGGTCATGGGTGACATACAGGCTCGTCACGCCGAGCCGGCGTTGCAGCCGGCGGATCTCGGCGCGCATCTGCACGCGGAGCTTGGCATCGAGGTTGGACAGCGGCTCGTCGAAGAGAAACAGCTTGGGCTGCCGCACGATGGCCCGCCCCATCGCCACACGCTGCCGCTGTCCGCCGGAGAGCTGCCGCGGGCGCCGCTGCAGCAATGGCTCGATCCCGAGCAGGGCGGCGGCCTCATGCACCAGCTCGGCGATGCGCGCCTTAGACGTGCCGCGGATGCGCAGCCCATACGCCATGTTGTCGAACACCGTCATATGCGGATACAGCGCGTAATTCTGGAACACCATCGCGATGTCCCGCTCGGACGGGTCGACCCGGGTCACGTCGCGGTCGTCGATCAAGATACGGCCCGAACTCGCCGTCTCCAGCCCGGCGACCAGGCGCAGCAGCGTGCTCTTGCCGCAGCCGCTGGCGCCGACGATGACCAGCATCTCGCCATCCCGCAGCGACAGGTCGATCCCGCGCAGGATCTCGGTGTCGCCGAACTGCTTGCGCAGGTTTTCGAGCCGGAGGGTCGCCATCTATTTGTCCGCCTCGGCCAAGCCCTTGACGAACCAGCGCTGCATGAGAACCACGACGACCACCGGCGGCAACAGCGCCAGCACCGCCGTCGCCATCACCTTCTGCCATTCCACCGCCGCTTCGGTGCCGATCATCTTGACGATGCCGATCACCACCGTGTCCAGCCGCGGGTCGGTCGCGACCAGCAGCGGCCAGAGATACTGGTTCCAGCCATAGACGAACAGGATCACGAACAGCGCCGCCACGTTGGCCGCCGAGACCGGCAGCAGGATGTCCTTCAGAAACCGCCACGGCCCCGCGCCATCCATCCGCGCGGCCTCCACCAGTTCGTCGGGGATCGCCATGAACACCTGCCGAAACAGCAGCGTCGCGGTGGCCGACGCGATCAGCGGCATGGTCAACCCGGTGAACGTGTTGATCAGCCCGAGCCCGGCCATCACCGAATAGGTCGGGATGATGCGCACCTCGACGGGGAGCATCAGCGTGATGAAGATCGTCCAGAACGCGAGGTTGCGGAACGGAAACCGGAAGAACGTGACCGCGTAGGCCGAGAGCACCGAGATGGTAATTTTCCCCAACGCGATCGCCATCGCCATGCCGAACGACACGAGCAGCATATGGGCGACCGGGCCGGAGCGGACGAGATCCGCATACACCCCAAACCCGGCCAGGTCCGGCAGCAGTGAGACACCGCCGCGCGCGATGATGTCGGAAGGCTGGGTCGAGCCCGCCAGCAACAGCCAGACCGGCAGCGCGAACAGCACCACGCCGAGCATCAGGATCGTGTGCGCCAGCCAATCAGTCCGCACTCTTGCGTCCCATGAAGCGGAACTGCACCGCGGTGAGCAGGATGACGGCGCCCATCAGGATCACCGATTGTGCCGAGGAGGAGCCGAAGTCGAGGTTGACGACCCCATCGCGGTACACCTTCACGATCAGCGTCTCGGTCGCCTTGCCCGGGCCGCCGCCGGTGAGCGCCAGGATGGTCGAGAAGGTCTCGAACGCGGCATAGACCAGGTTGACGACGAGCAGGAAGAAGATGGTCGGCGCCAGCAGCGGCACCGTGATGGTGCGGAACCGCCGCCACGAGCGCGCCCCGTCGATCCGCGCGGCCTCGACGATGGCGCGCGGGATCGATTGCAGCCCGGCGAGGAAGAAGATGAAATTGTAGCTCACCTGCTTCCACGCCGACGCCAGCACCACCATCAGCATCGCCTGCGTGTCGTCCAGCTTGTAGTCCCAGTGCAGTCCGGCCCGGTTCAGCATGCGCCCGAACAGCCCGATCTGCGGGTGCAGCAACAAGATCCACAGCACCGCCGCGACCGCGGGTGCCACCGCGTAGGGCCAGATCAGCAGCGTGCGGTAGATCGCCCGGCCCCTGATCTCGCGATCGGCGAACACGGCGAGGAACAGCGCCACCGCCATCGAGAGCGCGGCGACGGCGAGGCAGAAGAACAGCGTCCGCCCCATGCTCTGCACATAGAGGCTGTCGGCGAACAGGTCGGAGAAGTTCTCCAACCCGACGAACACGGTGCGGATGCCGAACGCGTCCTGCCGCTGCGTGCTGAACCAGATCGCCTGCCCGGCGGGCCAGAGGAAGAACACCGCCGTCAGCGCCAACTGCGGCGCGACCAGGAGCAGCGGCAGCACCCGACCCGGAAAGATGGTGCGGCGGTCCACTAAAAGCCCTCTCCCCCCGGGAGAGGGTTGGGTGAGGGTGGTCCAGCGTGCACTGCCCTCACCCCGGCTCTCTCCCCGAGGGAGAGGGAGCGGATATCACGTTGCAACTCAGGCCTTATTCGCCTTCTCGAACTCGCGCAGCACCTTGTTGCCGCGGGTCACCGCGTTGTCGAGCGCCTGCTGGGCGTTCTGCTGGCCCTGGAACGCCCGCTCGACCTCCTCGTATTGGATGTTGCGCAGCTCGGCCATGCGGCCGAGGCGGAAACCCTTGCTGTTCGGCGTCATGGTGCCGCGGCGGAGCTGCTCGACCGGCAGGTCGGCGCCCGCATTCTTGGCGTAGAACCCTTCCTCCTTGAGCAGATCGTAGCCGCTGCCCGATACCGGCACGTAGCCGGTCGCCTGGCTCCACGACGCCGCCTGCTTCGGCTCGGAGAGGAACTTCAGGAACTGCGCCGCGCCCTTGTACTCGGCCGCCGTGCGCGTCGGCGCGGTCATCGCCCACAGGCTGGCGCCCCCGATGACGGAGTTGATCGGCTTGTCGATCAGGGCGGGATCGTACGGCAGCAACGCCTCGGCCCATTTGAACTTGGCGTTCTTGGCGATCTCGGCCCGCGAGCCCGACGAGTTGAAGGTGATCGCCGCCTGGCCGGAGGAGAACACCGGGTCGGGCGCGTTGTCGCGACCGGTATACTTGAACAAGCCCTCCTTGGACATGTCGAGCAGGCGGGTGAGCTGGTGCACGAACGGCGGCTTGTTGATCAGCAGCTCGGCGCCGAGCCCCTTGAAGCCGTTCTCCTCGGTGGCGAAGGGGATGTTGTGCATCGCGGCGAACTGCTCGAACTGGATCCAGGAGAACCAGGCCGTGGTCGACGGCATCATCTCGCCGCCCTTGGCTTTCAGCGCCTGCGCGGCCTTGGTGAAGTCGTCCCAGGTGGCGGGCGGTTTCGCCGGGTCGAGCCCGGCCTTCTCGAACGCGTCGGCGTTGAACCACATCACCGACGTGCTCGAGTTGAATGGCGCCGAGGCCAGGCGCCCGTCGGGCAGGCTGTAATAACCCCGGACCGCCGGGATATATTGCTCCGGGTCCAGAGCCACGCCGGTATCCTTGGCCAACTCCCACATCTGCTTGACCGCCGGCCCCGCCGCCAGCATCGACCCGGTGCCGACCTCGAACATCTGCACCACGTTCGGCGCCTGCCCCGCGCGCCACGCGGCGATGGCGGCGGTCAGCGTCTCCGGATAGGTGCCCTTGAACACCGGCACTACCTCGACCTCGGACTGGCTGGCGTTGAATGCCGCGACCAGCTTGTTCACCTCGTCGCCGAGCGGCGCGTTCATCGCGTGCCAGAACACCACCCGGGTGCGGCCTCCGACTTGGGCGAGAGCGGGCGTGACGGCGAGCGCAGCGGCGCCGGTGAGCAATGTGCGGCGGAACATGACGGTTCTCCCAGACGGTGGCCGCGCCTTACGGGGGCCGGGTTACGACCATGTTGCAGATTTATGACCCGCCGGTGAACCCCTAGCGCTTATGCACCGACCATAGCATCAGCCACCGCACCGGCAGCACCCAGATCAGCCCGGCGACGCCCCAGTAGACGGCCTCGACCGGCCACGGCATCGCCGGCAAATAGTCCGGCAACACCACGACGGCGACGACGTAGACGAACACGAACGCGAGGGCCGCCAGGGTGGCGACGGGAATTCTGGACATAGGGGAGCAGCCGCCTTGGTTGCCGCCCCGGCCACAGCGCGATAGAGCGACGGCGCGGTAGAGGGCGGTAGTGATGAATCTAAAGGACCATATCCGGGGGATTCCGGATTTTCCCAAGCCCGGTATCCTGTTCTACGACATCTCGACCCTGCTGCGGCATCCGCAAGCCTGGCACGTCGCGGTGGACCGGATGGCCGACATGGTGGGGCGCTATCAACCGACCCTGCTCGCCGGCATCGAATCCCGCGGGTTCCTGCTGGCCGCCCCGCTGGCGATGCGGCTGAACTGTGGTTTCGTGATGCTGCGCAAGCGGGGCAAGCTGCCGGGCGAGGTGGTCGGGCTCGACTACGCCCTCGAATATGGCCAGGATCGCATCGAGATCCAGGCCGACGCGATCGGCGACGGTCAGCGGGTCGTCCTGCTCGACGACCTCCTGGCCACGGGCGGCACCATGCGCGCCGGGATCGACCTGCTGCGCCAGGTCGGAGCCGACGTGGCGGCGGCCGCGGTATTGATCGAGCTATCGTTCCTGGGCGGCCGCGAGCGGCTCGGCCTGCCGTTCGAATCGCTCGTTGCGTACGATTCCTGATCGCACCACCATCGTGCCGCGCCAAACGATAAGCAGGGAGAACCGCGATGAGGCAATCGATCACGCGCCGCCAGGCGCTCGTCGGCAGCGCAGCAGCGACGATGATCCCAGCAGAGTTGGCCCTGGCGGCACAGGCCCGGGCAGCACCCTCTAGCCTGCCGCTGCAACCGTCGCTGCTGGTCGCCGGACCGGTGGGCAGCCCGGTCGATCACTGGGCCGATGTGATCGCGCCGCCGCTCGGGCACCAACTGCTCGGCAGCGGGGCGCTGCCCTGGGAGAACGTGGGCGGGGCGGACGGCGTCACCGGGATCAACCAGTTCCAGGCGCGCACCAACCCGGACGGCGAGACCGCGCTGCTGCTGCCCGGCGCGGCGTTGCTCGCATGGCTGGCGGGTGACACGCGGGCGCGGTTCGATGCCGGCCAGTGGGCGCCGCTGTGGGGCGGCATGACGGGAGCGATCGTAGCGACCCGGGCGCCGCTCGTGGCCGGCCGGCCGGTGCGGTTCGCGGTCCAGAGCGTGTCCGGCCCGGAGCTGCAGGCGTTGCTGGCGCTGGACCTGATGGGGATCGAGGTTCTGCCGGTGCCGATCCTGGTGCCGATGAGCGCCCCGAACGCGCTCCGCCACGCCGACATCGACGCGGTCTACCTCCGCGGCCCCGCGATGCGCCAACCGCCCGGCGCGCTGGCCGGACAGGGCTGGCGCCCGGCTTTCACCCTGTCCCACGCCCGTCATCCCGCCGCCCCCGACGTGCCGGCCGCGCACGAGCTGTTCCT
>CAZZVQ010000137.1:0-13306 GCA_964657565.1 uncultured Acetobacteraceae bacterium
GGCGCGGGAGGTGCTGAAGTCGGGCGAGGCGGTGCTGATGGGTGTCGAGCTGAAGCTCGAGGGGGAGGCGCTGCGGATCACGGCGACGGATTGCACGAGCCTGGAAGCGGCGGCGAGTGCGGCGGGGGCGGGGATGCGGATCTGGCTCGATCGGAGCGAGGCGGTGCCGCATATCAGGGCGGTGCTGGCGCGGGGGGAGGCGAATGGGCAGCGGGGACGGGGGCGGATCACGCTGGTGCCGCGGATCGATGATGCGCAGGAGGTGGAGATCACGCTGCCCGGGTCGTTCCAGGTGACGCCGCGGTTGGTGCAGGCGGTCAAGGCGGTGTTGGGGGTGGAGCGGGTGGAGGAGTTCTGACGGACTTCCGCCTTGTTCTTGGTCCGGGCTGTCCGGCCATCTGAGTTGATGAGCATTCGCCGGCTCGGTTCGTTTACGAACGCGGTTGGAAGCGAGGTCAAATATTTCAGTACGAGCCTGAGGCCGCGCGACGGTTCGCGGCGATGGCGAACGAGCGCTTCGGCGACGGCCCTTACACGCTGGTGACCAGCGGGATCGATGCCGGCTTATTGCCGGCGAATAGCCGGGTCACCGTGGATGGTGGTATCGAAGCCGTGGTGATCCCATCGGCTTTGCTCTATGCTTTGCAGCCGCCAACGATCCTGGAGGGATGATGGTCGAGCCCGACGCCACCGCAGTTGTCGCGTTGCTGCCCAGTGACCAGGGTGGTCGGCTTGGCCCGACGCCGCCAGAGTGGTTCGGTTGTGTGCTGACGACTGCGAGCCGCAATTACGATGTTCGTTTGCTGCTAGAGCAGCCGCTTGAGCCAGGGATGACCCGGCGCGTTAGGCTTGCGTTCCTGGATCGTGAGGCGGCATTCGGTATGTCGCCTGGTCTGGTGTTCGGCCTGTGGGAGGGACGTGAGATCGGGTTCGGCCGAATCGAGCAGGTGCACCGGGCCAACCCGCTCGCCGCCTAACTCTAACGTGAAGGCATCGGGTACGTAAACGGGGCCAGCAAGCCGTAATCAGAGCACGAAGCGGCCATATTCGTGAGCTGTGATGCGGATGGCTTAAGGAAACACGTTCGATGAAGAAAGCTCTGCTCGCTCTGGTTCTGCTCGCGACGTCGGTGGCGGTGTCGGGCTGTATCGTTGCGCCGTATGGATACGGCTACGGGTACCGCCCGCGACCCGGCTATTGCTACTATCATGGCTGCTACTGATCGGCCGCGTCAGCCCGGGTGGAAGAAGTCGTAGACGCGGCGGGCGGTCTCGCGGTTGATGCCGGGGGCCGCCTCTAGGTCGGTGAGGCCGGCCTGTTTGACGCCGCGGGCGGAGCCGAAATGGTTCAAGAGGGCGCGCTTGCGGGCGGAGCCGACGCCGGGGACTTCGTCGAGTTCGCTGGTGACAAGGGTCTTGCTGCGGCCGGCGCGATGGGTGGTGATGGCGAAGCGGTGGGTCTCGTCGCGGACGCGCTGGAGGTAGTAGAGGACCGGGTCGCGCGGGGGGAGTTGGAAGGCGTCGCGGCCGGCCATGTGGAACCACTCGCGGCCGGCGTCGCGGTCGGGTCCCTTGGCGATGCCGACGACGGGGATCTGGTGCATGCCGAGATCCTGCAGGATGCCGCGGACGGCGGAGAGCTGGCCGGCGCCGCCGTCAATCAGGAGCAGGTCGGGCAGGATCGGGGGGGCGCCCTCGCCGGCGTCGCTGGCGACCTGTTCGCGCAGGGCGCGGGCGAAGCGGCGGTCCAGCACCTCGCGCATCATGGCGAAGTCGTCGCCGGGGGTGATAGGGCCCTTGATCGCGTATTTGCGATAGGCGTTCTTCTCGAAGCCGTCGGGGCCGGCCACGATCATCACGCCGTAGGCGTTGGCGCCCATGATGTGGCTGTTGTCGTAGCACTCGATGCGCTCGGGGGTGGCGGGCAGGCCGAACACCTGGGCGACCCCCTCCAGCAGCTTCTGCTGGCCGGCACTTTCGGCCATGCGGCGCTCGAGAGCTTCGCGGGCGTTGGTCTGGGCGTGGAGGACGACGGCGCGCTTCTCGCCGCGGGCGGGCACGCTGAGGCTGACCCGGCGCTCGGCCTTCAGGGAGAGGGCTTCGGTGAGCAGTTCCGCCTCGGCGACGGGGTGGCTGAGCAGGATGCAGGGTGGGGGCGGCTTGTCGTCGTAGAACTGGGCCAGGAAGGCGGCGAGGACGACGTCCGGCTCGGCGTCGCGGGTGTGGGTGGGGAAGTAGGCGCGGTTGCCGTTGTTGTTGCCGCCGCGGACGAAGAAGACTTGTACGCAGGTTTGGCCGGCCGCCTGATGCGCTGCGACGATGTCGGCGTCGGTGAGGCTGGCCGGGTTGACGATCGCGGTGCCCTGGACGTGGGTGAGGCCGCGGATGCGGTCGCGCACGGCGGCGGCGCGCTCGAATTCGAGGTTTTCTGCCGCCAACTCCATCTCGCGGGCGAGTTCCTGTTGGACGTCGCTGGCCTTGCCGCCGAGGAAGGCTTTGGCCTGGGTGATGAAGTGGCCGTATTCGGCGGCATCGACCCGGCCCACGCACGGCGCCGAGCAGCGCTTGATCTGGTGCAGCAGGCAGGGGCGGGAGCGGTTGGCGAACACGGTGTCCTGGCAGGAGCGGAGCAGGAAGACGCGCTGCATGGCGGTGACGGTCTGGTTGACGGCCCAGGCGGAGGCGAAGGGGCCGTAATAGCTGCCTTTGCGGGCGCGGGCGCCGCGGTGCTTGGTGATCTGCGGGAAGGGGTGGTCTTCGGTCAGCATCAGCCACGGGTAGCTCTTGTCGTCGCGCAGGACGATGTTGAAGCGGGGCTTGAGCCGCTTGATGAGGTTGGCCTCGAGCAGGAGGGCTTCGGCTTCGGTGTGGGTGGTGACGATCTCCATCGAGATGGTCTCGTGCACCATGCGCCGCAGCCGCTCGGGCAGGCGGACGATCTGGGTGTAGTTGGTGACGCGCTTCCTGAGGTTGCGGGCCTTGCCGACGTAGAGCGCCTCGCCGCGGGCGTCGAGCATGCGGTAGACGCCGGGGCTCTGCGGCATGGTGGCGAGGGCCCGCTCGATTACCCCGACCCCGGCGAGTGCGGCCGGTCCGGGTGCGGTTTGTGGTTCGTCCATGGCGGTGATTAGGCGGGCCGACGCGTGAAGCTCAACCCCTTTCGCGGTCATCCACCGTTCCTGTGGATAAGCTTGTGGGCATGTTGGGGAGTTCTGGGCCAAGGGACCGTAAACAAGCGTGAACGCCCGGGTTGCCCGAAATATGAGCAACAACGTAAACCGCTGATTCTAAACGAGAAGGGTGTAAACGTCTGACAGTTCGATGACACTGCGGAGAAACCTTCTGTATATTCAGGTGGTTTGCCGCGACGGTGGATGATTGGCCGGCTGGCACCGTTCGACCTCGACTCCGGCGGCCCACATATCGGCGAACACGTCAAGCTTCTCGACCCGCACGCGTGCGGAGCGAACCCGGGCATCGCGCAAGCAGTCCTGCGCGATGCGCTCGGCCAGCGTCTCGACGAGCTGGACGTGACCGCTCGTTGCGATGTCGCGGACGCGCTGGGCGAGGGCTTCGTAGTCGAGGACGCGGCCCAGGCGGTCGCTCTGGTCGCCGGGTTGCTCGCTGACGCCGAGGTCGACGTTGATGCGGACCCGCTGGGTTTTTTGGTGCTCATGGGCGTACACGCCGATGCTGAGATGGAGCAGCATGTCGCGCAGGAAGACGTGGCGGATGCCGGCCGCGGCGCTGGCGATGGTCATCTATTCCGCCTCGACCCTTGTTGCGGGACCCCATTGCAGGTGCTGACCGCCATCGAGGGCGAGCATCTGGCCGGTGACGGAGGGGAGCGCGAGAAGGGCGAGGACGGCGCGGGCGACCTCGTCGGGGTCGGTGCCGCGGCGGAGCGGGGTGCTGGCTGATTGGCGGGCGAATTGCTCGGGGGTTTGGCGGGGGCTGGGCAGGGCCGGGCCGGGGCCGACGGCGTTGACGCGGATGCGGGGAGCGAGGGCGAGGGCCATCTGCTGGGTCAGCGCCCAGAGCGCGGCCTTGGAGACGGTGTAGGAGACGAAATGCGGCGTGAGCGACCAGACGCGCTGGTCGAGCATGTTGATGATGGCGCCTTCCGCGGTGGCGGGCAGGGCGGCGGCCATGGCCTGCATGAGGACGAAGGGGGCGCGCAGGTTGGGCTCGAGATGGCGGTCCCAGCTGGCCCGGGTCGCGTCGTGCCACTCGTCGCGTTCGAAGGTGCTGGCGTTGTTGACGAGGACGCCGACGGGGCCGAGGACGGCGGTGGCGCGGGGGATGAGGGTGGCGGTGGCGGCTTCGTCGGCGAGGTCGGCGCGGAGGATGGTGGCGGCGTCGCCGATGTCGCTGGCGAGGGCGGCGGCTTCGGCTTGGCTGTCGTGGCAGTGGATGGCGACGCGGAAGCCGGCGTTGGCCAACGCCACGCAGATCGCCTTGCCCAAGCGCCGGGCACCGCCGGTCACGAGGGCAGTGCGGGGCAGGTTCGGCGAGAAGGGGACGGCGGTCATGGAATCCGATGCAGGTGCTGGCGCACGCTGGCATGGGAGGGCCCGTTTGGAAACGCTACGGCGGATAGCCCGGCACGGCGGATCGGGTGATCGGGTCGTTATAGGTGGCGGCGTTCGTTGACCGGGATTTGGGGGAGGGAGTCGCGCGGAGGTGGGGCGCGGTCGTTGCGCTCGGCTTGGGGGCGGCGGCGAGCCACTGGGGTAGGCCGGAGCCGGGCGGGGCGGCGGCCTGGGCGCAGAGGATGGCGATGTCCTCCGGGGTGCGGCGCGGGTAGCGCTGCAGGCCGGGGACGTTGGCCAGGCCGAGGTCGCGGCAGAGCTCGACGATGAGCTCGCCGCGGGGGCGATGGGCGAGGTCGGCGTCGAAATCGAGGGAGTCGACGCGCTCGAGCAGTTCGACACGCAGGGCGGCGGCGTCGGCCGGCTCGGCCTTGGCGTCGATGGTCTCCTCGACGGCGCGGATGACGTGCTTGCGGTCGGCGGCGCGCTTGGCTTCGGGGTCGCGCGGCTTGGTGGGGGATTGGGCGATGTGCTGGGACAGGAGAATGGTGCGGCGGACGGCCTCGGCGACTTGTTTGTAGGCGATGGCGCGGGCGGCGGGGGAGATGTCCTTGGAGGGGGTCTTGAGTTCTTGGGCGATGCTGGTGCCGACGTCGACGAGGATGGCGAGGGCGCGCTGGCAGGCGGCGTCGTCGAGGGGAGGGATGTCGGCGTTGGACATGAACGGAAGGGGAACTTATCGGGGTTGGGAGTCAAGGGGATTTGGGGGATTGGGGGCGGAATGCGCTGCGCTGTTCCGCCCTACGGTCGCTCGACGTCGTGAGTTTAGCGGCGGTTTGAGTGTGTCCGTTCTGTGGGGTGCGTCACCGGATCGAACGGGTGGGCGGGGTTGGTCTTGGAGCTGCCCGCGGGACGGGGTTGGTGAGCCATCGTATTGAGTGCTGCTGCACAATATGAATGTGTCGTCAGTGATGGGGGGAGGGCGACGAGTCCGGCTTCGACACAAAGCAGTCCAACGATGCATCACAGCTAATTCGTGAGCTGCTTTGTCATGCAGACGTGGATAGCGCCTCGTCCCGTAACCTCGATTATCCGAGCGGTTGCCCTGGCCGGGGAAGACTGTCGCTTTCCAAATCCCTAAGCGGTTGCCCTTGCCCTGGCCGGGTATCGCAATGGTGGCTGAATGCGCGGGGGCGGATGTTGCTGTATCGCGGCCAAGTGCTGGCGGGGCCGGAGATCCTGAGTCCGCTGGCGCGCGAGCAGGGGTTACCGGCGTCACGGGCGTTGGTGGACGAGCTGCTTTCGGCCGGGCTGACCCGGCAGGAACTGGCGGACTTCGCCGCGCGCTACCACGGGGGCGAAGTACCCTCGTTCAGCCTTCCGCCAGGACTGAGCAGCAACCGGCCGGGAGCGGTGGGGATACCGACGACGGCGATTCCGGGTATCGCGGCGGACGCGAAGTACAGCGGGGCGGGCGGGACCGTGTACGTGATCCTGGTACCGCGGGCGCAGGCGTTGCTGGCAAACGGGTGGCCGGTGTACAGGGCGGAGGCGGAGCACATCATCCTGAACCAGGTGCCGGCGGGGAGCATCGTGCGGGCGATCCCGTCGGGGGAGATCGGGCCGCTGTGGGTGGACGAGACCGGACAGCTGGTGGCCGGACGGTGGGGGCCGGGGCGGTGACGGGGGTATTGGAAAGGCAGATCGCGGCGCTAGGGGAAGCGCGGGCGATGGTGGTGGACTGCCTGGGCGGGAACGGGCGGTTCACGCCTGTGCGGTTCGTAGTCGGCTCGGACGACGACCACGTGGCGGCATTCCGGACGTTCGTGACGGGGCTGCTGGCGCTGCCGGGGGGCGAGGCGGCACCGGGCATGGGAGCGTTGCTGGCAGCAGGGCGGCTGCTGTTGGGCGAGATCGGGGCGGCGGGACGGATCGTGGACAGGTTCCCGATGGAGCCGTTCCGGGTAGACCATGGAGCGGGGTATTGTAATGGGGCGCACCTCACGGCACTGCGGTGGGCGGTGCCGCTGCCAGAAGCCTTGCGGGACGTGGGACGATGGGTGGTTGGGTCGGCGGAGCAGGCTGGAATAAGGGAGTGGCTACGGCAGTTCGGGGCGGGGTTGCGGTGGGGGGAGAGAGAAGGACGGTTCGTAGGGCAACCCTGATACGCCGGACATCGCAGGACCGGGCCAACCCCTGCGCATCACCCGTGCTCCCCGGCTCCATCGGGAGTGAAGATGACGGTAACCGACGCGAGCACCGTCTCAGCCCTGTCCTGCGATGTCAGGAGTCCGTTCTCGACACAAAGGAGACCTTCGGCGGCGCGGCCGGAGTGAAGGTTTCTGGTGGGAAGCCG
Source organism: uncultured Acetobacteraceae bacterium (assembly GCA_964657565.1). Classification (GTDB taxonomy): domain Bacteria; phylum Pseudomonadota; class Alphaproteobacteria; order Acetobacterales; family Acetobacteraceae; genus JAVVHH01. Next base: position 6,888 of record CAZZVQ010000137.1, read on the forward strand.
CCTGTATGGTGTCGGGTCGAGGAGGGCTAAAACTGAACGATCGGCTTATGGCAGGGCCTGGCCGGGAGCGGACGGTCCGCTACAAATTGACCGATCAGGAAAGCGGACGTGCGCCTCGACCGCGGAAGAGTCGCGGTCATCGGGGTCTGGTATTACCGGCGGTAGACGTCCACGGGCGCTGCGGTGGCGATCAGCTCGAGCTGCCACGTGGCCGGGCGCTTGGTGCCGGCGAGGTGCAGGTGCAGGGTTGCCAGGAGCGTCGACCAGGCCGCGTCGGTGGCGCTGATGGTCAGAGTGCGACGGCCCAGTTCAAAAATGAGCATGGTCGTGTCGCCCACCAGGCTCGGCGATAGCAGGGCCACCACGCGGTCGATCGCCGCCCAGCGGATCAGCTCGTCGGCCCGGCCCGGGGTTTCGACGCGAAGGCCGCGCTCCGAGACCTCGACCAGAACGCCCGCGTTGCGACGGGATGGCAGCCGGTCGGCGAACCATCGGTTGATGCGGTCGAGAATAGCTAGGCCCTCACTTCGTCTTCCAGGCGATCGGCAACATCTGCCACAGCAGATGACCGGCGGCCTTGCCGGCACGGTTGCCGAGCCAGCCGCCGAACAGCGCCCCTGCAATGCCGCCGATCAGGATGGCGCCGCCTTCGGTGATCTCGCCCACCACTGGAATGAGCAGGGTCGGGCTGGCCCATGTTCCGGCCCAGGCGGCACCGGCGAGGCCGCCGGCCCAGTAGCCCGTCGTCCCGCCCGCCAATCCGACGGCCGCCCCGCTGACCTCCTCCGTCGCGGCGCGTCGGCGTTGGTCTTCGGGCGCCTGTTCAATGACGACGGCGACCATGACGATCTCTAGCACGATCCCCGCCGTCCCCGCGGTGCGGCCCACGAAGGCGAGCCGGTTGGTCACGGCGCGGGTCTTGCCGACGCTGACGAGCACGGCTTCGACGCTACCCTTGCGCTCGACCAGGCTCTCAAGGGTCGGCAGCGCGTTGGCTGGCTTCAGAACCTCCGAATACAGCTTGCCGAACGGCGTCAACGGCTTGCGCATCTCGATGACGAGGCCGTTGCGCTGCACCTCGACCAAGTCGCGGGCCTCCTCGACCGTGATGTTGCCGCGCCGGAGGAGGTCGTTCGCCTGGTTCTGGATCAGCTTGTCGGCGCGCTGATAGGCCTGGCGCCACCAGCTGTCCCAGGACAGGTTCGCCGCGAGCGGGCCCGGCACGGTGAGCACATCCGACGCCTTCGACGCGTAGCTGTATCGGACTTCTGCCTGCACGGGGTCCGCCATTGCCCTTCCATGCTCCGTCCAGCGCGATTCCCGTCCGGAACGGTAGTTGGCGCCGAGCGTGCCCGCAACCGCCATGCGAGGGCGTCCGGGGCGCGAGGCCTACCATCGGAGAGGCCGCGCGGATAACGTGCTGTCCCATGTTCTCGATCACGGCCATGAGGGTGGCGGATCTCAGGCGTCGCTATGCCGAACCGCATCGCAGGTATCATGGGCAGTCCCATGTCGACGGGCTGCTGCGGGGGCTGGCGGCCGAAGCCTCCGTCATTGCCGACCCGGCCGCCGTGGAACTCGCGATCTGGTATCACGACGCCATCTACAATCCCGCCGCGTCCGACAACGAAGACCGAAGCGCGGATCTGCTTGGCTCGGACATGGCCGGCCTTGCCGATGCGGCCGTGCTGCGCTCCGCGGACATCATGATCTGCGCGACGGCCGACCACGTCGTTCCATCCGGCTTGTCCGAACCGCTGCGGGACGACGTCGCGACGTTCCTCGATCTCGACACCGCCATCCTCGGCGCTGGGTCCGAGGAGTATGCGGCGTATGAAGCCGGCATCGCGGCGGAATACGTGCCCGTGCATGGGCTGGCCGCCTTCCGGCTCGGTCGCGCGGCGTTCCTTCGAGGGATGCTTGCGCGGGAGCGGCTGTTCCACACGGACCGGTTCGAGCGGGCACTTGGCGCGGCGTCGAGGTTGAACATGCGCCGTGCCTTGGAAGCTTTGCAGTAGAGGTCAGGCGGCCAGGAGGTCGGTTTGAGTGCCCTGTTCCGCGACGCCCGGGCCGGTGACGACGATGCGGTCGGCGTTGCGGATGGTCGTCAGGCGGTGCGCGAACCCGGCAACCACCATCGCACGACGGGTTGTCCGCTTTCGGGTGGGACGTGTCGCCCGCAGATTGGTAAGGGCGCATAGCAGTCAGCCAGTCCGGACGACGAACGTCTGCTAGTAGGCACAGCGGTCAGCCTCTCCAAAAGCCGGGTCGAGGTCGAGAACCGACTTCGCCGCGTCCGAACGATGGTCTGCTCACCAGCCAGTGCAGCTGTAGGGTGGCCGTAGTTGCTACCGCTGCACCCGACACCACCCGGCTGTATCCTTTGGCCAGGGGATACCGCCGAGTTCGACACTTTGCAGCCTTCCCTCGGGGCTTTCCGCCTCTCCGGTGAGACCGGCGCATCGGCCACCAGGACAACCAGGGCGGCGATTCCCTGGTCAGTCACGCGGTTTGCCCCTTCTTCTGCGTGGACGGGCCGCCTGTGCGCACGATCCGCCGTTTGCGGCGCATCCGGTGCAGCATCATCACGCGCAGGTCTTCGTTCATGCGGGACAGGTACCCCGGCCCCTCGCCCTCGTAGAAGGCCAGCACGTCGGCGTCGAGACGTAGAGTTTTCTGGACCTTCACGGGTTTGTAGAAGCGCCCGCGGGTTGCGCTGGTCCAATCCAGGACCTCCGGCGCGTCCGGGTCGCTGGTGTCAATCTGGTCATCCGGTAGCGCGGCCGCGGCCTCCAGCGCAGCCACCAGCTCGAGAGAGATACCCTTGGGCGCTGCGGCGTTCGGGGCTTCAGAACGTGCCTTCTTCATATGCCCTCCTCTCATGAGACGTCGCCTTGCGAACGCTGATGATGCGACCAGTGCCCTCGGGCGGTGGTTGAGTATGAACGACGAACAGGACCACCACCCCACCGGCGCTGCCGACCGTCTGCCAGCGGTCCTCGTCTGGATGCGGGTCCGGCCGGACAGTGCGAGCTGATCCCCTTCTAGGACCGGCTCCCCGGCAGCCAACGGCAGCTTGTGTCGTGCCCGGTTCTTCGCGTCTTTGTCAGGATCCTTGATCCACGGCACGCCCGCGGGCCCCGTATTGTAGCTACAAGTCTGTAGCTACAATACGGGGGTAGAGCAAGCCAATTTAGTACTTTGCTTGCATGAGTAAGAGGCGACCCGCAGGTGCTCTGTGTTCAGATACCGTAACGTCACCACCGCCGCGTCCGAGATCCACCCATCCACGACCTTGTATGCTGGACGTTCCATCGAAGGCGGGCACGCTTACAGCAGCGTCAGGGCGTCGCCGACGGCGATGCGGCCGGGTTCGAGGACTTCTAGGTGGATGCCGAGGTCGGGGTGGCCGTAGGTGTGCAGGAGTTCGCGGACCGGGTCGGCGTCGCGTTCGGCGGTGGCGGGGTTCACTTGGGTGGCGTTGCAGCGATTGGTGCGCTTGACGACGCGGAAGATCGCAGTGCCGATGGAGAGGGTCCGGTCCAGCCAGTCGAACTCGGCCCAGGGCGGGGCGCCCTTGATGTAGAGGTTGGCGCGGAAGCGCATGAGGTCGCGGGGGGCGCCGATGTCGTGCTCGAAGCGCGCCAGGGTGGATAGCGAGATGAGGCTGACCGCGGGGCGGCGTTGATCGCCGAAGACGTGGCCCGGCACGTAGTGGAAGGCCGGGGTGCCGCGGGCCTCGTCGCCGAGGAAGCGGCAGAGGAAGGCTGCGAGGGCGGCGCGGCCCGATGCGGTCAGGGGCGAGGCGGCGACGCTGTCGAGGTCGGGGGCGCGGATGGTGAGGAGCTGCTCGTGCGGGTCGAAGGCGGCGCGCAGGTGGGCGATGCGGGCGTTCTTGAGCAGGCACATGAAGTTGGATTTGGGCAGGAACACGGGCCGGGCCGGGTCGAAGCCGGAATCGCCCTGGGCGAGGGCGAAGGTGCGGTCCCATGGGAGCGCCTGGCCGGGCGAGACCTCCACCGTATCGAGGGCCTCGGCGTTCAGGCCTTTGACCGGATAGCGATACAGATGTTCGACGAGCAAAGGAGCCCCTCTCTTGAGTCAGTGCGTCTTGCTTACCATTTTCAACCGTGAACGGTGCGGCCGCGTTGCCTATCAAGGGACGCCGCGAGCGCCAGTCGCCTTACGAATAGGGACATGACATGGACATTGAGAAGTTTACCGAACGCTCCAGGGGGTTCCTGCAAGCCGCACAGACGATCGCGATCCGCGAATTCCATCAGCGGCTGACGCCGGAGCATCTGCTCAAGGCCCTGCTGGACGACAACGAGGGGGCGGCGGCCGGGCTGATCCGGGCGGCGGGCGGCGATCCGCAGGCGGCGCAGCGGGCGGTCGAGGCCGAGCTGGCGCGGCTGCCGAAGGTGCAGGGCGGCGGTGGCGGGCAGCCGCAGATCACGCCGGAGCTGGTGCGCGTGCTGGACGCGGCGCAGCAGCAATCGACCAAATCCGGTGACGCGTTCGTGGCGCAGGACCGGCTGCTGGTGGCGATCGCGACCAGCACGACGCCGGCCGGGCGGGCGCTGCATGATGCCGGCGCCACGCCGCCCGCGCTCGAGAAGGCGGTGGCGGAGATCCGCAAGGGCCGTACCGTCGATAGCGGGAGCGCGGAAGCGAGTTTCGACGCGCTGAAGAAGTATGCGCGCGACGTGACCGAGCTGGGCCGGGCGGGCAAGCTCGACCCGGTGATCGGGCGCGACGAGGAGATCCGGCGGACGATCCAAATCCTGGCCCGGCGGACGAAGAACAACCCGGTGCTGATCGGCGAGCCCGGCGTGGGCAAGACGGCGATCGTCGAGGGGCTGGCGCTGCGGATCGTCAACGGCGACGTGCCGGAGGCGCTGCGCAACAAGCGGCTGATGTCGCTCGACCTGGGCGCGATGGTGGCGGGGTCGAAGTTCCGCGGCGAGTTCGAGGAGCGGCTGAAGGCGGTGCTGAAGGAGATCGAGTCCGCGGAGGGCAACGTCATCCTGTTCATCGACGAGATGCATACGCTGGTCGGTGCCGGCAAGGCGGACGGCGCGATGGATGCGAGCAACCTGCTGAAGCCGGAGCTGGCGCGTGGGGCGCTGCACTGCATCGGGGCGACGACGCTGGACGAGTATCGCAAGCACATCGAGAAGGATGCGGCGCTGGCGCGGCGGTTCCAGGCGGTGTTCGTCGGCGAGCCGAGTGTCGAGGACACGATCAGCATCCTGCGCGGCATCAAGGACAAGTATGAGCTGCACCACGGGGTGAAGATCAACGACGGGGCGATCGTAGCGGCGGCGACGCTGTCGAACCGCTACATCACGGACCGTTTCCTGCCGGACAAAGCGATCGATCTGATCGACGAGGCGGCGAGCCGGCTGCGCATGGTGGTGGACAGCAAGCCGGAGGCGCTGGACGAGTTGGACCGGCGGCTGCTGCAGCTGAAGATCGAGCGCGAGGCGTTGAAGCGGGAGACGGATGCGGCGAGCCAGGAGCGGCTGGGCAAGCTGGAGACCGAGATCGCCGAGTTGGCGGAACGGTCGGACGCGATGACGGCGTCGTGGAAGGCGGAGAAGGACCGGGTCAACGAGACGCAGAAGCTGAAGGAATTGCTGGATCAGGCGCGCTCGGAGATCGAGATCGCGACGCGGCGGGGTGATTACGCGAAGGCGGGCGAGCTGACGTATGGGCGGATCCCGGAGCTGGAGCGCAAGATCGCCGAGAGCGGGGATGGCGGGCATCTGGTCAACGAGGCGGTGACGGAGGACCAGATCGCGGCCGTGGTGGCGCGGTGGACCGGCATTCCGATGGAGCGGATGCTCGAGGGTGAGCGGTCCAAGCTGATCCGGATGGAGGACGAACTGCGTCGGCGCGTGGTGGGGCAGGAGGAGGCGCTGCGGCATGTGTCCGACGCGGTGCGGCGTGCGCGGGCCGGGTTGCAGGATCCGAACCGGCCGATCGGGAGCTTCCTGTTCCTGGGCCCGACCGGGGTGGGCAAGACGGAGCTGACGAAGGCACTGGCGGCGTTCCTGTTCGATGACGACCGGGCGATGGTGCGGATCGACATGAGCGAGTTCATGGAGAAGCACGCGGTGTCACGGCTGATCGGGGCGCCGCCGGGGTATGTCGGATACGATGAGGGGGGCGTGCTGACGGAGGCGGTGCGGCGGCGGCCGTATCAGGTGATCCTGTTCGACGAGGTGGAGAAGGCGCACGAGGACGTCTTCAACATCCTGCTGCAGGTGCTCGATGACGGGCGGCTGACGGACGGGCAGGGGCGTACGGTCGACTTCCGCAACACGATCATCGTGCTTACCAGCAACCTTGGCAGCGATGTGCTGGCGGCGCAGCCGGATGGCGAGATCTCGGCATTGGCGCAGGCGCAGGTGATG
>CAZZVQ010000138.1:0-13198 GCA_964657565.1 uncultured Acetobacteraceae bacterium
CTTCGTCCTGAAGGCGACGGCGACGATCCCGGCCGTTGCGGCAGCCACCGTTGTCCCGCTTGCCGAGGCCTATGCCGAAGGCGGCACCCTGCAGCCGGCGACGCTGAAGACGCTCGTCAAGGTCGCGCGGGACATCTACCCGCACGATTTCCTCGGCGACAGCGTCTACATCAGCGCGGTCAAGCCCTGGGACGCCAAGGCCGCCGCCGATCCCGCGACGCAAGCGATGCTGGAAGAGGGCGTGAAGCGCCTGAACCAGGACGCCCACGACGCTCACAAGGTCGCCTACACCGACGTTGGCTGGGAAAGCGAGCGCGTGGCGCTGCTGCAGGCCGCGCGCGTGCAGGCCGTCTGCGAGGCCGCGCGCGCCGCTTCCGGCGCCGACTGGGACAGCCGCGACGACGCGATCGCCTGGCGCGGGACGGTCGACGCGGCATTGGCGACCGTGCAAGCCGAGCTGGCGGCCGCCAACGCCGGCGCGGCGTGGCGCTCGCTGCGCGACGTGCGCACCGCCTGGGCGCGCGACGTGAACGAGGCGATCGGCCGGCTGCCGGCGGTGCAGCACTTCACTATCGGCGCGACCCTGTCGGCCTGGGAGATCGCGCTGGCGGCCGCGGGCGACACGCCATCGGCGATCCGCCCGGCGCTGCTCGACTTCGTGCGGCGCAACCGCATCCGCCATCCCGGCCTGGTGGCACCCGGCCGGTACGAGATCGTGGGCGGCGCGTTGCGGGCGTCCGTCGACACCCCGATCGGTCAGATCGGTATTGCGCCCGTCGCGCCCGCGGGCGGTGATTTCGATCCAGACGCCTTCTCAACAGAGTTTTCCGGCGGCACCGGCGTTGCTGCCACCCCTAGTTAGGAGCTTGCTCATGCGTGTCATCATCTGGCGGTTGGCGCTGCTGCTGTCGACGCTGTTGCCATCGACCGGCGCCGTCGCTCAGACCAAGCCGACCATTCCACAGACCGGGCGTGACGCCCAGGGACAGTCCTTTACCACCCTGCGCGACCTGGGCGGCGTTTTCTCGCTCTATGCCGATTACAGCGCCTTACAGGCGGAGATCGCCCGTGCGCTGGCGGCGGAAAGTGGGTTGGTCGCCAACAAAGCTAGCGCGACCAACGGCACGCTGACCAATCCAACGATCCTCGGTGGCGCCACCGTCAACGGACCGCTGATCTGGCTCAACCCGTCGCCGACGCAGAACGCAACCTACGCGGCCGGCGGCCTGACCAACGGCGTCATCATCGGTGCGGGCGGCAACACAGTCTCCTATTGCCCTGTCTTCGCGTGTGTACTGTCTCCGAGCGCAGAACATCAGCGTGCGAACGTGGTGATTTGGTCAACGACAGGCGACGATAATCACAGCGAGGAACAGACTGTAGCCATCGAGACGATCATCAACGACGGCGCCTATAAAGTGTGGCATCCGAATACTGCTTACGCCATCGGAGATAACCTTGCCGTCTTCGCCAACAACGCGGTCTACCGGGCGACGACAGCCGGCAGGTCTGCCGGTAGCGGCAGCGGCCCCGTCGGGACTGGAGCCGCAATCGTGGATGGAACAGTCGTTTGGCAGTGGATCAATGAGAGCGCAATCCTGGCGAAGGTCGGCAGTTACGAAGAGACGGTTGTCAACGGCCCCAGCTCTGGCCATGCCGGTGCTGGTCAGTCGTGGGGGCGGGCGGCCAATTTTGGATTGCAGCCCGGCGCCGTTCCGTCATTCGACGTCGGCTATGAGCAGGACTTCAGCAACAACAGCGGCACAGATTGCGTCCCCGGCACATCCAACTGCATCGCCATTCAGATTTTTATGGGTGGCAGCAATTACTCGACCGCCGCCCTCGCGATCGGGCACAGCGCGACACTCCCTACGTCCTACAACCCGGCACTTTTTGGCGTGTATCTCGCAGACAAGGTCGCGATCCAAGCGGCGCTTGAGGTGGACGATATCGGTTCACAATATGGGCTGGCATTTGGCAAGTTTCAGACTAACTCGACGCACACCGTTGCAACGATCAGCGACGCTTCAACCAGTCCGACTAGCCTCGCGGTATCTGGGGTGCATTCGTCCCAGGTAATAGCGGATGCCTCAGTCTCCCCGGCGCTGTTGAATGGCGCTGGTCAGTATGCACTAGCAGCTCTGCGTCTCACTGACGCAACCACTCCTAATGCCTTGCTAGCCAAGCACGACCAGAAAATTTGCTTTAACGATACGGACGCCTGCCTGTCCTACAATCTGTCGGCGCACAAGCTCGTCTATACGGTTGGCGGTGTCGCCATATTCAGCGTGTCGGATAACGGCAACGCCATCTTCAGGGGCACCGTCACCTCCAACGGCACGCCCTGACATGGCTGCGCCTGCCCCCACCGTTACGATGGAAGCCGGCGGCGTGGTGTTCCGCGACTGGACTTCGGCGCGGCTGCAGCGGAGCCTGTCGGACATCTCGGGCGGCTTCGATCTGGAATACGATGACCAGGTGCGGATGCAGGCGGTGCTGCCGCGCGCCGAGGGCCGGACCGGGCTGGTGGCGCTCCGGCCGCCGATGGCAGCGCGCATCCTGCTCGACGGCGAGCTGGTGCTGCTCGGCTGGCTCGAGGAGGTCGAGTTCGAGGTGTCGGGCGACCAGGTGCGCGCGCGCCTGTCGGGCCGCGATCGTACCGGCTGGCTGGTCGATTGCTCGGCCAATCCGAACGGTCCCGCGGAATACAAGGGGCTCACCGCGCTGGAGATCATCACGCGGCTCTGCGCCCCCGCCCCGTTCGGCATCGCGGTGCGCGCCGAGGTCGACGTGGGCGCGCCGCTGCCGGATTTCGGCATCGAGCTGGGCGAGAGCGTGATGAGCGCGATCGACAAGGCGGCCAAGCAACGCGCGCTGGTGGTCACCAGCGACGGCATCGGCGGTCTGGTGCTGACCCGCAGCGGCACCCGCCGGGCACCGGCGCCGCTGGCGATCCCAGGCAACGTGATCAGCGCCGGGGCGCATCTCTCCATGCGCGACCGGTTCAGCGACTACTACGTCAAGGGGCAGTTCCGTCCGGAGCGGGGCGGCCGCACGGCCAGGCTCGACGGCACCGCCCCGCCGCAGACCGAGCGCACGCCGGATGACGAGGACACCGCCGAGCATAGCCGCCGCGCTGTCGCCAGCCCCGGCCCGGTCGATGGCGCCGCGTCGCCGATCGCGTTGCCGCCGATCCAGGTGACGGCGGCACGGACGCAACGCGCCTCCATCATCAGCACCGGCCATGCACAGGACCCGGCGGTCACGCTGTACCGGCCGCGCGTGTTCACCGTCCGCAGCCAATCCGGCGGCGCGTCCAACCAGCTGCTCGCGGAGTGGCGGATGCGGATCGCGCGCGGCCAGTCGACGCGCAACAGCTACAAGGTCGCCGGCTGGCGCGACGGGACCGACAACCGGCTGTGGCGGCCGAACGAGCTGGTGAGCATCCAGGCCGGCGCCGCCGATCCCTACGACATGCTGATCGCCGGGGTGCATTATTCGCAGGACGCTCGCGAGGGCAGCGTGACCGAGCTGGAGGTGGTCGGCACCGAGGCCTACGACCTCGAGCCGCTGCCCGACCAGCACCGCCGCCACGCGGCCGCGCGCGGGAGCAATGTCGGCAACCTGCCGCGGGGGCGCCAAGGACAATGAGATCGGGACAATGAGATTGGGACAGTGAGGCCGGAAACTTGAGAGAAGTCATCGAGCAGTCGCGCGGCACCATCGTGCTGGGCGAGGTGCAATCGATCGACGATACCGGCGAGGCGCAGACCATCAGCGTGCAGACGCATGACGGCGTGTTGCGCAGCGGGGTCGAGGTCGCCAGCATCCACGGCCTGGCCACGAACCCAGGTGACGGCGCTGCCTGCATCCTGCTGGCGATCGGCGACGATCAGGCGCACCTGGTGGCGCTGCCGCTGATGGGGATCGGCACCCGCTTCGGCCGCGTGCCGAAAGGCGGCGTGGTGCTGTATGACGCCGCCGGCAACCACCTGGCGTTCACCGCCGACGGCAACGCGACGCTCGCCGCCGCGGCGCTGCTGCGCCTGGTGGTGCAGACGCTATCGATCGAGGCGCAGGCCGGCAGCACCGTGCACGGGCCGGTGACTTTTACCGACCCCGTCACCTTCCAGGCTGGCGTTACATTCCAGGCCGACGTTACGATCAACGGCGCGTTGCACGTCGCCGGCGCCGCCACCGCCGCCAGCTTCAACGGGCGCGCCTGATCAACTAGCCCCAACGTCTGTTGGGATTAACCGGCAGCCCGCGCCCGCGCGATGGTGCCGGCGTGCTGCTCGACCTCGCCATCGCCTGGGACCCGGTCCATCGCCGCTGCGATCTCGTCGTCGCCGACGCTGGCCTGGCGCTCGACGCCACACCGCTGACGCCGCTGCTGCTCAGCCTGGGCAGCGACCGCCGCGCCGAACCCGACGACACGCTGCCCGACACGGTGACCGCGGGCAGCATCACCGCCGGGCTCAATCCGCGCCGCGGTTGGGCCGGCGACGCGCTCGACCCGAACGGCGATCGCGCCGGGTCGCGGCTTTGGCTGCTCGAGCGCGAGAAACAGACCGACGACGTGCTCGCGCGGGCCCGCGACTATGCCCTGCAGTCGCTCGCCTGGCTGGGCGACCGCGAGGGCGTCGACATCGATGTCGCCGTCGCCTGGCCGACGCGGACCGCGATGCGCATGGACGTCAGTGTCGGCACCGCCGTGCTGCAGCTGCAGGTGCCCCGATGAGCGTGGTGACGGCGTGACCTGGCCGCTCCCGGCCGAGGGCGTTATCGCCGAGCGCTACGCCGCAGGCTTCGAGGCGGCGTTCGCGACCGACCCCGATACCGGCCTGCCCCGCGCCACCACGGTCGACGCCCGCAGTCCGAATACGGCGCTGCGGGTGATCGGCGTGGTCGGCGAGGAGACCTGGACCGAGGCCTATCTCTACCAGCGCAGCCTAGCCGACGAGCTGATGCCGGACAAAGCGCAAGACTGGCTGTCACGGCATGCCGCCGAGTGGGGCGTGCCGCAGCTGCAGCCGCTCACCGCGCTGGGTAACCTGATCTTCTCCGGACCCGCCGGCACGGCGCTGCCGCAGGGGATCGAAGTCTACCTGCCGAGTGGCCTGCGCTATCAGACCAGTGCGGCCGCGACGATCCCGTCATCCGGCGCCGTGTCGATCCCGTCCGCGGCCGAGGCGGCGGGTACCGCGTCCAATCTGGCCGGCGGCGCCGTGCTGCCGCTGGTCTCGCCGGTGGCCGGATTGAGCGTGCAGAGCGCCGTCGTCGACGGCGGCGGCTTCGTGGGCGGCCGCGACCTCGAAGACGTCGAGGCCTGGCGCACCCGCATCCTGCAGCGCATCCGCCAGCGTGGCCAGGCCGGGTCGGCCGCCGACTATCGGGGCTGGGCGCAGGACGCCGGCGCCGCCATGGTGGCTGTGCTGCCGCAATGGGTCGGACCCGGCACCGTCGGCGTGGCCGTGCTGATGGCCGGACCGCGCGTGCCGGGTTCGGCCGAGCTGGCCCGGATCGACGCCGCCATCCAGCTGCAGCGCCCGGTGACCGCGACCGTAGTCACGCTGGCCGCGTCGTTCGCGCCGGTCCCGATCACCCTCGCGCTGAGCCCGGACACGGTCAGCGCGCGGGCTTCGGTGCTGGCCGCGCTGGCGGGGTATTTCGCCCGCGAGGCGACGATTGGCGGCACGCTACCGCACTCGCGGATCGATGAGGCGGTCAGTTCGGCCACCGGCGAGTATGCGCACGTCATCGCGTCCCCGGCCGGCGACATCGTCCCCGCCGCCACCGCGCTGCCGACGCTGGACGTGGTCAGCTTCACCTCCGGCGCCGCGTTGCCCCAGGAACCGGCCTGATGCTCACGTCCGATCAGGCGTTGGGCGGCGCCCTGGCCAAGCTGCCACCCGGTTGGGCCTGGACGCGCGATGCCGACAGCAACGTCGCCCGGCTGCTCACGCCGCTGGCGGCCGAGCAGGTGCGGTTCGAACAGGCCGCCGAGAGCATGCTGGCCGAGGCGACGCCGAGCACGTCGGCGCAGCTGCTGCCGGATTACGAGCGCGTGCTCGGCCCCGATCCGTGCCTGGCGGCGACCTCGGCGGCCACGTACCAGGAGCGCCGCTCCTCGGTGCATCTGCGCTGGACCCGCACCGGCGGCGCGGCGCGGCGCGACTTCATCGCGCTGGCCGCCGTGCTCGGCTACGCGATCACCATCGACGAGTTCAGCCCGTCGCGGGCCGGACGCATGCGCGCGGGCCAGCAGCTGCGCGGCCAGCGCGCGCAGTGGACGTGGCGCATCAACCTGCCGCGCACGAACGTGGTCCGCTTCCGCGCCGGGGTCAGCCGGGCGGGCGAGCGGCTGCTCTCGTTCGGCATGCCGTGGCTGCAATGCCAGCTCAGCCGCAACACGCCCGAGCACACCGTGCTCGTCTTCGCCAACCAGAGCTGAGAGGCCGATATGGATCGCATTATCGACGCCTCAAACGGCAATGCCCGGGTCTTTACCGATGGCAACGATCTCGCTGGGATCGCCGGCACGCTGGTGACCGCGACGTGGCTGACGGGCGTGCAAGAGGAGATGATCGAGACGATCCTGGCCGGCGGCCAGGTCCCAAACGTCAACGACAACACGCTCTATCGCCAGTCCGTCTCGACGATCGGCCGGCGGATCGCCGTGTTCACGGGCTCGGTCAACTGGGTCGTGCCGGACCGCGTCACCCGCATCCTGGCACTTGTGTGGGGCGCCGGCGGCGGCTCGGGCGGCTGCAACGGGTCTGGCTCGTTCTCCTATGGCGGCGGCGGCGGCGGCTTCGCGCTGGGGCTCTTCCCGGTCACGCCCGGCAGCACCGTGCCCATCACGGTCGGCGTCGGCGGCACTGCCGGCGTTGGCGGGTCGCCCTCGACGGGCGGCGGCGCCGGCAGCATGAGTTCGTGCGGCACGCTGTGCTCGGCGACCGGCGGGATGGGCGGCGCCGGCGATGGCAACTATGCCGGCGCGTCGGTCGCTGCCGGCGGGATCGGCGTCGGCGGCCAACTCGACGTCCCGGGCTGCACGTGCTCGAGCCCGCTGCTGATCCAGAATGCCGTGGTGACCTCGCAGGGCGGCGCGGCGTTCGGCGGCATGACGGCGCATTTCGGCGCCACGGCCACGACGTCCGCCTCGGGTGGCGTCCAGGGGCAGTTCCCCGGTGGCGGCGCGGCCGGCGCCGCGTCGGGCGCGAACGGGTCGATCGGCGCCAGCGGCCTCGTCCTGGTCTTCTACTGATGGAGCGCTGCTGATGTGGGCCCTGGTTCAAGGCGGCATGGTTTGCCAGCTCTCCACGATCGACCCGGCGGCGTTCTCACACCCTGAGATGCCCTGGATCGCCTGCCCGCCGCAGACCTCGCTCGGCGATCTCTGCGAGGCTGGCGCGTTCAGCAAGCCGGCGCTCGCGTCGGCGCCGCCCGCCGCCCGGATCGTCTCCAGCGCCGATTTCATGGCGCTGTTCACCCCGGCGCAGACCGCAGCCCTGTGGTCGGCGGACCCGCAGCTCATGGTGGGCGCCATCCGCGTCATGATCCAGGGCACCGCCAACCTGGACAGCCAGGACGCCGTCGACCTGCTCGCGCTGGCGGTCGCCAAAGGGGCGCTGTCCGAGGCCGAGAAGGCCCGCATCCTGGCCGGCACGCGGCCCCCGCCGCAGCCAACTGGCGCATGAACGGCGCCAGCGTGCAGGTGCCGGTCGTTCGGCCTGCCGCCTACCTCCCGGCTTGGGCCGAGAAACCGCCGGGCGTAAGGGTCTCGCGCACGCTGGACCTGGCCGACTTGCTCGCCGAGCGCCGGCTCCGCCTGGTCGACGCCAGCGTGGCACTCGATCCGCCGCTGGTGGCCGACAGCTTCTATCTCAGCGACGTCGCCGTGACGTTCGCCCTTGCCGACACCCCGCCGGCGGCCGCGCGCACGCGCTGGCGGGTACGGTTCGACCTGGCCTACTCCGACGGCAGCCAGGACCAGGTCGTCGTCATGCAGCCGATCGGCGCCGCCGTGCTGACCGGCCTCGTGCCGGCCGACGTGACCGGGCTCATGCTCAGCATTGGCGGCGACGTCATCACCATCGGCGGCGAGCCCGTCTACGTGGAGCTCGGGCCGGTCGAGGCGACTGCGCTCCTGCTCAGCATCGGCGGCGAGATCATCACCGTCGGTGGCGAGCCCATCTACATCGGTCTCGGGCCCATCGACGCGACCGCTCGCGAACTCAGCATCGCTGGCGAAATCATCACAATTGGCGGCGAGCCGATCTATGCGTGAGGCCATCCTATGACCCGTGAACTGCTCTCCCTCGACGATCTCCCGCCGAGCCTGCTCTCGGCCGCCCGCACGCTCGTCGCGGTGCCCAGCCCGGACGGCGTGCCGCTCAAATACAAGGCGGCGCTGACACTCGGGTCGTCGCTAGGCGGCACCGGGCAGGGGTTCACGGTGCGTGGCGCCTGGACGCCGGCGACGGCCTATGCTGCCAACGACGTGGTGTCCTATGGCGGCACGACCTATGTCGCCACCCAGGCGTTCACGTCGGATCTGAGTTTCTCCACCAACCATCTCGCGCTGTGGGCGGCCAAGGGTGACCCCGGCGCCCCCGGTCCCGCGGGTGCGGCCGGGCCGGTCGGTCCCGTCGGTCCCGCCGGTCCGGGCTTCGTCTACCGCGGCGCCTGGACGCCGGCGACGGCCTATGCCGCCAACGACGTGCTGACTTACGACGGGCAGACCTACGTCGTCACCTCCGCCTTTACGTCAGGTTTGGCGTTCGATGCGGGTCATCTCGCCCTGTGGGCCGCCAAGGGCGCGGACGGTGCGGGAGGCGGCGGCTATATGCTGCCCGTCGCCAGCCGGACCCAGCTCGGCGGCATCAAGGCCGACGGCACCACACTGGTGATTGCCTCCGATGGCACCGCCTCGGCCGCGCCGGACGCGACCGCCGCCCGTCTGACCGACCCCCGTTTTCGTGGCATTCAGCGCATCGACCTCAAGGCGGCTTATGGCGCACGATGCGATGGCATCTCGCACCCGCTGGCCGGTGTGTTCGGCTCTCTCGCGGCAGCAACTGCCGTCTACCCCAATGCCGGGCTGACTGGTGCGAACTGGGCTGCCATGGAACTCGACACGGCCGCATTTCTGCAAGCGGAGTACGACGTCCGCACGGGAACGGCGGGCGCTGGCGTCATCGGGCTGAACGATGGCGCCATCATGATGGTGTCGCAGCAGCTCAACATGCAGGACACTACGCGCACCTGGTTCCACGGCGGGCGGAACGTCAAGCTCATCACGGCAGGCTGCGGCACCACGCCCGCCCTGCGCGTCGCCAACTGTTCGGCGCTTTCCCTGGTGCTCAGCGACCTGGCGTTCCAGGCCAAGGCGGCGGGAGTAGGCTTTCGGGGCGATGCAGGCGGGGTCGCGCAGAGCGGTTTTGCGGTCGGCGCGTCCTTCCTCGAGATCGACAACTGCCAGGGGATGGACATCGAGCGTGTCGGCTGGAACGGCTACGACCGGCCGATCGTATGGGGCAACCACGTCTACGGCATCCATTTCATCAAGTCCGGCGGCGGCGGGAACAATGTCGGGTTGAACTATGACGAGAGCGGCGCGCTCGACAGCATGGAGGGCATCTACTTCGAGCGCGGGACGCTATCCAACAACAACTATGGATTTGATGTTGAGGCCGTCTACGGGACCAGCCCGCAATATTCGCAAGGCGGGTCCGTGTTCATCAAAGACAGCTCGATCGATTACAACATCGTTCGCGCAGGCATCTATCGAGGGTCGCCGGACCAAAACTCATATTCGATCAGCTCTCTCCATCTCACCGGTAATCATATCGAGACGACCGGGGCATGCTCCGGGAGTGCGCTGTCGCGGATCTTGGCCGAAGGTCCGTTGTTCATGTCGCATAACGAATGCTGCGAGAACGACGGTGTCTCGCCGGTCGGCTATGTGGAGGTCGCTGACCTCGCAGCATGCTCGATGACCGACAACCGCTTCAACAGCACTGCGATTGCGTTGATGTATTCGGCGACCAGCGCCCCGAAGCGCGTGCAGGCCTACGGTAACGTCCTGCAAAGCATTTTGTCGGAAGTGGTCATGATGAAGGACGCCTCGGGGTGGCGGCTGCAGCCCAGCGTGGCCCGCGACGGCAGTGCCGGCCTCATATTCAATCAGATCGCCGACAGCGATTGGGCCAAATTCTACAATCAGGTCATCATGCTGGATTACAGCGCGGATGGGTCTCTCACGCTTCCCTCCCGCGAGGTGTTCCCGTTCCCGACGAACTATGTCCAAAAAATCAGTAACGCCGGAAAGACTACTGTCACGCTCGCTGTGACGGTGGGAACATCTCCTCACTATACTCCGGTAGTCCGCTGAAGCTGTTGCCAGGCGCGTCCGCAGACGTGTGGTGCAACAACGGGACCGAAAACGCCTGGATCGCAACCGGCACTCTGACGGCATAAGCCCTGATGCCCGAGGAGGCCGACCTGTCCCCCACCATTCCGGGCGTCATCGACGCCCTCCGCAATCTCGGTCGAGCGGCCTACCGCACGATCGCCGGTCCCTTGCTGGCGGGGCTCAGCCAGCAACTCACCCGTCTGGAGACCATCATGACCCAAGCATCCGACGACATCGCCCAGCTCCGGGGCGACGTTTCCGCGCTCACGACCGCGCTCACCGGCTATCAGGCCAAGGTTCAGGCTGATGTTGCAGCGGCGAACGCCAAGGCAGCGGACCTGCAGACCCGGCTCGACGCCGCCAAGGCTGCTGCCGCAGCCGATCCAGAAGCGGTCCCGGCCGACGTCCAGGCCGCTCTGGACGCGGCGCACACGGCCTCGCAGGCACTGGTGACAAGCATGAATGGTCTTACTGCCACTGCAGCGGCGCCGACGGCTGCCGCCAGCACGGATGTCAGCGGAGTGGCGGGCACGACGAGTGCCGGTACGGCCGAGCAGGCGCCAAGCCCGGACCAGGCCGCGAGCGCCGAGCAGCCCGCGACCTAACTGACTAACTGACATGCAGGACCGTCGCTGGGCGGCCCTGCTCAACCATGGAGCGCCAGATGTGCAAGTTTGCCCTTGTTGCCCTCTTGATCGCCGCGCCGGGGTTGGCCCTCGCGCAAACCTCATCCGCGCTGCCCGCCACCTCGGCCGACATCACCAGCGTCACCAAGGAGGTGCACGGCGTCCACAACGACATCGTCTACGGCAACGGCCAACTCGCCACGAAGCTAGACACGCTGCACGCCGACATGCAGGCCCTCATCAAGCAGTTGCAGGCTGCGCCCGCCAGCACCACCACGACGTCGACCAGCTCGAGCACGGCCGCTGCACCATCGGGTGACGCCGTCACAGCCAAGTACTTCCCCACCGATGCGGCTTTGGCAGCGTTCCCGTCCCCCGAGAACAGCCGCATTATCCGGAACGCCGATGGCAGCGTGTCGGGCAGGCCCTACCTCGAAGACAAGGAGGGCAACGTGCACCGAATGGTCGCAGCGACCGGACGGTACACGAACGGTTATACCGTCAACGGCAACCCCGCGCTCGGCGGCGGCTCGGACGGCTCGCCGATCACGGCTCTGATCGTGCGGCAGGGCGAGGTCTATGTGACCGTGTCGCCGGGCGGACAGACCCAGCATTTCAATACCTCATCGGGCGGGCTCTACAACGCCAGCCTGCCCGACGCATTCTCGACCGATGCCAGCGGCCAGACCACATCCACTGTGGCAGTCAGCAGCGTCAGCGCGCCTGCTCCGGCAGCCCGCCAGAGCCCGGCGCCAGGCACCTCCGGAAAGGTGCTGAATGTCTGCGCATCAGGGTGCGCCTACACCACGATCTCTGGCGCGATCGGCGCCGCGGCGGCCGGCGACACCGTCGACATCGGCTCCGGCGTCTACAAGGAAGCGCCGCCGGCGTGGATGGTGCCACTCAAGATCGTTTTCGAGACCGGCGCCTCCATGGACCTCACCGGGCTGACCGGGTCGCTGGCGCGCGGCAAGGGAGCCCTGGTGCCGGTGGCCGACAGCATCATCGTCAACCCGGTCATCACCGGCACGGCGATGGACCAAGGGTCGGCGCAAGGCACCGCGGCGATCCGCCCCGATCTCGGCTGCGGCTATCTGGACATCCAAGGCGGCACCCTCTCGGGCAACCAAAACGGCATCGCCGGCGGCGACGTGCCGGTGACGCTGACCGTCACCGATACCAAGCTGTCCAACAACGGCCTGGGCGACGGCTACACGCACAATATGTATATGTCGCACGGGACGCTCTCGGTCACGCTGACCAACGTCCAGTCGAGCGACCCCAATGGCGGCCATGCGGCCAAGCTGCGCGCCTATGCGGTGACGATCAACGGCGGCAGCTACGACGCCTTTGCCGCCGCCGCGATCGACATCCCCGACGGCACAGTCGCTGCCGGCGTGATCGACGGGGCGACGATCACCAAGAAGGCGGGCGCCTACAACCACACGGTGCTCGACTACGCGACGGAAGATACGACCAGCGGCAACGGCGGATTGACCGTGCGCAACGTGGCCATGAACCTTCTTTGCGACAGTCCGGTCATCTTGGTCGGCGGCGGATCGGTGGTCACGGTCGAGGCCACGACCAAGATCACCGGCACCAAGCCGACGTCTCAGGGCGGCACGGTCAAGGGACTGTAGCGTCAGCTTGACCGCGAGCGCCGACCCGATCGTCGCCTTCATCGACCAGGTTGCGCCAGGGCTGCACTGGTTGGCGACCGCCGTCACCCTGGTCTGCATACCGGTGCTGCTCTGGTTGACCAAGATGCGGTTCGATTGGCGCAAGGATCGCCGCGAGACCCGCGAGAACATCGCGGCGCTGATGGGCCGCTTGGTCGACCAACAGCGGGCCGAGCTGACCCGGCTTGTGTCGGAGGGCGACGTGCTACGGCGGCAGATCGACCTTTTCATCGACGGCCGCTGGCAGCTGCAGCGCGCCCTCGACGACATGCGCGAGCAGATGATCGCCGCGCGCATCATGATCCACGACTACGAACGCCGCCTGGGCCTGCCGGAGACCGCCTTCCCCCCAATGCCCGCGATGGCAGTTATCCCCAGGGTATCCTAATCACCCTCTTAGACCGCTCTGAGACCCCCGACACCGAAATCAAAGGGTTCTCAAATCGGCTGACGAAGTTTCCCAAATCGGCTGA
>CAZZVQ010000139.1:0-12988 GCA_964657565.1 uncultured Acetobacteraceae bacterium
CGTGCACTGCGACGGCGAGGAACAGTTTCGATCCACGCCCCCGCACGGAGGGCGACACCCGGTTATCTAATATCTTGATTCAAGAAGATAAAGAGCCAACTGGCCGCGAACCACTCCCTCTGATGGCCCCGGCAGACACAATCAAGCGTAGCTCTGCTGACAAAAAGCCCAACAGATCAGGCCTACAAGCCTCGTGCGAACGTTACATTGAACTATGTCCACTATGGGTTCGCGCGGCCGGCTAAAATACAAGCGGTCCGTCTAAATCGAGCACTGCCGCAGCGCCAATATGTTCAACCCGGCGCTTGCCGTCCGCACCCAGACGGTAAAAACGCAGACTATCAACAGCCGGGTCAATCTCGCCAATGAGCCGCGCCCTGAGGCCAGCCCATTGAGCCGGATCGACATCGCACTCGAATACCGATTGCTGAACACGCTGCCCAAAATCGAGACACGCGCGAGCGACACGCCGCAGACGGCGTCGACCTGCAGGCTCCAGCGTACTCACGTCGTAGGTCACCAGCATCAACATCAGCCAGCCTATTTCCAGAAGAAAGCAGGATAGCCATCGAGGTCCCCGCGCAAATGGCGTGACAGCAACTGGGCTTGCGCAAACGCGACCAAGCCGAGTGGCATCGTCTCGTCGAGGAACGGGTGGCGCAACTCGTCCTTCTTCCTCTCTTGCCAGGCGACGAGTACGGTCTTGCGGGCCTCGTCGGTCAATCGCACCCCGCCGGCCGCCTCCACGACGAAATCGTCGGGCCCGATCTGGCGCCGGTTGATCAGACTGAGGGTAAGCCGGTCCGCCAGCACAGGGCGCAACTCCTCCATAAGGTCCTGCGCCAGACTGGCCCGCCCCGGCCGGTCCGCGTGCAGGAAACCGACCTGCGGGTCCAGCCCATGCGCCTCCAGCGCCGACCGGCAGTCGTGCCCCAGCATGCCATACAGAAACGACAGCAGCGCGTTGACGCGATCGAGCGGCGGACGCCGGCTGCGGCCCTTGAAGCGGAACGTCGCGTCGTCATGGCGGATCAAACGGTCAAAGACGCCAAAGTAAAACGAGGCCGCCTCACCCTCCAGACCGCGCAGCAACGCGATGTCGTCTGCAACCAGCGCGCGCCGACCCACATCAGTCAGCCGTCGCTCGACCGTCTCGAGCGCGTCGACCGCATCCGCCGGCATCGTCGCGCCATAATCACGCAGCGCCCGACGAACCACCGCGCGCTGATTGGCCGATTTGGCAGCGACGATCGCACGCACGATCGGCCGAGCCCGCGCCGGGTCGTCGGCGACGCGATACTGCGTCCGGCGCAGCAGGACGTTGCCGGACCGAGGCCCCTCCACGCGGGCGAGGAACCGGCCGTTCGGCGCCAGATGCGAGAGCGTGATGCCGGCCTCGGCACAGGCCGCCATCAATGCCGGAGAAGCCCCCGCCCAGCCGAAGCTCACCACGCCGTCGAGTAGATGAAGCGGCGCCCGGCCCCGTTCCGCGCCGTCGATCTCCACGACGATGTTGGCGCCATCCTTCCGCAGCCAAGCATCCTCGCTCGTGACGTAGATCGTGTTGAGGAGCTTGCGCACGCTATTCGACCTGCCGAGCGAGCCAGCGGTCGATCAGGGGCGGCGGCTGAAGCCGGTCAGGCTGGCACGCCTCCTGTAACGAGCAGCGGCGGCAGCCCGGCGTCAGCACCGGCAGCGGCGTTCGCCCGGCGGCGATCATCGCGCGCGTGGCCGTGGCGACCTCCGCGGTCAGGTGGCGAAGTCCCTCGTCGAACGCTACGGCGACCCGGCGACGGATCGCGCCATAGTAGAGCGCGCCCTCGGCGACTGGCGCGCCGAACATTTCTTCGAGGCAGATCGCCTGAGCGCAAAGCTGCACCTCGTCCGCGCGATGCGGCTTGGGCTTGCCACGCTTGTATTCGACTGGAACGGGGCGCGCCGGCCGTCCGACGAACTCCACCACATCCGCCTTGCCAACCACCCCGAGGACCAGCGAGCGCAACGCGATACCCCGCTCCACGCGCCGATCCGGCCGACGCTCGACGCTGCCGGAGTCGGCACGCTCGTGCAGCAACCGGCCTTCCGCCGTGGCGCCGTCCTCCCGCCAGATCTGCTCCACATGGATCAGCGCGCATTGCCGCGGGCAGAACAGATAGTGCTGCAGCGCTGATAGCGGGATCAGCGCCTCCTCTGCGGCCGGGTCGGCTTGGATCACACGAGGTCCAGCAACTCGATCCCCTCCGGCAGGCCGTCGCAATCGACATCGACGATGTAATCCTCGAATTGCCGCGCGGGCGGAGCGTTGTGCAAACCTTCCGAACCGGGAGCGCAGCGTTCGCCGTGGCGGTTGCGCCAGATCTTCACGCGGCCGAACAGGTCCTGCGCGCGGCCATTACCCAGGGCACTGGCATGCCGGAAGGCGATGAGGCGGCGCGTCGACATCTCGCCGCGAGCGGCCGAACGGTCGTGCTCGAACATGCTGCCGAGCGCCTCCCACAACAGGTCGAGATCGGTGTCCGAGAAGCCGGTTCCTTTCCGATCGCCGTGCGCGAGCGGGGCCGAGACGTAGCCGTGGGCGCGATACAGGCCATACGGGATGATGTGCTTGCGGCCCATCGTGCGGTTGTCGCCGCGCTTCTCCTGGCCGTCCGCCTCGCTGGACTGGGTCCGCTCCTTCTTCTCGGCCTCGTTGGTCGCGGCCATCCGGGTGATGGACATCTCCAGCGGCAGCACCGGCTCGATCGACGACGCGAACGCGATCTGCACGGGGCCGCGGACCTGGCCGGCGTTGATCTTCGTGCCCATCACGGCCCCGAAGGTGCGGATGTCGAAGAAGTTGGCGCACATGAAGTCGCGCAGCCGATAGGCTTCGTCGTCGGTGTCGGGCGACAACTCTTTGGTTTTCGGGTCGGCGGCCTTCTTATCGCCGGGTCGCAGGGCGAGGTAGGCTTCGCGGTGCTTCTCGTTCAGCACCGCGCCTTCAGTGACGTAGATCCGATATCCCGGCGCATCGTCCTTGGCCGTCTCGACATAGTTGCGGATCTTGCGCTTGAGGCAGACGTCGCTGACCAGGCCGCGGCCGGTCTCGGGGTCCATGCGCGGCATGTTACCGGCGTCGGGGTCGCCGTTGGGGTTGCCGTTGGTGACGTCGAACAACAGGACGAATTCGTGGCGGCGCTGCAGCGCGTCGGCGCGGGGCATCAGGGAGTCTCCTCGTCGGGGCTGGTTTCGGGAGGCTTGGGCGGGAAATAGGCGCGCTCGTGGTAGTAGCCGATGGCGAAACGGCCTTGATCCTCGACGCGCAGCGTGCGCGGCAGCTCCACGGGCAGATGCGTCATGATCTGTTCGATCCGCTTGTCGATCCAGAAGCCGCGTTTCAGCTTGTTGGCGGTTGAAATATGGATGCGCGCGCCGCGCATGAGCGTCGCGAACACCCGCGCCGGGGTGGCCGAGAACGATCCGTAATATCGATCCGCGACGGAGGCGTTGACGCGGCCGAGCGCCTCGCGCTGTGCCTTTTCCAGCACCGCGAACAGGCGTCCAAGCTGGTAGGCCGGATTTACACTGGCTTCGTCGAGCGACATGGGCGCGGGCTCCTCATGGTTCATGCGGGACAGGCAGGCTTTGATCGCCGCGGCGTGCCAACCGCTGCCGCGGTCGTCGCCGGCGCGCAATCGGGTGAGCACGGCGGTCAGCCAGGTGCGCGGATAAGGCGACCCGGCGAGCACGGCCTGCAGCAAGGCCCCGGTCAGGCCAGACGGGATGTTCTCCGCTTTCTCCTGCAGCGCGGTCGTCCGCGTCAGCAGGCGCTGAACGCTCGGTGGCCATTGTCCGCCCCGCGGCGGCGGGTCGAGCGCGAGAGCCTCCTCGTGCGCGGCGAGCGCTTGGAGAAAGACTGAGAAGTCGTTCGAAATCCAGGTCCGCACCGATAGCCGTGCCGCGTTGGGAGCCAGGGCCAGCACATGGAATCGTATGCCGTCGCGCAACTCGGGCGCGAGCGCCGAGAGCGGTTCACCGCGCGCGACGTGCCGCAACCGGTCGCGCAGAATTTCTGCTTGCTGCTTGTCGTCGGTCGGCGCGGGCTGATCGGTCGCGAACAGGGCAAAGATGTTTTCGGCACAGGCGGCAGCGGCCTCGGCGGCGGCCGCGTCCAGCGCAGACGCATCGGCCCAAAAAGCGACGCTCGAATCGGCGATGCGGAGGCGGTTCGGCCCGCCACGCGTCAGTAGCGCGTTGAGCGCCGCCCCGTATCGGAACGCGGCCTCGGCCGAGGTGGGTGCGTTGTAGCCCTGGTCCTTGCCGTAGGACGTGAAGGCGTCGGCGTTGAACGACACGAGCGGAACCTCGGCCGACGCGGTGCCGTCGACGCCCTTGATCTTGGGATGCAGCCTTACGAGCGGCAGGTGCGCGCCTCGGACCAGGCAGAACCCGGCCTCCCCAGGCGTTCCCGCGTTGCGCAGCCGCTCGACATGCGGAACCACGGCGGAGCGTTCGTGGACGAGATCGGAGTATTCGCCTTGGAGGCGGAAGCCGATGTTGAGCGCGAGTGCCTTATGATCGAGGTCCGGCACGCGGGACGGATCGGACACCCAGTGCTCGAGGAAACGTCGCACTGCGAGCAGGCCGGCATCGTGTTCGTCTTCGAGTACCTCCAGATGGAGGGCGCGGAAGGCGGCGTGATCGCGCGCGGTCTTGGCCGGGTCCTTGGCGCCGAGGCCGAGCACGTAGGCTGCGTTGTCCCAGAGGAAGTTCGGCGTCGAGCTGGTCCCGGACCGGGAGAACCATTTCGGGACTCGCGAGACGCGCGGCTTCTTCCGGTCGTTCAGCCACAAGGCTGTGCCCAACAGGGTTCCGTCCGGCGCCACTTCCAGCACGACGCCGACCGGCTCCATCGACCAGCCCGGCAATACCACATCGCGGCGAGCCGCCATGCGATCATAGTAACGATCAAGCTCTTGCAGGATGGTCATGCGGCGAGCCCGCTTTCGGCCAGACAAGCCTCTACATCCAACACTCCGTCTCGCAGTCGCGCACGGAAGAAGCGCGATGTGCGGCCGTCGGCGAAGTCGATGTCGTGCAGCATCCAGCCGAGATCACGCTCGCCCGGGGGAAACTGGGAGGGGGGCATGGTGTCGCCAACGAGAGCGAATTCCGCCGGAAACTCGCGCGCGCCAAGGCAAGGACGGTGGAAGCATTGTCCAGCGGCAGCGCGGCGGTTGAACATGCTGACATGCTTGCCCGGGTCCTCTCCGGCGCCTTTGGCCGTGAGCTCGAAATGCGCTTCGATGACGTAGGCGACGTCGACGAGCATCATGGTGGCCCGCTGCTGCCGATCGCTGGTCACGTCGAGCCCGATACCGGCCAGGTTGCCGGACTTCATGGCTTGGGCAGCCTTGCCGGCGCTGGCCCGACTACCGACTTCGTTACGCCGGAACGACTGAAAGCGGATCGGCCGCAGCACGTGTATCCGATCGATCACCCAAACGATCGCCGGCTTCCAGTGGATCGCCTCGAGAATGCCGCGCGCAGCCGAGGGTGTCGGCACATCGTAGCTGACGCGCTCGACCTTCATCTCAGGACGAGTGAAGCAGGCGCGCTCACCCCAGACATGCAGCCGGATACCGTACGACATATCAATCCTCCCACCTAGGAGAAAAATGAGCGAAATATCGCTCGTTGTCCATCGGCTAAGTCTTCTCTGTCGTAAAACGTATCTATAAACTCCTTGCTAAGTCAGTTGGTTTGCTCCAGCTTCAACCAAGCTTAGAGATGGCTCATGAGCAGATCGTCACGTAGCCGAGTTAGAATCGAGGTAAAACCAGACGGAACGGTGATTGTGACCATTGAACCACCACCAGCAAGTCACCGCGAGGTGCGGATCGAAATTCTGTCGTAAAGCGATCGCCGATAGCAAAGGCCCGTGCTCTCGATGTATGGCGAGATCATGGGCTGCGCTTTTATTCAGAAAATATTTTGCTCTGCAGACCTGTATTTCTCGTCGGAAAGATCGAGCCCGGTCGACTGTTTGTAAAGCGAAAGATCTTTCAGACGGACCATAGTGTCGCCGAGTTCACGAGTGACCGGCACCAGATCGCCGCGTTGCACCCAGTCGAGCCACGCTTTCTCAGGAATGCCGACGGTATAGCGCTGTAGACCGCGCAAGAGCGGGCGCAGATCGGCATTCGGCTCGGCAAGCTGCTTCAAAACTGCCGCCCCGCCTTGCCACGGGACCAACACAGGCCGCATCGTCTCGTCGATCATCCGGAAGGCGTCGGCGATCGTCTCGAACGGTGTCCGAAGCGGGCCGGACCGCGTGATTGCATCGAGAATGCCGGGCTGGTCGCCGATCTTGGTCGAATCGAGCGCCGCCATACCTTTCTGCGCGTAGAGTAGCCGGAAGTAGCTGGCGATCGCGTCCGGCGCCAACGGGTTTGCCGCATCGCGCAAGATCGGCTGGGCTGCCTGTTGGAAGGAGAGCAGCGACCGCGGCACCGATGCCGACGCCGGCCGGAACACGACGACACGGCCCAGTTCCGGCAACAACTCGCCCTCGCGGTTGCAGCGCCCCGCCGCCTGCGCGATCGAGTCCAGTCCGGCTGAAGCGCGCCAAACCTCCGGAAAACTGATGTCTACCCCCGCCTCGATCAGGCTGGTCGCCACTAGCCGCACCGGCCTGCCAGGACATTTCAGGTCGGCGCGCAGGCGGGCCAGCACCTCCTGCCGATGGGCCGGGCACATCAACGTCGTCAGGTGCGCCGCGCCCTCCAGACCGCGGATCCGCTCGAACACATCGCGCGCATGGGCCCGGCTGTTGACGATGCACAGCATGCGGGGCGCTCGGGCAAACGCGTCGGCCAGCACGCCGTCATCGGCCGGATCGGGCAGGACCTCGACCCGGGTTCGACGTAGCGCCGTGGCCAAAGCCGCGGGCTGTGGCGCCAACTCGCGGGCCTCGCCGATCTCAAGCCCGTGCGCGATGGGCGGACCGCTGGGCCGTTTGTCCACAAGCGCACCGTCCAGCACCCGCCAGGCCGGCTGCGTCGCGGTGCAGAGCACGATGCTCGCCCCGTAGCCGCGGCGAAGCTCGTCCAGCGCCGCGAGGCACGGCAGCAGCAAGCCAGGCGGGGTCGTCTGGGCCTCGTCGAGCACGATGACAGCGTCGGCCAGGTTGTGCAGCTTGCGGCAGCGCGAGGTGCGGTTCGCGAACAGGCTCTCGAAGAACTGCACCGCCGTCGTCACGATCACCGGCGCGTCCCAATTCTCCGCAGCCCGGCGCAGGCGGCCGTCGTCGTCATCGCCGCGTCCCCGCGTCTGCCAGTCGAAATTGCTGTGGTGTTCGAGCACGGCCGCGTCGCCAAGCGCGGCCCGGTAGATGGCGGCGGTCTGCTCGATGATTGCGGTGAACGGGATCACCACGACGACCCGGCGCTTGCCATGGGCCCGCGCATGCGCCAGCGCGAAGGCCAGCGACGCCAGCGTCTTACCGCCGCCGGTCGGGACGGTCATCGTGAAGAAACCCGGCGCCTCGCCCGATTTGGCGACGGCATGGCCGAGGATCTCGCGCCGGAGCGTGTTCAACTCACTTGGCAGCGCCGAAGCCTGCAGCGCCGCGATGTCGCGGTTCAGCCGTTCCTCAAGCGCCGCGATGCCGGGTCCGCCACCGCGAGCCCGCTGCCCGCCCGCCAGGAAAGTCTCGGTCGCGATGAAATCAGCGTCGACCAGGCAAGAGAATAGCATCCGCACGGCGAATGAGAGGCTAAACGAAGGCGATCTCCCGGACGCGATAGGCGCGGGCTGTAGTGCTGCGGCCTCGGGCAAGGCCGGCGTGTGTGCTTGCCAGCCGGTATAGTCCGGCAGTTCGGAGGCGAGCCGTCGGTCAAGCGTCTCCGGGTCGGCTAGGCCGCTATGATGGCCGGCGATCACCAACGCGAGCAGGCGTCCCAACCCGGCCGATCCGTAGTGGCGGACCGCCTCGCGCGCTCCCGCCGTCGCATGATCGCCGCGAGGACCTCGCTTTTGAATGTAAGCTTGGAATGCGTTCGAGGCCTTACCGATGTCATGAAGATGGCCAGCGACATGGGCCAGCTCGTGCATTCCGAAAGGTCTCGCGTTGCAAGACGCAAGCCTGCCCACGCAGGAAAGGTGCTTGTGAAGTGGCTCCCACTCGCTGAGTCCTCGTCCGGGCAATGAGTGGGCATAAGAGGTCATCAGGGCGCATAAGGGATGTTAAATTATTGCTTATTGCAACTAATCCGCGACAGAATAGGAGATATCAGGCCACATAAAGCGCGCGTATCAACGTGTGAGATCAGCATCCGGTTGGTTTTGTTGGATTGCAACCACGCTTAGAGCTGGGCCATCACGGGCGAGGCGAACGCGAGCAATCTCAGCGACAGGGCCATTCGGCGCATAGTGTTTCCTCCGGGTCGCTTTTGGCTATGGTGGAGCAGATCCTGCCGCGCTGCAGCAACGATCGCCTCTGGCGTTCAAGCCACGCGTGCGAAGATCAAATCCGTTAGCTGGCAGTGACGTCCTCGAAAAGCGACTGATCTGCTTTTTACCACCGGGGACATTTCAGACTGACGCCGTAAAAGTCGGGCTCCTGTCGGACGCAGCGATGGGCACCTCCGGCTGGCGATTAAGGAAAGACGGGCGCGTCGCGAGACGGGGAGGCATGTCCGGTCTCCAAAGCTTTGTTCTCCAAAGCCGCCAGTCTGGTTTCGGCCAGAACTTACTTGGCAGTCACTTTAGCTATACATTCTTCAGCTTCGACCACCGCCGTCGCCACACCCTGGTTGCGCACGCCAATGGCCTATGCCCGACGCTGCCGACCAGCACCACCAGTCACTTGCCTCGTGCGCCCCCCGTATCAGAGCAGATTGCGCACCGACATGGCGTAGTGCTGCATTACCAGCGTGATCACCACCGTTGGTTAGCCCGAGCTCTGTGCCTTGTGGATGGTCGTTGCATACGCCAGCTCCAGAGCGTCGAGTTCCAAGAAGCCGGGAGCACGTCGCGCCCGTCGGACTAACGTGGCACTCGTTTTGGTGCGACATGCGCCGGATCGGTTGAAGTGGGCAGCGATTAGCCGCACACGTTTGACGCAGGTCGGAAAGCGAGTAGTTGAACTCCTCGGATTGAAAGCGCTCTCATCGTTGACGCCGGCTATAGCCTGCCGCACCTTACTTCACGAACGTTACAAACAATGAGGATCGTCACGCTACCTGGCCGTCTCCCGCACAAGCGGGTTCATCTTCCGGCTAGCAGCGACGACCGGCATCTACATTTTATCGCTCGCGCCGGACCGAATCGGGTCACGCAAGCAATACCTGACAGGCGGTTCTACCGCCGAATCATTGCCTCTTATGAATATATCTGCTTCATCTGCTTCTCAACGCTAAGCGGGAGGCAGGATGCCGGACAAAGACGAACGGCGTGCGGTTGGCGGACGCGATCGCGCAATTGCGGGCGGAACTCAGCCTCGCGCGCGAAGCCGGCAAGGGGCAGGATATCCGCTTCGCCGTCGGCGATATCACGGTCGAACTGGCGCTTGAGTTCACCACCACCGTCGAAGCGGGCGGCGGCGTGAAGATCTTCTCCATGTTCGACTTTTCCGGCAAGGCGAGCGCGGTCGACAAGGCCGCCAACAAGCTGACGTTCAAGCTCACCATCGACGATCAAGGCGAGCCGGCGAGCAAGCTGCTGATTGCTGATGACAACGGCCCCCGCTCTAAAGCAAAACCGCGGATCGCCAAGCCCGCCGCAGAGTGAGCCGGCCGCGGTGAGCGACATTCCGGACGAGTTCGAGCCCTACATGGATCTGGTCCAGGTCCGGACGGCCGATGCGTTCGGCTCGGGACTGCTCGTCGGCCCCGGCATCGTGCTCACCTCGCGTCATTGCATCGCCAACCCGGACCAGGGCTGGCGCCCGCGGGACAACATCACGGTCTGCCTCTGGCGCGAGCTGAAGGGCGCAGGCGTGCCGCCGGCGGAGAACGAGATCGACGCCACGATCGGGTGGCCCCGCTATCCCGGCGAGGACGGCCCCGAGGACCTCGCCGTGCTGGTGCTTCAAGACAAGCCCGAGCCGCGCGCCACATGGCGTTACCGCTCTCTCGGGCCTGGCAGCGAGGCCGCGCAGGCGCGGGGCTTTCCGTCGGCGGGTGCGGGGAAGGGGCTGTCGGGCGACCGGATCGAGCGCAACTTGGCGGGGGCAGCGTCGAATTTCAGCGCCACGCAGCGCACGATCCTCTTCAAGATCGAGGCGGGGTTGGACGACCGCACGCAGAAGACGTGGCAGGGATTGTCGGGCGGCCCGCTGGTGCGGGACGGCGCCATCATCGGCGTGATGCGCCAGGTGTCGGAGAACCTGGACGCCAAGCAGGTGCTGGAGGCGGAGATGCTGGCGTTGGCGATCCGCAGCAACAACAGGCTGGGCCGCCTGTTGCAGCTTCGGGAGGCGGGGCGCCCACCCGCTCCGCGGCCGGTGCCCGGCGGCCTTAACGCGCTGCACGACGTGCTGCATACGCTGGACCGCAAGACCGAGGGCAAAGTGGCGCTGCAGGGTATCCGGGTGCATGAGGGCAACCGCTCGCTGGAGCTGTTCGTCAGCGGGCAGCCGGAGGATCTGTGCCAGCATTTCTGGCGCCGGCTGTGGTCCCAGCGGCTCGGGCGGCCGGCCGAGCCGCTGCGCGGCGCCCGGGTCGCGGATCGGGAGCCGAAGCCGCTGCCCGGCAAGCCGCCCAAGGCGATCGAGTGGCCGGTGACCGGCGGCGATCCGGTCGAGGCCGAGAGCCTGCTGGCGCAGGACGCGATGTCGATACTGCTGCACCCCGCTCAGGCCCTGCGGTCGGGGCTGCGGGACGATTCGTTCCGCCGGGCGCTGGAGGCGACCCCGCCGCCGCTCTGGCTTTGCATCGTCCTGCCCGACGCGCCGACGAAGTTCGACCGCGCGCTGCTGGAGCAATGGCGCCGGGCCTGGTCCGGCCTCAAGCTGCCGCCGTCGGTCAGCGCCGGATACATGCTACTCTACTCCGGCCCGTTGCCGCGGCCGAAGCTGTACGACTTCAAGCCGCCGGCCGGGAACGGCCTGGCGCAGGTCCCCATCCAGCTGGAACAGGTGACCGCCGGGCACGTGCTGGAGTGGCAATACGTGCTCGACGAGTATTGGGAGGAGGGCAAGCGGCGCGGGCCGCGGCTGAGCGAACTCATCCCGGGCCTGCACACGCAGTATGCCGGCCGCCCGGCCCTGCGGATGAGCGAGGTGCAGGCGTTGATCCTCGGCCATCTCCCCCGCCTGGTGGCATGACGGAGATGCGTTGCAATGGCTGAGCAGCCCGGCGAGAGCGACCTCGTGCGAGGCCCGCGCGCCCCGTCCGCGTCGCCGCTGCCCTATACCGGGCGCCCGCCGGCGCCGGGCCCGGCGAGCTTCACCACGCGAGGCGGCTTCGCGCTACCGGTGACGGAGACCGGGTCCACCCACGTCGCCCCGGTGCTGCCGCCGCCGGTGCGTCGGGTGCTCGACATCCAGACGCTGTACCGGCCCGATGACGGGCTGATCGCGGCCGCCAACGTGGCGCTCACCCTGCGGCTGCCGCTGCTGCTGAGCGGGAGGCCCGGCACCGGGAAGACCGAGATGGCGCGCAGCCTCGCCGCCACGCTGCACGGCGAGAAGGATGCGGAACGGCGGCTCTACCGCGTCACCATCACGTCGGCGGCCGACAAGTCGGACCTGCTGTATCGCTACGACGAGCTGGCGCGCCTGCGCGATGCCTACGAGAAGACTTCGGACCGCACGGGGCGCCGGTACCTGCGGCTGCGCGGGCTCGGCCAGGCCATCGTCGCCGCCGGCCGACCCGGCGATGCGCTGGAGCCGATGGCGCCCGGCTCCAAGCTGCCGGACGGGCTGCGCACCCTGATCGACCTGGTCGGCGAGCCGCCGCCGGTGGTCGGACGGGACCCGCGGCTCGACTTCTTCATGGCCGGCAGCGCGCCGCCCGTCGTCCTGCTCGACGAGATCGACAAGGCGCCGCGCGACTTGCCGAACGACCTGCTGACCGAACTCGACGCGATGACCTTCGACATTCCGGAACTCGGCGTGCGGGTGCGGCTCCGCGACGAGAATCGCTGGCCGGTCGTCGTCATCACCAGCAACGCCGAGCGGCCGCTGTCCGAGGCGTTCCTGCGCCGCTGCATCTGCTACGAAGTCGACGTGCCCCGGGGGGAGACGCTGCGCACCATTATCCAGTCCAAGCTGGCCAACCTCGCGCTGCTCGAAGCGGCGGAGACGCTGCCGGCGGAGATCGTGGCCTTCGTCGGCGAGCTGCAGGACGGCCGGGTGGTGGCGGAGAACGAGCAGCCCGGCATCGCGCGGATCCTCGACTTCGCCGTCCTGCTCGCGGACCCGAAACGCCTGGGCTACGCCTCGTTGCGGGAGATCAGCGAGGGCTCGCTGCGTGCGTGCCTGACGGCGCTGCTGCCGTCGCGGGCGGCGCAGGACGCGGCGTTCGGGGCGTGGCAGAGCTGGCAGCAGGCCGACTTCCCCACCCCGACGCGAAAATAGTCGGGCGGGGCGCGCGGTGAGCGAGAGCGCCGCGGCGGGGCGCCGAAACGGCATAGGCGATCTGGCCGGCTTGCTCGACGAGCTGCACCACACGGACAAGCTGGCTATCGGCATGGATCGCGCGCAGCACGCCGCGGTCCTGCTGCATCGCCTCGACGCGCGCGGGGTGCAGATCGACGACGTCGAGGCGGCGTCACGCTGGCTCGCGCCGGTACTGTGCGTCACGGCGCGGGACCGGGGCGTGCTGCTGGCGCGCCTGCGGATGCGGGCGGGGCCGGGTGCGGCCGCGGCGCCGGTCGACCTGCCCACGCTCGCGGGCGAGCGGTTGGAGGAGCAGACCCGCCGCGCCGTAGGGCGGTCGTGGATGGTCGGCGGGGTGGTGGTCCTGCTGGGGGCCGGGCTGCTGCTGGGCGGGATCATGGCAGG
>CAZZVQ010000140.1:0-12863 GCA_964657565.1 uncultured Acetobacteraceae bacterium
TCTGCTGCCGACGACGATCTGCCGGTTCCGCCGGTCCCTCCGCGTATCGCCGAGGGCGAGGAGTATGACAAGTGCCTTTCCATGCTGACGGGCGACCCGAGCGGCGCGTTCACCTTCGCCGACACCTGGCAGGCCGCCGGCGGCGGGGATGGCGCGATCCATTGCCGGGCCCTGGCCGATATCGAACTGGGCGACCCGGAGGAAGGCGCGGCCTTGCTGGACCAGCTCGGGGCCAAGAGCAAAGCGGCGCCGGCGGCGCGCGCGGCAATCCTCGGCCAAGCCGGCCAGGCCTGGATCATGGCGTCCTCGCCCCGCCAAGCCCATGATTCCGCCACCAAGGCCCTTGCATTGTTGCCTGATGACCCCGACCTCCTGATCGATCGGGCCATCGCGAGCAGCAGCCTGGAACATTATGCCGAGGCTGAAGACGATCTTACCCGTGCCCTGGACATCGATCCCCGGCGCGGCGACGCGCTTGTGTTGCGCGCCGCCGCCCGCCGCCACCGCGAACATCTCGACCTCGCGTCCGATGACGTAGGGCGGGCCCTCGAGTTGGACCCTGACGATCCCGACGCCTTCCTCGAACGCGGCATCCTGCGCCAGCGCCGGGGCGACCCGGCCGGCGCACGCAAGGATTGGGAGAAAGCCGTCGCGCTCTCCCCCGACACCGCCACCGGTGATCTTGCGCAACAAAACCTCGCGCTGCTGGAAGCCGGACCCGAACGGCGCTAAACCGGCGCCGCAACAGAAACCGCACGTCAATACTCTGGAGAATTACTGATGGCCGCCTTCAAGGGCAGCACGTTTAAGGACCGCGCCGAAGCCGCCGCACTGGCCAAGAAGGCGCTGCTGGAATCCTTCAAGACTCGCACCCCAGCGGACGACCCTGGTCTCATGGCGCGGCAGGCTGCGCGGAGCGAAGTGGTCAGGGCCCGCGAGGCCCGTGCCGCCGAACGGTCGCGGGTCAAGGAGGAAGAGGAGACGCGCCGCAAGATCGAGGAAGAGGCTCGCCTGAAGTTCGAAGCGGAAGAGGCGGAGCGTAAGGCGGTCGAGGCCGCGGCACGCGACGAGCAGATCCGCGCCGAGCGCAAGGCGGCACGCGACGAGCGCTACGCCGCCCGCAAGGCACGCCGCGGCAAGTAGCTCACGGAATGGCCGGACGCAGCGCCAGTGCGCGGTCCGGCCAGTCGGTGATCAGCCCGTCCACCCCCCAGCCGATCAGACGCCGCATGTCGCCCGGGTCGTTCACGGTCCACGGAATGACCGTCAGGCGGTGGGCGTGGGCGCGGGCGAGCAGGCCCGGCGACAGCTCGGTGTGATACGGCGCCCAGTGGCCGCCGCCTTCGGCTGCGATCGCGTCGGGGACGTCGTCTAGCGCAGTCGATGCTCCGGCGTCGCCGCGCCAGAGTGCGGCCTGCTGCACCGTCTTGGCCTCGGTCAGCCAGCCGCGCGCGAGCTCGGGCCTGATCCGCCGCACATGGCGCGGCGCCCGCCAGTCGAACGACTGGATCGCCACGCGATCCGCCGCGTCCGCCGCATCGACGACGCGCAGCACGCGCTCGACCATCTCCTCCGGAGCGATCGTCCACTCCGGATGCGTCGGCATCACCTTGAGTTCGACGTTGAAGCGGATGCCGGACCGTCGCCGCAGCAGCGCCTCGAGCGTCGGGATGCGGGCCCCGTCATGCGGTGTTTGGCTGGCGTAGGTGGCCGCATAGGCGCTTGCGGGCCGGAGCCGGCCCACATCGTAGCGGGCCAGTTCGGCCAGCGTC
Source organism: uncultured Acetobacteraceae bacterium (assembly GCA_964657565.1). Classification (GTDB taxonomy): domain Bacteria; phylum Pseudomonadota; class Alphaproteobacteria; order Acetobacterales; family Acetobacteraceae; genus JAVVHH01. The sequence continues at coordinate 1,773 of CAZZVQ010000140.1, forward strand.
AGGTCCTTGATGAGCGGGCCGGTCGTCTCGAGCCAGGCGCCATCTGGCCCCCGCGTGGTATTCGGGTTCAGGGCCGGGTCGTGGTGGATGACGGGCACGCCATCCCGGGTCACCGCGATGTCGATCTCGAAGCTGGCCAGGCCGAGCTGGCAGGCGGCGTCGAACCCCTCCAGCGTGTTCTCCGGAAACAGACCGCGGGCGAGGCGGTGGCCTTGCAGATCGAACATGGCCCTGCTTGCGGGGCAGGGATCGGTCGGTCAAGAGTGCCCGCATGACCGAAGCACGACCCGGCAGCGGCAAGATCCTCGGCGTGCTCGGCGGCATGGGACCCCTCGCCTCCGCCTATTTCATGATGCGCCTGACCCAGCTCACCCCGGCCTCACGCGAGGACGAGCACGTCCCGGCAGTGCTGTGGTCCGACCCGCGGGTGCCGAACCGGCTGGAGGCGCACCGGGGCATCGGTCCGAGCCCGCTGCCATGGCTGGTGCATGGGATCGACCAGCTGGCCCAGGCCGGGTGCGGCGCCGTCGCGATCCCCTGCAACACGGCGCATGGCTGGATCGACGGCATGCAGGCCGCCTCGCCCATTCCGATCCTGCATATCATCGATGCTGCCGCCGACGACCTCCGCCGCCAGGGGGTCGCCACCGGCCGGGTCGGCGTGCTGGCGACCGAGGCCACGCTGGCCATGCGGCTGTATCAGGATTGGCTGGGTCGGCTCGGCTGGTCGGTGATCGAGCCGACCACCCACGAGATGACCGACCTGGTCTCGCCATCGATCGCGCTGGTCAAACAGAACCGGCTGGCGGACGCCTACGCCCTGGCGGCCGACGCGACCCGGCGCTTGCAGGACCGGGGCGCCGAGGCCGTCGTTCTCGGATGCACGGAGATTCCGCTCGCGATCGGTGCCGGCCCGAGATTGGACGCCGTGATTGTCGACACGATCGACGCCCTGGCCCTGGCGTCGATCACCTGGGCGCGGGCACCCTAGTCGCAGTCGCAGCCCGGAGTCGGGCCGTTCTCGTTGCGCACCACGTGGTGGTCGATCCATTCGGCGACCAGCCGGCGGGCCTCGTTGAGCGACGATTCCGGATGATGAATGCGGTACAGCGTCGTGCAAGCCGCGAACGCATTGATGTCCGCCGTCCCTTTGACGCGAAGCTCGCGGTAGGCCGTGACCACGGCCCTCTCGCAGCGTCGCGCAATCAAACTCACTTCTCGGACCACGGCCGCCTCGCTTCGTCGTAGCGATATCTAATGTGTCGAGACGATTTCCGCCAGCGCTTTACCGACTTCTTCGGTTCCCGCCTGTCCGCCCATGTCTCTCGTACGCGGACCACCCTCGCTCAGTAGCGTCTCGATGGCGCTGGTGATGCAGGCCGCCGCGTCGGTCTCGCCGAGATGCTCGAGCATCATCGCCCCGCTCCAAACCTGGCCGATCGGGTTGCAGATCATCTTGCCGGCGATGTCCGGGGCCGAGCCGTGCACCGGCTCGAACATGCTGGGATGCGCGCGTTCCGGGTTGATGTTGGCGCTCGGCGCGATGCCGATGCTGCCGGCCACCGCCGGGCCGAGGTCGCTGAGGATGTCGCCGAACAGGTTGCTGCCGACCACCACGTCGAACCAGTCGGGATGCTGCACGAAGTGCGCGCAGAGGATGTCGATATGGAACTGATCGGTCTCGACGCCCGGATAGCGCTTGGCCATCTCGGCGAAGCGCTCGTCCCAGTAGGGCATCGTGATGGTGATGCCGTTCGACTTGGTGGCCGAGGTGACCTTGCGGCGGGGCCGGGTCATGGCGAGCTCGAAGGCGTATTTCAGGATGCGGTCGGTGCCGTGGCGGGTGAAGACGCTCTGCTGGGTCGCGAACTCGCGGTCGGTGCCCTCGAACAGGCGGCCGCCGAGGCTGGAATACTCGCCCTCGGTGTTCTCGCGCACGACGTAGAAGTCGATGTCCTTCTCGGTGCGCCCGGCCAGCGGCGTTCGCGCCCCCGGCATCAGCTTGCACGGACGCACGCTGGCATATTGGTCGAAGCCGCGGCGGATCGGGATCAGCAGGCCCCACAGCGAGATGTGGTCCGGCACGCCGGGCCAGCCGACCGCCCCGAGGAAGACGGCGTCATGCTGGCGCAATTGGTCGAGCCCGTCGGCCGGCATCATGGCGCCGAGCTGCGCGTAGCGCTCGCACGACCAATCGTAATCCGTGGTCTGAAGGCGGAAGCCGAACCGCGTCGCCGCCGCCTCGAGCACGCGCAACCCCTCGGGCACGGTCTCCTTGCCGATCCCGTCCCCTGGCACGGCAGCGATCTTATACGTACGTTGCATCCGGCTCCCTTTCGCCGCCGCACATTGAACGCTCCCTCCCTCCCGGTCTAGGACTGGCAGACACGAGGGCAGGACACGATGGCGAGCGAGCACATGACGGACTGGGACCGCGATGCGGCATTGACCACGGCGCGCATCCTGCTGGAGATCAAGGCGGTCAATTTCCGCCCCGACGAGCCCTACACCTTCACCTCCGGCTGGCGCTCGCCCGTCTACATCGACTGCCGCAAGATCATCTACTTTCCCCGCGCCCGGGCGAAGATTTGCGAGTTGGCCGCCGAGAAGATCGGCCGGCATGTCGGCTACGAGTCGATCGAGGCGGTGGCGGGCGGCGAGACGGCCGGCATCCCATTCGCCGCCTGGATCGCCGACCGTCTGATGACGCCGATGGCCTATGTGCGCAAGAAGCCCAAGGGGTTCGGCCGCAACGCGCTGATCGAGGGCGATGTCCCCGAGGGGCTGCGCACATTGCTGGTCGAGGACCTGACCACGGATGGCGGCTCGAAAATCCGCTTCGCCCAGTCGCTGCGCGACGCCGGCGCGATCGTGAACCACACCTTCGTGGTATTCTTCTACGGCGTGTTTCCCGGAAGCTTCGAAAAGCTGAAGGCGATGGACGTCACGCTGCATCATTTGTGCAATTGGTGGGACGTGCTCGAAGCCTGCCGCGACCGTCCCTATTTCGAGGAGAAGGCGCTATCGGAGGTACGGCGGTTCCTGGAGAATCCGGTAGCCTGGTCCGCCGCGCACGGCGGCATCTCCTCCGCCGAAGAAGCAGCCGAACGCAAGGCAATCGCCGAAGCGTAAGGCATGGCTATAGCTGCGGCTACTCGGCGTGCGTCTGATGGTTGAACACTGCATGACCAGCAAGGCGCGACCGCCTTGCGGCCAGAGCTGCAGGACCGGGTAAGCGGCTTCGCGCCGTTCTACGGCTTGCGGCGCGGGTGACCCGGCTGTCAGCCGGCCGGCTGGTGCCCGCCGGGAACGAGGAGCAGAGGAAAGCCGTCGCCGGCTTCCTCATAACGGAGTCGGACATCGCCTCTTTCGTAAAACGGCATGACGGTCTCTCGGCAACAGGGTGGCACACCAGTCTGCCCTGGTCTCTCGATGCGGTCACGGTGCAACGCCCTGCAACACGGAACTATGGCAATCCCGCCAGCCTTCCCTCTAACGTCGCGCCAGCCCTCTATGGAGCACCTGCATGCTGACCCGCCGCAGCCTCGTGGCCACGTCGCTCGTTGCCGCGGCGTCGCCCGCAATCGCTGCTACGCCGAAAGACGTGCTCGTGATCGCCAAGCAGATCGACGACATCACCAGCCTCGACCCGCACGAGAGTTTCGAGCCATCGGGCGGCGAGATCGTCAACAACCTCTACGAAAAACTCGTCATGCCCAACCTGCAGGACGCCGATCGCCTCGAGGGCGAGCTGGCGGAGCGCTGGGGCGTCAGCGAGGACGGGCTCGTCCATAGCTTCACGCTGCGACAAGGCGCGGTGTTCGCCTCCGGCAAGCCCGTCACCGCCGCCGACGCCGCCTTCTCCCTGCAGCGCGCGATCCGCATGAACAAGTCGCCCGCCTTCATCTTGGGCCAATTCGGCTTCACGCCGGACAACGCAGAGGAGAGGATCACGGCCAGCGACGAGAACACGCTGTCGCTGCGCACGACCGAACGGCAAGCGCCCAGCTTCGTCCTGGCGTGCCTGACGGCGAACGTCGCGAGCATCGTCGAACGCGACGTCGTCCTGTCCCACGCGGTGGGCGGCGATCTCGGCAACGCCTGGCTGCGTCAGAACAGCGCCGGCTCGGGACCCTGGGTGTTGCGAAGCTGGCGTGCCAACGAGAGCGTCGTCCTGGACCGCAACCCACGCCATGCCGGCGCCGGGTCCATCACCCGCGTCGTGACCCGGCATGTCGCCGATTCCACCACCCAGCTTCTGCTGCTCCAGCAGGGTGATGCCGACATCGCCCGCAATCTCGGCTCCGACCAGTTGCGCGCCCTGCCGGCAAACCTAGTCCCGGTCACGCGGGAACGATCCATCATCATGTTCATGGGCCTGAACCAATCCCATCCCGCCTTGGCCAAGCCGGCCGTGCGCGAGGCGATTAAGTGGGCCATCGACTACGAGGGTATCCACCGCGGCCTTGTGGCGCAGACCTACAAGATCCACCAGAGTTTCCTGCCCGACGGCATGCCCGGCGTTCTGCCCGGCATCCATTTCCAACGAGACGTGGCCCGCGCCCGTGCACTACTCGTCCAGGCCGGGTTGCCGCAGGGATTCGACATGGTCATCGATCATCCCGCAATCTCTCCCTATGCCGACGTCGCGCAGGCGGTGCAAGCCAACCTGGCCGAGATCGGCATCCGCGCCACGCTCCTCCCCGGGGACCAGCGCCAAGTCATCACCAAGACCCGGGCCCGGCAGCACCAGGCCTACATCCTATATTGGGGGTCGGATTATTACGACCCGAACTCGAACGCCCAGGCCTTCTGCGTCAATCCCGACAACTCCGACAATGCCGTCCTGCGCACGGTGGCATGGCGCAACAACTGGCGTGACCCCGATCTGAGCGACCGCGCTGCCGCGAATGCGCGAGAGACGGACACGCCCAAGCGCCTGGCAGAGTATCGCCGTCTGCAGCAGGACGCGCAGGCCCGCGATCCCTTCGTCATGTTGCTGCAGCAGGTCGAGGTCGCCGTCACGCGCCCGGGCGTATCCGGGTTCAATTTGGGCGGTCTCGCCGGCCGGACCGCCTTCGCTACGGTGTCGAAAGCGGAATGACGGACTTGGTGCCGAGATCACTCCTGACCTTGCTGCTCGCCTCACCGCCCACCACCATTATGGCTGCAGACGTAACGACAGTCGCGCGTCCCGCGATGGCCATCAATGTCGTCCCGCTGACGGTCCGCACGCCGCACGCTGGGTTCAACCGCATGGTCGTGCGCCTGACCGTGTGTGACCCGGGTACTGACCATTGCGCGACCATCGACGACATCATGGTCGATACCGGATCGACCGGATTACGGCTCGAAGCGTCTGCCATCCCGTCCACTCTCACGTTGCCGGCTTTCACCGGACCCGATGGCAAGCCGCTCGCGGAGTGTCTTCGCTTCGTGCATGACGACGCGTGGGGGCCACTGTATCGAGCCGACCTCCGGATCGGTGGCCTGATTGCAGAGAACCTACCCATCCAGATCATCGCCGACGATGCTCAGCCGCGACCCGCTGGGTGCCCGGAATCCACCGCCACGCCGACCTCGAACGGCACACTTGGGATTGGGCCGCATTTGCTTGATTGCCAGGGCGCCTGCGCGCAGGACACGAACCAGCCCGGCGTCTTCGTCGAAAACAGTGGATCGTGGCTGCCGTTCCGAGGCGCAGTTCCCGCTGAAAGCCGCCTGCCGAACCCGATTGCGTCGTTTCCGCAGCACGCGAACGGCGTTGTCTTCGACCTGCCTGCCGCTCCCTACGATGGCGCGGCTGAGATCGTTGGCACGCTCACGTTCGGGGTCGATACGGCATCGAATAATCAGATCCGAGGCGCCCAAATCCTGCGTATCGGCGACACAGGCCTGTTCACGACGTACTATGGCGGCGTTGATTACGCAGAGAGTTACATCGATAGCGGCACCGAGACTTACATCCTGGCCGATGACGGCCTTCCGCGATGTGCCGGGATGGCCTGGGCCTACTGCGCATCCCCCTCACGAACGCTGGAAGCGGCGATGATCGGCGTGGACGGACGAAAAGTGAAAGTCTCGTTCACGATCGGCGACTATCAGGGCGCGTTGGATCGCCATGTGGGTGCATGGGGCGGCTTCGCCGAAGCTGCAGACAGCTCATCCAAAGCCTTCGTCTGGGGAGCGCCGTTTTTCTTCGGCCGTCGGATTGCGCTCGTCTTTGACGGTAAGACGACGGACGACGGCAAAGATCCGCCGGGGCCGTTCTACGCCCTGAAGTGAGCCATTCCTCCGACGCTGTGCCCGACCAGGAAGTCTCTCCGGAGTTTGCCCGATGACGGTCACGTGAAGCGAAATGACAGGTCGATCGATCAGGACCGTTTCCGATAACCCCAACCTGGCGCCGGTCGTCGCCGGGTGGATCGTTGCGGCATTCTTCGATCACCCGGACGGCTACACGGTCGAGGAGATGACGGCTCTCATCCTGGCGCCGGCCGCCGGGCCAAAGGAGACGTTCGTGCTTTTCGACGACGACCAGCCGGTCGGCACCGCCGCGCTCGTCCCGGCGGACCTGGACTCCCGGCCGGACCTGGTGCCCTGGTTGGCGGGCGTGTTTGTCGAAACCGCCTTTCGGGGACGCGGCCACGCCACCGCGCTGATTCGCCGGGTCGAGGCGTTCGCGGCGGAGGCGTCCGTTCCGGTCCTCTGGCTCTACACGGCCAAGGCCGAGGCGCTCTATGCTGAGCTGGGTTGGGAGAGCGTGGGCATGGAAATGGACAGAGGGGAACCGGTCGTTCTGATGCGGCGCATCCTGACCTCAGCACCGTGACGGCGACAGCGGCGGCACCGGACGACGGTTGGGCCGCATCCGCCGACGCCTGGATCGAGGAACAGAGTGACGGCGGCGATTACGCGCGCCGCTTCGTTCTCGACGGGCCGATGGTCGATCGGATCAAGAATCGAGGCTTCAGGACGGCACTGGACGTCGGCTGCGGTGAGGGGCGGTTCTGCCGCATCATGCGCGACCTCGGTATCCGGGCGGTCGGTGTAGACCCCACCACAGCGCTGCTCGACATCGCCCGGACGCGGGATCCCGACGGCGATTATCGGATCGGCCGCGCCGAGGCGCTCGACGAATTCGGCGGCCATTTCGATTTGGTCGTGAGCTACCTGTCGCTCATCGACATCCCCGACCTGGCAACTGGATTGCAGCAAATGGTGGCCGCTCTCCGACCCGGCGGCACCCTGCTGATCGCCAACCTGAACAGCTTCAACACCGCTGCCATGCCGGGTGGATGGACGGTCGATGCCGACGGGTCCTCGCGGTTCTGCATCGACCACTACTTGGAGGAGCGCGCCGTTTGGGTAGCTTGGCGCGGCATCCGCATCCAGAACTGGCACCGACCGCTGAGCACCTACATGGGCCTGCTCCTGGCACTCGGGATGGAGCTACGCCATTTCGCCGAACCAACCCCGACCGGCGGCGATCCGGCCACGGCCGCCCGCTATCGCCGGGTGCCCTACTTCCATATCATGGAGTGGCAGAAGCCCGCGACGTTGGCGCCATCGTCCACGACCTCACGGCAGGCATCATGAAGCTGGTCTACCAGGGACGTTGACCGCGATTAGACTCCAGCGTTCCAACGAACGAAGCGCGGAGAACGACTGCGCCACGATCCATGTCGTCCAGCTGTAACCGTTTCAGATCGCAAATCATGATCTGGTTTGCATTACGATTCCAAGGGCCGAGACATTGACCGCGTAGGCTCGGTCGTATTCGATCATCTCCGCTATGTCATGCTGCACGTCCGGCCCATAGATCGTGCCCAACAGGTAAAGCATGGCGTCGATCGCGAGCGAAACGCCGCCTCCGGTGATCACGACGTCGTCGGCGACCAGCGCTGTCGTCGGATGAGCACCAGTCGCCAGCGCTGCCATTCCTTCGAGAGGCGAGGCCATCTCCATCCCGACCCGGCGCCGACGGGTCGTCGCCACGCGCCCATCGAGGACGCCAGACGCCGCCAAGATCATCGCTCCGGTGCAAACAGACGCGATCGTCTCAGGCTGCAGGCCCTGCAGAAAGCCGATCATCTCGGCGTCGCCTGCCTGCCTCTGCCATGTCGCACCACCGCAGACGACGTAACGGTCACACCGTGGCGCGTCGGCAAAGCCGAACTGCGCCATCACGACGAGCCCTCCCGCCAGACGCACTGGGCCTGGTCGTGCGGCGATGACGACAGCCTCGACGGCAGGCAGTAGACGCTGAGCCATCGAGACAACACCCACCGTGCCACCGACGTCGATCGGCTCGACGCCGTCATAAACGACCACGCCGAACCGCGCCGCCGACTGCCGATCTAGCATCAAAGCCACCTTGCTCAAACCGGGTTCATGACAGCACACACAGCAGGATCGAGATGCCACGCAGGAGGTCGATGCGCCAAGTTCTCGGACTCATTCGCTAGCCCTCGATCAGACGCCAGCCGGAAAGCAGCTTTTTCGTTGCGATATCGAATGAGAACACGCATCCGCCGCTTGCACCGGGCTGGTCCTCGGTCCGGCTGATCGGCACTCTCTTGAGGTGGCAGAGCAGCAGCGCTCCAATACCACCATGCGCGATAACGGCGACATCGCCGTCGCCGGGTGCGTCGGTGATGACGCGCTCCACCGCGGCGACGATCCGGCGCTGAGCGTCGGCGGCCCGCTCCCAGCCGCGCACGCTCTCTTCCGGCCGAGCGAAGAAAAGGTCGGCCGTTGCCTCGAACTCGGCCTCCGGCAGATAGCCCGTCGCGGAGCGGTCGTTCTCGCCCAACTCCGCGATGACGATCGGCGACAGGCCGAACTTGTCGCGCACGATCCGCGCCGCCTCGATCGCCTTTCGCTCGGCACTGCTGAACACCGAGCTCAGTTCATGCATCCAGGGCTGCTCCACAGCCACCATCATCCGCCTGATCCCCTTGGACGAGAGCTTCCAATTCGGCACTGGAACGCTGGGGTCGATGACGACCTCCGGATGCGTGATGAAATGGAGAGCGGGCATGACGGTCTGCTCGGGTTGTGTCAGCGCTAGACGCGTATCCTAAAGGCTCGATAGCCGAGGAGATAGGGCCGTGCAGCGCCGCGATGCGGCCCAGCGCTGGTTCGAGTTCAGAGACCAGCGCTCCCCCCGCAAGCGCGCCGGACGGCATCGCAGACGAGCAGGTGATCGTTCAGGTTTCACCAGAGGTGGTCATTACTCATGCTTTATATCGATCCTCCACGCCGTCGCATTCGTTGGGATGAACAGTTCGGCTTTCGACCGACTGCACCAGCCTCGATTGGAATGGCCCAGTGGATCGGCCGGCCCGATATCAGCCAGCCTGACGCTACCGATTCGTGCGACCGATGATCGCCGATTTCACCATGAAGACGCTCAACGGATCAGGCCGATAGCTTGCAAACGGCCCGCACTGGGTAAAGCCAAGACGTTTGTAGAGGCGCAACGCCTCGTTCGATTTGATCCCGGTTTCCAACAACAGCGTGTCGACGCCCTCTTTGCCGGCAGCGCTCTCGATGGCCTGGACCAGGCGCCCGCCTATGCCCTTCGACCGCGCTGCAGGGTCGACGAAGAGGCGTTTCATCTCGGCCGACCCGGCCGAGAGCAGAACATAGCCGCCGCATCCCAAAGCGCGGCCGGCCTGACGGGCCACAAAGAACCGGACATCAGCCGCGAGCAGTGCCGTCACGGTCAACCCATGCCGGCTCTCGGCAGGGTAAAGGGATGCCGATCGCTCATCGGCTTGTTTCAAGAAGGCCAGAACGTCCGGCTGGTCGGGAGACTCGGGTGCGACCACGACGAGTGAACTGCCCAAATCGGGCGAGGCGCTCGTCGCCCGCAGAACATGCGTGTAACCGTCGCGCTCGTCGCGCCCGAAGCCAAGCGCTTCCCAAAACGCCGGAGCGATGTCCGTCCCTGCGTTGACGGTAATGGTGGTTCCGGACCGAGACGGCTCGACCAGCAGCCTCTCGACAATCCGCCGGCCGATCCCCATTCGCCGGTATGGCGGGCGGATATAAAAGCGACGCATTCTGAGCGCGCCGAGAATGGCCGGCTCGAGCGTAACCCCACCGATGCCGGCAAGCGCTTCATCGATCCGGGCCACGAGCAAAACCTCTCCAGTCTCGGAGAAGCGATTCGCCCCTGATGCCCACTCGGCCACAAGACGGTCAACGAAACGAAACCCTTCGGCCCGGGCGTCTGCCCGAAGCTGGTCCAACTCCACGGGCAGGGTCTCGCCCACGGCGTCAATCTGGATCACCACTTCCTCCGCTACTGTCCGTGATCATCGACATCAATTTTCTCGCATCGAGTGAAGCGATCCGGTGCCGATACAGCATGCTAAGTCGACGGCCATGGAAGACGCGCTCCGCAAACTATCCCGACTCGCGAGAGGAACCTTGCTTCCTCTCTGTCGCGACCACGTCGCCGACCATCACTACGCGTTCGTGCTCCGAACATGAGCATCGAGACCAACCGTTTGATCCTCCGCCCCTGGGCAGAACGGGACAAACCGCCGTTTGCCGAGATGTCTCAGGATGACACGGTGATGCAGTTTCTGCTGCCTTTAGCGTCCCGCGAGCTGTCGGACGCCTGGATCGAGCGCCAGCTCGCGCACGAAGCGAAGCACGGCTTCTGCTTTTGGGCCGTCGAGGAGAGGAGCAGCGGCGCGTTCGTCGGCGCCATCGGCCTGATCCAGGTGAGCTACGAGGCTCATTTCACGCCCGCAATCGAGGTCGGCTGGCGCATTGCGCGGCCATTCTGGGGCAAGGGTTATGCGCCGGAGGCTGCTTGGGCGTCGATCTGCTTCGGGTTCGCGACGCTGGGATTATCGGAGATCGTCGCCAACGCGGCAGTCGACAACGAGAACTCCCGCCGCGTGATGGAAAAGCTCGGCATGCGGCACGATGCCGCGGACGATTTCGATCATCCCCGCGTCCCGTTCGGGCACGCCCTACGGCGACAGGTGCTCTACCGCCTGCCCCGTGACACCTGGCAGTCAGCAGACACGCTTTCGTCGATTACCTCCAATCAGAAGAACCCCTAGTCTC
>CAZZVQ010000141.1:0-750 GCA_964657565.1 uncultured Acetobacteraceae bacterium
CCGGCCCCCTCGCCGGCATCCTCGCCGGCCTCGACCACGCCGCCGCCCGCGGCGTCGACTGGATCGTCACCGCCCCCGCCGACGCCCCCTTCCTGCCGCTCGACCTCGCCGCCCGCCTCCACGCCGCCCGCGGCACCGCCCCCATGGCCATCGCCGCCTCCGCCGGCCGCACCCACCCCGTCGCCGCCCTCTGGCCCGTCACCATGCGCGCCACGATCCGCGCCGCCCTCGCCGCCGGCCAGCACAAGGTCGCCGCCGCCACCCAAGCCGCCGCCATCGTCCCCTGGCCCGACCACCCCATCGACCCATTCCTCAACATCAACACCCCAGACGACCTCGCCGCCGTCCAAGCCTTGCTCACCAAGAGTGCCGTCCCAAACCCGCGACGCTGACCGTAGCCCGTATTCGCGCAGCGAATGCGGGAACCACGAGCCCGCAGCCCAGGAGATCGCCGTCAAACGGCCAGCCTAGCGGGTCTGCGACGGCACTCGCCCCGACACCGCCACCCCCGCATCCCGCTCGAACAGATACAGCAACACCCGCGCCGCCTGCCCCCGCTCCCCCGCCAGTCCGCCATCGCGGTCCACCAGCAGTCGCGCATCGTCGTGCGCGCACTCAAGCAGGTCGGCCATCATCTCCGGCGTCGCGAGCCGGAATGCCATCTCGCCAGACTGGCGCGTCCCCAGCATCTCGCCCGCACCGCGCAGCCGAAGATCCTCCTCGGCGATGCGGAAGCCGTCATTGGTCTCG
>CAZZVQ010000141.1:760-12813 GCA_964657565.1 uncultured Acetobacteraceae bacterium
CCCCAACACCGCCAGCGCCGCATGGAATGCGCCCAGGTCCGGCCCACCCCCCAGCAGCCCGCCCGCCACCTGCAGCAGCAGCGCCCCCACCGCCACGCCCAGCCCGGTCCCGAGCTGGAACGACACGCTGAACCACGTATTCGCCGGCGCCATCCCCTCCTGCGGCACGTCGGCAAACGCCAGCGTCCCCAGCGCGGTGAACTGCATCGACCGCGACGCCCCCGCCACCGCCAGCAGAACCACCGTCCCCACCAGCGGCGTCCCCGGCCCGATCACCGCCAGCGCCAGCATCGCCCCCGCCTGCAGCGCCGCATTACCGACCAGCACGCTGCGGAACCCGAACCGCCGCAGCACCAACGACGTCGCCGGCTTGATCCCGATATTGCCCAGGAACAGCGCCAGCACGAGCGACCCGGCATGGAACGCGTCATACCCGAACCCCAACTGGAACAGCAGCGGCAACAGGAACGGCAACGTCGAGATCAGCCCCCGCATCGCCGTCCCCATCAGCATCACCATCCGGAACGTCGGCACAAGCCACGGCGCCGGGTCGATCAGCGGCATCGCCGCGCGCAGCAGATGCCGCGCCGCCCCCACCCCGCTCGCCACCCCCACCACGATCAGCAGCCCGCTCAGCGCGAAATTCGGCCGCTCCCGCCCCAGCATGTCCAGCGCCAGCTCCGCACACAGGCACGCCGCCCCCGCCAGCACGAAGCCGAGCCAATCGAACCGCCGCACCACCCCCGTCGAGCCCCGCGGCGTCAGCCACAGCGCCAGCCCGAACGCCACCACGCCCAGCGGCAAATTGACCAGGAAGATATAGCGCCAGTCGAAATGCTCGGCGATGAACCCGCCCAGCGGCGGCCCGATCAGCGGCGCCGTCAGTCCCGGCCACGTCAGCAGCGCGATCGCCCGCATCAGCCCGGCCTTCTCCGTGCCCCGCAACACCACCAGCCGCCCCACCGGCACCATCATCGCCCCGCCGACCCCCTGCAGCACCCGCGCCACGACGAAGCTCCCCGGCGACCACGCCAGCGCGCACAATCCGGACGCGACCGTGAAGATCACGATCGCCGACGCGAACACCGCCCGCCCGCCGAACCGCTCCGCCGCCCACCCCCCCGGCAGGATCATCACCGCGACCGTCAGCAAATAAGCCGAGATCCCCACATGCAGGTCCACCGCCGTCGACCCCAGCGACACCGCCATCTGCGGCAGCGCCGGCGCGATGATCGTCCCGTCCAGGAACTCCATGAAGAAGCATCCGGCGACGAGCAGCGATAGCGGGTTCATCCCACCATCTTGGCCCGCTTCCCCCGCATTCCAAACCCCTGCTTCATCTCCCTCTCACGCCGGCGGGCTACGCTTAGCTCTAGTTTCGTCATCCCCGGGCTTGGCCCACGGCTGTCCGGTTTGATCTTCTTGCAATGTGAGTGCCTTAGCCGAAACTCGTCATGCCCGGGCTCCGACCCGGGCATCCAGGCCGAGAGCACTGACCTTCGATGCTGCTGGCCCCTGGATTGCCGGGTCAAAGCCCGGCAATGACGGGGATATCTAAATGTCCGAATCAGTTGGCGCCCGCGAAAGAGGCCCGTGATCCCCTGCCCCCCGCGGGGTTCCCGAACCGCCGGCCCCGGCCTATGGTCGCGCCCGATGATTGCGTCGACCATCCCTCCATATCCCGGCCTCGACATCGTCAGCGAGCGCCGGGTCTGGTCCGGCCGCTTCCAGCTCGACGTCGTCACCTTCCGGCAGACCCGTTTCGATGGCCAGAAATCCGCCGAGCGAACCTGGGAGCTATTCCGCCGCGGCCGCGCCGCCGCGCTGTTGCCCTACGATCCCTGGAGCGACTCCGTCGTCCTGATCGAGCAGTTCCGCCTGCCGGCGCTGGCCGGCGGCGTCGATCCCGTCATGGTCGAGATCCCCGCCGGCCTGTGCGAGCCCGGCGAGCACCCGGCCGACACCATGCGCCGCGAAACCCAGGAGGAGATGGGCCTCATCCCCGACCGCCTCGAGCCCATCGGCGACTTCATCCTCACCCCCGGCGGCAGCGACGAACGTTGCACCATGTTCGCCGGCCGGGTCCGCGCCCCGCCAGTGGCCGACGACGGTCTGTCCGGCCACTTCGGCCTGACCACCGAGCACGAAGACATCCGCGTCCGTGTCTGGCCCGCCGGCCGCGCCATCGACGACGCCATCGCCGGCCGCTTCCCCAACTCCGTGACCACCATCGCCCTGCTCTGGCTGGCCGCCCGGCGCGAGACCCTGCGCGCCGCCTGGGCCGCCGCATGACCGAGCGCCTCTTCCTCGACGACGCCTACCTCCAGCGCGCCGAAGCCCGCGTGCTCGCCGCCGAGCCCGGCGCCATCATCCTCGACCGCACCCCGTTCTACGCCCGCTCCGGCGGCCAACCCGGCGACCGCGGCACCATCGCCTGGGACGGCGCCACCCTCGACATCACCGAAGCCACCAAGGGCGACGCCGACGCGATCCGCCACCTGGTCGCCCCCGACGCCCCCCTGCCGCCCCCCGGCACCCTCGTCCAGGCCAGCATCGACTTCGCCCTCCGCCACCGGCTGATGCGCATGCACACCGCGATGCATCTGCTCTGCAGCCTGCTCCCCGGCGCCGCCGTCACCGGCGGCCAGATCGGCGCCGACCGCTCGCGCCTCGATCTCGACCTCGCCGAGCCGCCCGACAAGGCCGCCCTCGAGGCCGGCTTCGCCGCCCTGATCGCCGCCGCCCATCCCGTCTCGACCGAATGGGTCGACGAAGCCGTGCTCGACACCAACCCGGCCCTCGTGCGCACCCTCTCCGTCAAGCCGCCCCGCGGCACCGGCCGCCTGCGCCTGGTGCGCATCGGCGCCGGACCCGAGCCGGTCGACCTCCAACCTTGCGGCGGCACCCATGTCCGCTCCACAGCCGAAATCGGCGGGATCACCGTGATGAAGATCGAGAACAAGGGACGCCAGAACCGGCGCATCGCCCTCACTTTGGTGGACGCATGATGGACCCGCTCGTCTCCACCCAATGGCTCGCCGACCAGCTCGGCACCCCGGGCCTTTTCGTGTTCGACGCCACCAAATACCTCCCCAACGAGGCCCGCAACGGCGCCGCCGAGTTCGCGACCGCCCACATCCCCGGCGCCCGCTTCTTCGACATCGACGTCGTCGCCGACCCCGAGACCGCCCTGCCGCACATGGTCCCCACCCCCGGCCGCTTCGAGCGCCTGATGGGCGAGATGGGCGTCGGCAACGACAGCACAATCGTGTTCTACGACCAGAAAGGCATCGCCTCCTCGGCCCGCGGCTGGTGGCTGATGGGCCTCTTCGGCCATGCCAACGCCGCCGTCCTGGACGGCGGCCTGCCCAAATGGGTCCGCGAGGGCCGCCCCGTCGAGGCCGGCGCCCCCGCCCCCGCACCCCCCACGCACTACCGCGCCAGCTTCCGCGCCGAGCGCCTCCGCGGCATCGGCGACATGCTGACCCCCGACGCCAGCCGCATCGTGCTCGACGCCCGCCCCGCCGGCCGCTTCGCCGGCACCGCCCCGGAGCCGCGGCCCGGCCTGCCCAGCGGCCACATGCCGGGCAGCAAGAGCCTGCCCTCGACCGAGCTCCTAGCCCCGGACGGCACCATGCTGCCGCAACCCGAACTCCGCGCCCTGTTCGCCGCCAGGGGCGTCGACGGCAGCAAGCCGGTCGTCACGAGTTGCGGCACCGGCGTGACCGCCACCATTCTCACCCTCGGCCTCATCCAGGCCGGGTTCCCGCCCGGAGCGGTCTATGACGGCTCATGGACCGAATGGGCCGGCCGGCCCGACACCATCAAGGAGACCGACGATGCCCGATGACAGCAGCCCCAAGGGCCATCGGTTCGCGACCCGGCTGTCGCATGCCGGCCGCAAGGGCACCAAGATCCGCGGCTTCGTCAATCCGCCGGTGCATCGCGGCTCCACCATGCTCCACGTCGACTGCGCCGACCGCATCGCCGGCGGCAACCGCCTCAAGCAGGACCCGATGTACGGCGTCATGGGCAACGCCACCCACCACGCCCTCGAGGACGTAATCGCCGAAATCGAGGGCGGCACCCGCTGCCAGATCGTCTCCTCCGGCCTGGCCGCGGTGACCACGCCACTGCTCGCCTACCTGAAGTCGGGCGAGCACTGCCTCATGCCCGACAGCGTCTACGGGCCGTCGCGCAACTTCGCCGACGGCATGCTGCGCAATCTCGGGATCGAGACGACCTATTACGCCCCGACCATCGACGCGGCCGGGCTGCAGGCCCTGCTGCGCCCGAACACGACCGTGCTCTATCTCGAGAGCCCCGGCAGCCATACCTTCGAGGTCCAGGACGTCCCGGCGCTGGCCGCGGTCGCGCGGCAGCACGAGGCCAAGGTGCTGATGGACAACACCTGGGGCATCCACCACTTCCAGCCGTTCCAATTCGGCGTCGACGTCTCGATCCAGGCGCTGACCAAATACCCCGCCGGCCATTCGGATATCCTCCTGGGCTCGATCACGGTCGCCAACGACCACGAATGGGAACGGGTGCGCACGGCGGCCCTGTCGCTCGGTCAATATGCCAGCCCCGACGATTGCTGGCTGTGCCTGCGCGGCGTGCGCACCATGGGCGTGCGCCTGGCCCAGCAATCGCGGTCGGCGCTGCTGATCGCCGAGTGGCTGTCCCGCCGCCCCGAGGTGAAGCAGGTGCTGTTCCCCGCGCTGCCGGGTGCGCCGGGCCACGAACTGTGGAAGCGTGATTTCACCGGCGCCTGCAGCCTGTTCGGGCTCGTATTCCAGCCCGAGATCACGCCCGCGGCCTCCCGCGCGATGATCGACCGGCTGACCCTATTCGGCATCGGCGCGAGTTGGGGCGGCTTCGAGAGCCTCGCGTTGCCGACCACCGGCTTCCTCACCCGATCGGCCAATACCGGCGATTTCGGCGGCCCCGCCATCCGCATCCATATCGGGCTCGAGGATACCGACGACCTGATCGCCGACCTCGACCAGGCGTTCACCGCTCTCCATGGTCACTGACGCCCTCCGCTTCGACAGCGCCGGCCTCGTCGCGGCCGTGGCGCAGCAGCACGACACCGGCGAGGTGCTGATGCTGGCCTGGATGAACCGCGAGTCGATCGAGGAGACGCTGGCGACCGGCCAGGTCTGCTACTGGAGCCGCAGCCGTGGCGCGCTGTGGCGCAAGGGCGAGCGCTCCGGCCAGACCCAGCGTCTGGTGGAGATGCGCCTGGACTGCGACGGCGACGCGGTGCTGCTGCTGGTCGATCAGGTCGGGGTGGCCTGCCACACCGGCCGGCGGAGTTGCTTCTACACCGCGGTGCGCGACGGCGAACTGGTCGAGATCAGCCAGCCGCTCGTCACTCCGGAAGCCCTTTACGGCCCAACCGACCCAACCGCGTAGGGCGGAACAGCGCAGCGCATTCCGCCGTCTCACGCGACACCCACCTCGGCTGAATACGCAGCGACCTCCGCCCTCGGCTATCTCCCTAACGGTGAATAGCCCGTCGTCGCGTTGTGGTTGAGCGGTCCGTGCCCGCCGCCGAACCCGGGCGCGGTCCGGATTGCTTCCTGGACATAGGCGCGCGCCCGGCCGACCGCGCCGTCCAGCGCCATCCCCTGCGCCAACCCGGCCGCGATGGCGCTCGCCAAGGTGCACCCGGTCCCGTGCGTATGCCGTGTGTCGATCCGCCGCATGGTGAACCGGCGCACGCCATCCGCGTCCGCCAAAACGTCGGTCAGCTCCGGGCCATCGGCATGGCCGCCCTTCAGCAGCACCGCCTTGGCGCCGGTATCGAGCAGCGCGCGGGCGGCGTCGACCGGGTCGGTGATAGGATGGCCCAGGAGACACTCGGCCTCCGGCAGATTGGGGGTGATCAGCGTCGCCAGCGGGAGCAGATGACGCCGCATCGCCTCCAGCGCCTCCGCCCCCAGCAGGGACTGCCCGCCTTTCGCCACCATGACCGGATCGATCACGACCGGGATCGACGTCGCCGCCGACGCCAGACACTCCGCAACCCGGCGCACCGTTGCCGCGTCGCCCAGCATGCCGGTCTTGATCGCGTCGGCGCCGATATCGTCCAGCACGGCCGCGATCTGCGCTTGCACGAGATCGGGCGGAAGCGCATGCACTGCGCGGACGCCCAACGTGTTCTGCGCCGTAATGGCCGTCACCGCCGTGGCGGCGAACCCGCCCATCGCCATGACCGCCTTGATATCCGCCTGGATACCCGCCCCGCCTCCCGAGTCCGAGCCGGCGATGACGAGAACCCGGCCTTTCAGGCAGCCTCCGCCGCCGCCGTCGACTGGATCATGTCGCACAGGCCGCTCACGATCTGCCGCACCGCCGCCTCGTCCTCGCCCTCCGCCATCACCCGCACCAGCGGTTCGGTGCCAGACAGGCGCAGCAAAACGCGCCCGGACGCGCCAAGCCGCGCCTCCGCATCCGCCACCGCTTCCAGCACGCGAGGATGCTTCAGGGGCGAGCCGCCGGCAAAGCGAACGTTCTGCAGCAACTGCGGGAAAGGCTCGAACATCGTGCACGCCTCGCTCGCCGGGCGACCCGATTGCACGAGCACGGCGAGCACCTGCAGCGCGGCGATGAGCCCGTCGCCGGTGGTCGCGTAGTCACAAAGGATGACGTGACCGGATTGCTCGCCGCCGACATTCATCTTCGTCGCGCGCATCCGCTCGACCACGTAGCGGTCGCCGACCTTGGTGCGTTCCAGGCTGAGCCCCTGCCCTTCGAGCATCTTCTGCAGACCCAGATTGGACATCACCGTCGCCACCACGCCGTTGCCGGCCAGCCGCCCGGAACGATGCCAGGAGGAAGCGATCAGCGCGAGGATCTGGTCCCCATCGACGATGTCGCCCTTCTCATCGACCAGGATCAGCCGATCGGCGTCGCCATCTAGCGCGATCCCCAGGTCGGCACCATGCTCGAGCACCTTGGCGCGCAGGTGCTCCGGCACAGTTGAGCCGCAGCCCCGGTTGATATTGAACCCGTCCGGCTCGACGCCGACGGCGATAATCGTCGCCCCGAGTTCCCACAGCACCGTCGGCGCGACGCGATACGCGGCGCCGTTCGCGCAATCCACGACGATCTTGAGCCCATCGAGGGTGAGCCCACGCGGGAACGTGGCCTTGGCCGCCTCGATGTAGCGGCCGCCCGCATCCTCGAGCCGGCTGGCGCGGCCGAGCCGGTCCGGCGCCGCCAGCCAGCTGGCGCGATCCTGAACCATCAGTTCCTCGATCGCCGATTCCGTCTCGTCCGACAGCTTGAACCCATCGGGGCCAAACAGCTTGATGCCATTATCCTCGAAGGCGTTGTGCGAAGCCGACACCATCACCCCGAGGTCTGCGCGCAGACTCCGCGTGAGCATCGCGATCGCCGGCGTCGGCAGCGGGCCGACCAGCATCACGTCCATCCCAGCACTGATGAAGCCGGCGACGAGAGCAGGCTCGATCATGTAGCCGGACAGCCGCGTATCCTTGCCGATGACGACGCGATGCCGATGGCTGCCACGCACGAAACGGAGCCCGGCCGCCTGGCCCAATTTCAGCGCTGTTTCGGCGGTCATGGGGTAGACGTTGGCGGTTCCGCGAATGCCGTCCGTGCCAAACAAACGCTTCTTCGTCACATCGACCTCTCTCATGCTGGCCCGTCTGACACCGTCAATGCCGTCCAGACACGCAACGCTTGGACCGTTGCACGAACATCGTGAACCCGTAGCACGGACGCGCCTTGGCTGACCGCGAACAATCCGGCGGCAAGCGAAGCGGCATCGCGTTCAGCGGGTTCCTCAACCTGCGACAACGCACCAACGAACCTTTTGCGCGACAATCCGGCAATTATAGGGCGAGACAGGTTAACAAGACGTGAGAGGCCGCGGAGCAGATCGACGCTGTGGGCGGCATTTTTTGCGAACCCGAACCCAGGATCGATGGCTATACGGTCCTGCTCCACCCCCGCCGCAACGGCGGCATCGATCCGCGCCGTCAGCTCCGCCATCACCTCCGCGATCACGTCGCCATACTGCGCCAGGCTGTCCATCGTCTGCGGCGTGCCCCGCATGTGCATCAGGATCACCGGGCATCCCGCACGTGCGACAACCGCGGCCGACTCCGGGTCGAACGTCAGGCCGGAGACATCGTTGACGATCGACGCTCCCGCGTCCAACGCCCTCGCCATGGTGGAAGCGTTCCGCGTGTCGACCGAGACGCCGACGCCGCACCGGGCCAACGCCGCGATCACCGGCAGAATCCGGCGCTGCTCCTCCCCAGGGTCGAGCCGTGAAGCGCCTGGCCGCGTCGACTCGCCGCCGATGTCGACGACGGCAGCGCCGTCGGCGATCATGGTCTGAGCAAGCTCGATCGCCGCCGCGACGGAGCGTCCGCCATCGCTGAAGCTGTCGGGCGTGACGTTGACGACGCCCATGACCTGCGGACCCGCGGCCAACCCGGCCCAGCGCGCCGTCGTCTCGATATCAGTCATAGCCGAAAACGATGATGGCCTGCGTTGAACCGCAGGCCATCATCTATCGCACGATCGGCGCGGATTAGCCGGGCTGCGGCGCCGGACCGAGACCGCCGGCGGGTGCCGGTGGGATCGGCCGGCCGGCCGTCGGCACCGACGCGCGACGGGAGTCGGCAGCAGGCTCGTCGACCACTTTCCGGATCACCGGCTCGCCGCGGAGAACAGTCCGGATCTCATCGCCCGAGAGCGTCTCGTATTCCAGCAGACCCCGCGCGAGGCGATGAAGCTCGTCGAGCTTTTCGGTTATCAGCGCCTTGGCACCCGAATAGGCGTTGTCGATGAACAACTTGATCTCGCCATCGATGTCGCGCGCCGTCAATTCTGAGACGTTCTTGTTCTGCGTGACGGAGTGCCCGAGGAACACTTCCTGGCTGTTATCGCCATACGCGATCATGCCGAGCTTGTCGCTCATGCCCCATTCGGTCACCATCGTGCGCGCGATGTTGGTCGCCGCCTTGATGTCACCGGCCGCGCCGTTGCTGACCTTGTCCGGGCCGAACACCAACTCCTCGGCAACACGCCCGCCCATCGCCATCTTCATCCGCGCCAACAAACGCGCCCGGTTCTCGCTCAACCGATCGCCCTCCGGCAGGCTCATCACCAAGCCCAGCGCACGGCCGCGCGGGATGATGGTCGCCTTGTGCACCGGGTCACATTCCGGGTCGTTGATCGCGATCAGCGCATGGCCGGCCTCGTGATACGCGGTCATCCTCTTCTCGCCCTCGGACATCACCAACGACCGCCGCTCGGCGCCCATCATGACCTTATCCTTGGCGTGCTCGAACTCGTTCATCGCGACGACCCGCTTGCCCAACCGGGCCGCCAGCAATGCCGCCTCGTTGACAAGGTTGGACAGATCCGCACCCGAGAAGCCCGGCGTGCCCCGTGCGATCACCTTCGGATCGACGTCGGACGCCAACGGCACCTTGCGCATGTGGACCCGCAGGATCTTCTCGCGGCCATTCACGTCAGGGTTCGGCACCACCACCTGGCGGTCGAACCGACCCGGCCGCAGCAGCGCGGGATCCAACACGTCGGGCCGGTTCGTCGCCGCGATGAGGATGACGCCCTCATTGCTCTCGAAGCCGTCCATCTCGACGAGCATCTGGTTCAGCGTCTGCTCACGCTCGTCGTTGCCGCCGCCCAGGCCGGCGCCACGGTGGCGCCCGACGGCGTCGATTTCATCGATGAAGATGATGCACGGAGCATTCTTCTTGCCCTGCTCGAACATGTCGCGCACCCGGCTCGCGCCGACGCCCACGAACATCTCGACGAAGTCGGAACCGGAGATCGTGAAGAACGGCACGTTCGCCTCGCCGGCGATGGCGCGCGCCAGCAACGTCTTACCGGTGCCCGGCGGGCCCACCAACAGCACGCCCTTGGGAATCTTGCCGCCCAACCGCTGGAACTTCTGCGGGTCCTTCAGGAACTCGACGATCTCCTGAAGCTCCTGCTTCGCCTCGTCGATGCCGGCGACGTCCTCGAACGTGACGCGCCCCTGCTTCTCCGTCAGCATCCGGGCACGCGACTTGCCGAAACCCATCGCCCGGCCGCCGCCCGACTGCATCTGGCGCATGAAGAAGACCCAAACGCCGATCAGCAGCAGCATCGGGAACCAGCTCAGCAAGTAGTGGAGCAGCGGATTGTCGCTCTCCTCCGGCTTGGCGATCACGCGGACGCCCTTGTCGGTCAAGCGGCTGACGAGCGCCGGGTCCTCAGGGGTATAGGTCTGGAAGGTGCGGCCGTCGATGAACTGACCGCTAACCGTGCGCCCTTGGATGACCACGTCCCGCACGCGTCCGCCACTCACCTCGGAGATGAAGTCGGAATAGGCGACCGGCGTCGCGGCCCGCGTGGTGCCACCGGGCTGGAACAGATTGAACAGCACCACGAGCAGGAGGGCGATGATCACCCAAAGCGCGAGGTTACGGCCGAAATTGCTCATCATGTGCGTCCAACAATCCAGTCACGTTTGCCGCCGGCCCGCCGGCTGCCTGAGCATCAACATAAGGTCGCCACGACAACTCTACACCCCCCTGCGATCGAGAGGGTTAACGCCCGGTCCGTCCACGCGTCGAAGCCGCCGGCCGCCCCGGCCAAAACCTGAGTGACACGCTACGGCACGCAGCTTCATCAGGAAAGGCCAGATGCGGCACGGCCACGATCGCCGGGCCATCACGCAGGGCCGGCAGGGCAGCGAGCACCACGGCCGGCAGCGGCGAGCGACGACGCAAAGCGGCCGCCTGGGCCCCCACCGCGCCGATCGACAACCCGGCTGGAACCGCCCCGCGCAGGCGGAACCGCCCGTCCCAGACCGTCCCGTCGCAGGCCGGCATCGCCGCCTGCATGGCCCCTGGCTCGCGCGTGACGAGCGTTCCCGCTCCGAGCCGCCCCGCCGGCCGCAGCAGGACGCCATGAACGGTCCGCGCTGCCAGCCCACGGGCGAGGTGGGCGCGCGGCGGCGGATATCGGCGGCCCGAAATCGTCCATAACAAGGCGGACAGCGCGTCCGGACCCAAAGCGTCGGGCACAATGGCAAAGCCTTCCGGTGCCAGTCGCACCGTGGCCAACTCGTCGGCGACCGTCCGCTCGACCCGGTCCCGATCCGCCGCGCTCGCCGCGCCCAGGGCCAACGCGGCGTCCCGGTCCGCCGCGCTCATCGTCGCGCGCAGGGCGCCGCGGACCGTGCGCCGGTCGGCGTTGCCGGGATCCTCCACCCACTCTACGCCAGCCTGCAGCAAGGTCGCGCGCAATCGGGCCGGTTCCACGCCGAGCAACGGCCGCAACAGGCGGGCCGTGTTCCGGTAGGTCACCGCCGCCATCGCGGCCAAGCCCACGACTCCGCTCCCCGCCGCCGACCGCATGTGCACCGTCTCGGCCTGATCGCCGGCATGGTGCGCGACCAGCAGGTCCGCCACCCCGGCCGCTTCGCACGCGGCGAACAGCAACCCATACCGCGCCGCCCGCGCCCGTTCGGCCTGCGCCGGGCCGGCCGCCAGCGACGCCCGCGCCGTGCTGGACGGAATGCCGAGCCCCGCCAGCCGTTCCGCCGTCAGCGCCGCTTCGGCCGCCGAGTCCGCCCGCAATCCGTGATCCACGATGGCGGCGCGCGGCCGGCCCCAGCGCGACAACAGCAGCGCCAGCGCCATGCTGTCCGCCCCGCCCGAGACACCCACCACGACCCGGCGCTCGGCCCCAAACGGCCCCACAGACTGCATCAGCACCGCGAATTCGTCGGCCGAAATCGGCGCGCCCATCGCGCGATCAGGCAGCGGCGTCAGCCGCAGCCATTGCGCGCCCGCAGCATCGCCGCCGTCTCGCGCACGGGACCGCGCGCGCTGGGAAACTCCCGCCGCAGCTTGTCGAGCGTCGCGCAGGATGCGTTGCGGTCGTTCAGCCCGGTCAACGCGTTCGCCAGCCCGAGCAGCGCATCCGGCGCCCGGGTCCCGGTCCGGCTCCGGTTATACGCGTCGTCATACGCGACCGCCGACCCCTGGTAATTG
>CAZZVQ010000142.1:0-12427 GCA_964657565.1 uncultured Acetobacteraceae bacterium
TCGTTGCTCATCAGCCGATCCCCCACGCCTGCAGCGCGGCGCGGTCCAGCTCGGGGCCGGCGACGTGCTCGACCTCGACCAGGCGCGCTTCGGGGTAGTAGTCGTGCTCTGGCCAGTCGAACGTCAGGCGGGCGCGGAACGTCGCGAGCGGGATGTCGCGGGCGCAGAGGTCGTGGTCGATGGTGATCGTGTGGCGGGTCATGGGGTCACCACGACAGGCATCGCGTGGGGATCAGCCAGATGCACCGATTGCCAGCGCGGATCGTCGTTGTGCTCATCCTGCCATCGCTCGCCGTAAGCAATCAGATCAAGGCGCGACGCGAACGGCCCGATGATCTCGTAACCATCGTCCTGCATGCAGATTATGCAGTTGTGTGCTGGCGTCTCTACGGCGGCGGACTGGCTGGGCATGCTCATGCGCGTGCCCCCACCAAAGAAGCCGCCCATTGCTTCGTAGGCAGCGTCGCGACATCCACAATGACCGTCGCCGCCATCTCGAAATCCCAGCGCGCCTTGCCGGCGATGCGGGACGCGGCCAGCGCGGCGTCATACTCGGCTTGCGCGTTGACGGGCGGACGCTTGCGGTTGAGAGCGCGGCGAGCCGTGTGCAGGCGCTCGGATGCTGCCGATGCGGCGATCTCGAGGGCGAGGTATTGGGCGTGCCAGACGGCGGAGGCGGGGCTCATGCTGCCACACTCCGGCGGGCGGCAAACGACTCGTCGGTCTCGCGGAGCGCGTGAAGGACGTAGCCACGGCCCTCGGCCGTCAAAGCCGAGCGGAGAGCCGACTTGGCGTCCTGCAAATCAGATGCGCTGAACCGGCGATAGCCGCCATCATCATCGCCGGATGTAATTTCGTAGATTGCATCGAAGGTCAGGGCGGACTGGCTGGGCATGGCGGGGGTCATGCCGACACCCGATTGAGGACTTGGCGCGCCCATTCGGCGCCCTCGTTTCGCCAAGCGAGACGCCGGAGCGAGGGGGCCGCCAGATAACGCTTCGGCTGAACAACGGAGATGACGCCCTCAACGAAGCCGCCCGTCTTAGTTCCGCCATAGCCCCGCCGGCTGGCTTCAGCGGCGGCCGACAACTCATCTAATTTAAAGGCGGACTGGTTAGACATCGGTGGCTCCATCTCGTGTGGCGACGAGAGGGAGTATGTCGGGAAATATCCTGGCTTGCAACTGGAAATTTCCAGAATGCGGAAAATTCCTGTTCTCGCTACGATCCCAAGATGAAGATCAGTCTCATCTTGCTACTCGTTCTAACGCTGCCAAGCGCCTCATTCGCGGGCGGGCGAGGTGACACTCGGGCCGTGTCGCACTTCGCCAGCAAGGGGTGCGTGTCGGCGAACTGCTTCGCTAAGCACCCGGGCGGGCGCTACACGTTTCCGTTCCACCATGGGCGGCGGCGATGAGATATCGTCAAAGGAGCGGAACCCATCAGAGACTTGGTGTAATCTGGGTTGCTTTTGCCATTATCTTCGGAGCCTTGGCGAGCTACCATTTTGTTCAAAGCGGCTTGTCTGCACCGGATTTGCATACCGCCGCGCGAGGCGGCGTATTTATTGGCGGGGTGCCGATTGATGCCCCGCTCGCCGACTTTTCTACGCAGTTTAATGAATATCTACACAGCCAGAACGCCGCGTCACGCAATCAAAATCTCGCCTCGGCGGCCGGATACGTTGCTGCGCTACTGACCGCGCTTTTCTCGGCCGCTTTGGAATTCTTTCCGCGCGACCATAATCCCGGCACCGAAGCAAATGGCCATCATCGTGAGGCTGACGATGAGCCAAGGAAGCGGGTCCCCTCCCCTGAACAGGGCGGAGAATCCGGCCACGAAGCACGCAACGCCAAGTCCGATCAGGGCTAGCACGGGGTCGAGATGATGGCGGTTAATCCACATGCGTCCTCAATACAGGATTTCTCGTCGCGCGTGCCAAAAAACGATTGGTCGCTTTGCGATGGCGCATAGCAGTAAAAGCCAAATCTCCCGCCCAACGCGATTTAGTCTTTGGCGCAAAAGTACCCCCGTCTCCCGGCGCGTAAAAAGCGTATTGCGTGAAGAGATCGGGCCGTCAACGGCGGTGCAAAGCAAAACCGAGACGTATTTCTAATTGATTTCAATTAGTTGTATAACTTTCGCGCCCTTTAGGCAATTGCTTGCAAGCTTAAACAATTATACTAGCGAGCAACTTGATAATATTCCGTAGACATTCCAGATTTGTTAGCGCAATCCTATCGTTCAGTTAACGATGGAAGAGGGCAGGCTATGGCGGAGTTGGAGCGCGGAAAATTACGACGTAGCGTCATCATCCACAGCAAGGGCGCGAATCACGTGCAAGATAACGCGTTGATCGCGCCCCTCGAGCTCGCTCCACCAGCGGAGGAGTTGGAGTTTTGTCTGATCCTTCACGAGCTCTGGTGGCAGGCTCGTCTTAGGCGGCGGCGGCGAGCCCTCCATGGGTTCAGACCCAAGAAGCTGCCCGACAGTTCTCCCTAGGGCGCAAGCGATCTTCTCGAGCGTGTCTGCCCTAGGATTTCGCGACCGACCGTGGGTGATATCGCGAACGGCGCCGTCTTTGAGGCCCGCCGCCGTCGCTAGCGAGTAATCGTTCAATTCAAGACGGTCCATTTCCGTCTTTAAATTTGTAACCAACGTGCTCTCATTCATGCAGGAATTGTCCCGCATGAGCCCCCGCGTGTCATTCTGGATGTTTCCTGTTGCAAACCCTGGAAATATCCCGGATAGTCCGTGGCCATGGCCATTCGAGACACCATACTTACCCGCATCACAGCGCACTGCGCCGCCACCGGTATGTCGGAGCGCGAGTTTGGCTACGCGGCTGTACAAGACGGTCGCCTCGTTGAAAGGCTGAGGGTAGGCAAAGCCACTCTCAAGCTGATTGAGCGGACAGAAGCGTTTCTCGACGGCAAAACGGACGATGCTCGAGCGCTGCGCCGAAAGAGTGCGCCGGAACCTGCGGAGGCCGCGGCATGAGCGAAGACGCCGCCCCCAGCCTGCGCGCTTCAATCCGGCATTGGCTGCGCGCCTGTAGCCCTGCCCAGTTTGGGCTGACCGCGTGGGCAATCTTTTCTGCTTGTCTCGTCATCATGATTCTACTGTCGGAATTCGGACCTTGGGTGCCTTGGTGGGCGTTCGCGATCGGCGGACTCGTTCCGGGGTGGGCAGCATTGCTGACGTTGGCGGTCTGCTCATGACTAGGTTGCAAGTGTTCCTATGGCAGGTTGGCGCTCGGCCGATCCCGCCGCTTCCGACTATCAAATACATTCGCGGCTGGCTCATCGTTTATGCGCTGACGGCGATTACTGCTCTGTTCGCAAGCGCGTTGGTAATCGCTCTGGTCTCGGCCTTTCGGGGTGCAGCATGACCCCCCTCAACCCCACCCTCCTAGCCCACGGCAACCCGGGCCTGCGCGACGACGAGACGGACGTCCACGCGGCCCGCGGCATCCTGGTCGCGTGCCTGATCAGCGTGCCGATCTGGTGCGGGGTGCTTGCGGTGGTGAGTTGGTGGCTATGAGCGATTTCAACTGGACGGACGTCACGGAGGCGTTCCTGCGCCAATTGTGGGACGAAGGGCTGTCCGCCACCGAGATCGGTCGGACGATGGGCATCAGCAAGCACGCCGTCGCGGGCAAGGCGCATCGGCTCAATCTGACACCGCGACCATCGCCGATCCGCACGCGCAACCCGGGCGATCCAGCCAAGCCGAAGATCAAGCGGGCGCCGAAGGTCACACTGCCGGGCGTCGCATCGCCGAAGACGAACCGCACGACGCCGGTTGAGCGCCACACTGCATCGGGTCGCGCGAGGTTGGCGCTGTCTGGCCCGACGCTGCCGACGCTGGCCGCCGAGCGCTCGGTTAATCCGACGCATCGCGTTGCAGCTCGGCCGCCGGGGCAACTCCGCGAGTGCCAGTGGCCGCTGACCAACGGCCGTCCGTGGCGCTTCTGTTGCGTCGAGACGGTGCCGGGCAAGCCGTATTGCGCCGCGCACGTCAAGCAGGCTCGCGCCACTTCGCATGAGACTACGCCCGCCGCCATCGCCAACATGGTGCACCGGCCGGGCGGGGCAATCCATCCGGGGACGTTCGAAGAAGTCGATCCTCATGACCGGAAATATGCGGGAACCCGTTGATGTTCGCCACGATCTTGGATGCCCACATAGGCGCAACCCTCTCGCGGATGATCATCACCGCGTTCGGGCCATGCGCTGCCAAGCGGGCGTCTCCCTATGCCGACGTGTCGCACCGGACGCTTGAGAAGACGATTCAAGTGCGGACCGAGCTCGGGGCATGGAAGCTGCTGAAGCTCGCCAGGCATCCCGGCTTTCGCGCTGAACTCCGAGAATACCTCGACCACATCGAACAACAGGAGGCTGCCATTGACCTCCAGCTCAAAAATCTTGCTGCGCAACGTCTGCGCGGTGGCGCTGGTGTGCTGGGCGCATCTCGAGGCCAGGCACGGACGGAGACGCTACGCGCGGCGGCTGCGGGACATGGCGTTCAGCGTCGCGGGGTAAGTAAGTGAGCGAGACCTTTCTTTGCCTACCTGCGCCTGAGGCAATAGCCGTGCGCATGCAGGCGATGGCGCTCGTTGCTGATGGAACCGGATTCTGGGGTACGCATCCACATAGCAACCGATGGGGCGAGCTTGCGATTGAGCACGCTGGCGAGCTTGGTGATGTGGACGGCGAGGCGGTTCTCTATGCGGTCCGCCACGGATGGCTGACATATAGCCAGTCGATTGAGCCCGGCTACGTCATGCCGAACGATACAGACGGCGGCGTGATGGACTGCCACTGGCGCTTTGAGCCGGTGCCGGCGTGGGCCACGATCCTCGGCGCTCGGCTAGAACGCGAAGACTTCCGGCCGATCGGTGCGAGCGCATGACCAGCACCGCCCGCACCCTCCAGGCCGACGCCACGCGTCAGGTGGTCCGCAATAAGCGCGAGCTAAAAATCCGCATCGCGCCCGGCCCATGCTGCCCTCATTGCGGCGAAGATGGCTTCGACGATTGGCACCGCGAACCGACACTGCGCTTCCTTAGCGGCTCGCTCTCAGGTCGGCTTAAGTGTCATGGCTGCAGCAAGTTCTTTTCGGTCACGCAATACTTTGATGGCGAGACGCACTCCACGGCCTGGAGGAAGATGTCGGCGGACGTGGCGCGGGTTGAGCGGGAGAGGGTGGCGTGATGCGCGTGCTCGACCTTTTTTGCGGAGCCGGCGGTGCTGGCATGGGCTACCGTCAAGTCAGGTTCGACATCGTCGGCGTCGATAGCGCTCCCCAACCGCGGTATCCCGGCCCGTTCATCCAAGCCGACGCGCTTGCGCTCGACATGCGGTTTATCCGTTCATTCGACGCGATCCACGCTAGCCCGCCATGCCAGGGCTACACGTCGATGCGGTTTGCTCCGGGCGCCAAGGGTGCGCCGCGGCTTATCGCTGAGGTGCGGACTCTACTGACGGCATCGGGCCTGCCGTGGGTGATCGAGAACGTGGCCGAGGCCCGCACCGATATGCGCAATCCGATTATGCTCTGCGGCACGGCATTTGGCCTTGGCGCTTGCGGGTGCGAACTGCGTCGGCACAGGCTGTTTGAGAGCAGCTTCGACATCCGTTCACCAGGTTGCGCGCACTCCTCGAAGCCGGTGGTTGGCGTCTATGGCGGCCATGCGCGCATCCGGTCCGCCAGCCATGGCGGGCGTCGGACACGCGATATCTGGCCCGGCGGCCACAAGCCCGTTGCGGCCGAAGCGATGGGCATGTCGTGGGCGACTTTGGCCGAGATGAGCGAGGCCATCCCGCCGGCATACACGCGCCACATCGGCATTGAGTTGCTGCGGCATCTCGCCGCCCAAAGCCGCGCCATCCTCGCCGCCGAGCGGGTGGCGGCGTGAGCCATCCCGCAATGCAAGAAGACCTCGTTCGAGTGGCGAGCATGCTGGATAAGCTGGCTTCGCTAGTTGAGCGCATGGCTGATACGACCGCTGACGCTCGCGATAGAGTCCAAGCTAGAAAACTGGCGATTGAGGCCGGCGAATTGTTCGTCGAACTGAGCACTCGTCGCCCATGATCGCCCCCCTCGACGCCCCCGTCTGGCTCCCCGATCGCGAGGGCGCGCCGGTCAGCGTGGCGGAGGTGCGGCATGGGGTGGTGGCGTGGGTGGTGGCGGTTTGGGGGAGGTGGGGGTGAGCAAGACCCAACTCCCCACCGAGAGCGACGA
Source organism: uncultured Acetobacteraceae bacterium (assembly GCA_964657565.1). Taxonomy (GTDB): domain Bacteria; phylum Pseudomonadota; class Alphaproteobacteria; order Acetobacterales; family Acetobacteraceae; genus JAVVHH01. Next base: position 6,246 of record CAZZVQ010000142.1, read on the forward strand.
GGTTTATGGCGCGCGCGTCATGGCGGGTGTCATGTGCGACGGGTGCGGCTCCCTAGAGTTGCTTTCAATCCATCCGGGGCATGAAGGCCACCGTGTCAATCTGCTCGGCGAGTCGGGTGAAGGCCCAGGTCGCACATTCGCGCTGACGCCTGATCGGGTTGCACGCGGGTGGTGCATGGGCTGTTGGCCTTGGTCGCCCTCACGAAACACGGCCGGGCCCGCGCATGGCGCGATCAGCCCGGCCGCATCCCAGCACGCCGAGTGGGTCGGCGAGCATAGCCAGGACCGTATCACATCATGAGCAATTCACGCCCATTCATGGATTTCCTGAGAGAACACCGAAACGGGGTGACGCACGACGATCTCAGTGACGCGTTGCAAGACGTCGTCGCTGGTGTGCTGGAGGAAGGCAAGGCCGGCAAGTTGACGTTGACGATCTCCATCAAGCCCCTCGGCAAGTCCGACGGGTTGGAGGTGTCTGCCGACGTCAAGTCGGCGCCGCCGAAGCCGACCCCGGGCGTCAGCATCTTCTTCGCCAGTCCCGAGAACAACTTGGTCCGGCAAGACCCGCGCCAGCAAACGATGGAGTTGCGCGAAGTCACGCCGGCATCCGCACATAAGGGAATCGCATAATGGCTGACAACGATATGCAGGCCGTCATTGAGGCGGCGCGAGAGGGTGTGCCGTTTCAGACGATCGACGAGACGCCGGCTATTCGGACCATCCTTGTTCCCGGCCATGGCGACCACAAGAGCGAGGTCAAAACGATTGATCGGGAGGTCGGCCTTCCAGCGCCGCTCCGCAAGCGCGGCACCGTCGTCGTGTTCGATGCCGCCAGCTTCAATCAGGTCCTCGCTGACAACAGCGACGCCGGTAACATCGCCATCTACTTCGACCGCAACCCCGACAAGCCGTCCGTCGTTGCCGTCATGAATGGCAACGGTAAGACCGGCGCTGGCTGGAGCGACTATCGGGCCAAGATTGAATTTCGCCCGACGCCGCAATGGGTGAAGTGGAAAAAGCTTGACGGACACATGTTGCCGCAGGTCGCGTTCGCCGAGTTCATCGAGGACAACATTGAGGACATCGCCGAACCGGCGGGCGCCACGATGCTGGAGATCGCCACCTACCTGGAGGCGGTGCGGACGGTGAACTTCAAGTCCGGCATCAGGCTCACTAGTGGCGCGATCCAGTTGCGGCACGAGCAGGATGACCAGGCCAAGGTCGGGGCTAGCACGCTGGACGTGCCGGAGACGTTCAAGCTGGGCATCGCGCCGATCTTCGGGCTGCCGTCCTACAGCGTGCCAGCGCGATTCCGCTACCGCATCTCGGAAGGCAAGTTGACGCTCGGCTACAAGCTGCAGCGCGTTGAGACGATGATGGCGCAGATCGTTGAGGACGTCATCGCGAAGATTGAGCGCGGCGCGAATGTGTCGGTCATGGATGGGCTGCCGCCCGACGTGGTGAAGTAGGGCGGCCGGCGCCGATGATCCTAGCCCTCGACATCGGCGCAACCGTCGGCTGGGCGCGCTCTGACGGTGCCTGCGGGTTCGCCGAGTTCAAATACGACGACCACGGCCGAGCGCTGGCTGCGTTCTCAGACTGGCTTGAGGGCATGCTCGACATGGGGCCGCTCGTCACGCTGGGCATTGAACGGCCGTTCGGATCGGCCGCATTCACGCATCGGCTCACGATGCTGATGGAGGGCGTGGCGCACATGCACGCCTACACGCGAGACATCCCTCGCACTGATCGCAGCGCCGGCCAGGTCCGCAAGTGGTTGCTGGGGTTTGCGACGCTCCCGAAGGAGCCTGGCTTGAGCAAAGCAAAACGCGACAAGATGATGGATCGCTTGGTGCTGGCGGCAGTGCGGGCTCGTGGGTTCAACCCATCCACCGAGCATGCGGCCGATGCCGCTGCGGTGATTTGCATGCTTGAGCAGCGGATGCCGCTGGGTATTGCCGCATGAGCGCCCGCCACCGTCAGCCCGAGCGCATCGTCACGCCGCGCATGAAGATCGCGGCATGGTCCGGCACGCTCTCGCGCACGTCGGACGCGATCACCGGCTCACTCATCTGCAGCGCGACCGGCTGGCGCATGGCGCTGACCGGCACGCTCGACGGCGCGCGCACCATCCACCTGACCGCGAGTTTCGACAGCCCGACGTTCGCCGACGATGCCGCGCCGTGGAGCGATGAGCACGAGATGGTCAAGCCGCACGAGGCGCAGGCTGGCGGATACGACGGCATTTGGGTGGGCACGATCCGCAAGGACGATGCAGGCGCTTGGGCTGGGGAGATGGCCGCCCGCTACGGCGGGCGGCTCAAGATTGACGGCAAGAGCCAGGGCAACGGGGTGATGTCGCTGCGGGCTGCGGTGTCGACATGACGGCGCGCTCGACTTCAAAGCGAGGTAGCCGCTGCTTCTACTGCAAGTCGCAGTTGACGGCGCTTGTTGGCCAGAAGGTCAACCCCAGCACGATATACACCAAAGATCACATTCTCCCCCTGTGCAGGGGCAGGATGTTCTGCCCGACCGTGAAGAACATCAGGCATTGTTGTTATGACTGCAATCAACTGCGGGCGACAATCAATCACTGCGCCGGACTGATGACGTTAGCTCACATTGAAGCATTCCACAGGCGCACTCATGTGCGCGAGGTTTTGGTACAACTTGGATTGAGAAGGAGCGCGAAAGAAAAGCTCGCGCGTCGGAGGGAGAAGACTGAGAAGCAAGCGCTTCTTCGGCGCAGTCTAGCCAGCATGAAGCTTTGGCATAACTTCCCGCCGTATAAATATCATCGGAATTCGAAAGAATACTTGGCTGCTCTTTGGGCGTTTGTTGATATGCATCCGCCTTTTCAACTAGAGCGGCCTTGTTTTGAGGAAGTGCGGGGATGATGGGCCGGCAAGCCCACACATCCCCTGACCACAACAACGAGATGGAGGTCTCGAAGATGGATGGAAGCAACGTATCTGTTTTGGAACGCATCCTGCAAGCGGCGCGGGATCGGCGCGCAACTGCGGCACGGGAGTATGTGCTGGCGGTTCAGTCTTCTCTCGTGGTCGGCGAATGCCCATCGGAAATCGAACACGAAGATCTTTGCCTTGGCGTCACTGTCAGCAGGCTCATTGAGCAGGCGGGCGGAATTGGCGAGGACAATGCATGAAGGGGGATCTGATCCCGTTCGGGGAGATGCCCGGCGGCACCTTGACCGGCGTTGAGGATGTCGAGCGAGGCGCGGCCTGCGGCGTCGTGTGCCCAGAGTGTCACTCACCTCTGGTCGCGCGGAGGGGGGAAATCAACCGACACCACTTTGCGCATCTGACGCTTACCAAGTGCTCTGGCGGATTCGAGACTGCGGTTCACCGCATGGCCAAGCAATTGATCGTCGAAGCAAAGACCGTCCTAGTCCCGGACGTTCTCGTTTGGCGCAACAGGACTGCTCGCGCCCTTTTCGATAAGGAACTGATTAACTTTGATCATGTTGGCGAGGGGGTTTGGATTGGCGGCTTGAGGCCCGATTTGATCGCGGTCATCGGTCAAAGAGAGCTCGCGATTGAAATCTGCGTAACGCACAAATGCGAACCAGAGAAAATCGCAGAGCTACGGCGCCGGCGGCTCGCCGCCATAGAGATCAATCTGTCGCAGGTGAAGCGCGATATCACAGCCTACGAGTTGGCCGAGAAGGTCATTTTTACTGCTAAGAGAAAGTGGATCAGCAACTCAAAAGCGGCGCTTGTTCAGTGGAAACTGAACAACTTTCCTGACGATCCAAAAGCCAAGAACCCAAGGCTGTTTCTCACAACACGATCCGAGGCGGCGTGTTGGTCCCCGCCGAACAAGAAATAGCCCAGTTCGTTGATGCCCTCTTTCGCTACGCGGAGGAGGGCACAGTCATTGCGCTGCGATCCTTCACGCACGATCCCGAAGACAGGATGCCCCGGATACAGGGTTGGCCCGTCATCCGTGGCGACATGGCCGAAGTGGTCCGGGCCGCTACCAAGGCCGCCTCTGAGGCGGCAAACTCGGCCACGCCGCTCGTTTTCTGTCCGCCCGTTGCTACGTTCCGGCCAACACGGCGGGCTCGAGAAATCGATCTCGCCAACGGCGTTGCAATCAGCGTCGAGGTTGATAGCGGCAACACGGCGGTGGCCAAGGCGAAGCTGGAACATTTGCTGGGCCCGGTTACCGTCGCGGTGGCATCCGGTGGCGAGTGGCAAGACCCCGAAACCGGCGAGCTGTTCACCAAGCTCCACCTCCACTGGCGCCTGTCCGAGATAACGAAGACCGAAGATGACCACCGCCGGCTGAAGCAGGCTCGCGACCTAGCGATGGTTCTGGTCGGCGCAGACCCATCGGCGGTTCCTCTCGTCCACCCGCTGCGCTGGCCTGGATCATGGCACCGGAAGGGCAAGCCCAAGCTCGCGATGATCGCGGCGGGCAACCCAGCCGCAGAAGTCCATCTCGACGATGCGCTTTCCAAGCTGGAGGACGCAGTCGAAGCGGCGGGGCTCGCTCACGCCGCCACCGATCAGACCGCTGCTCGCACTCCTGGCACGCCTGAGGCGGCAATCGGGCGGTTGCGCTCGGCCGTCATGGTCATTCCGAACGAAGACCTGCACTGGGATGAGTGGGTCAAGACCGGCCTCCTCATCCATCGGGCCACGGGGGGAAGCGGCGACGGGCTGAACCTCTGGATCGACTGGAGTATGAAGGCCAGCAAGTATGAAGCTGGCGCATGCGATGAGCGGTGGGCGCACTTCCATGGCCATCCCCTGACGAAGGCCGGGGCCGGGACTTTGTTCTATCGCGCCAAAGCCCACGGATGGGCTCCGCCGGAGCAAGCGTCTTCGCCGCCTCCCGATCACACGCAGGACGAAGGCTATTGGGCGTCCGTCGAGGCGGACGACGCTGCCATGACGCCTGCGGAGTGGGACGTCATCCACGATCGCGAGGCAGGCAAGACCACGCCCGTATCGCCGCAACTCAAGGCGCACGTCGGCAAGGAGTTGCTGTGGTTGATCGTCGACCCGTGGGACGAGGCGGATATCCCGAAGCGCCCGTGGATCGCGCGGGGCTACCTCATGCGAGGCGCCGTCACCGTGGTCTCTGGCCCTGGCAGCGCGGGCAAGTCCTCGCTCATGGTCGGCTGGGCGGCGGCGCTGGCGCTGGGCTGCTCCTACGGACGGTTCCATCTGCCAGGCACGATGCGGGTCGCGACCTACAACGTCGAGGACGACGAGCACGAGCAGAAGCGCCGCTTCTCGGCCACTCTGGCACAGATGGGCTGCAAGCCGGAGTCGCTGAAGGGCAACCTGGCCATTATCGGACCGCGTGACGTCGGCACCCTGTTTCATCAGCCTCGCGACGGCCGGGCAATGCTGAACACGCCAGTCATGGAGCGGCTAATGAACTTCATTGAGGAGTTCGACCCGGACGTCCTGATCCTAGATCCGTTTGTCGAACTCCACACCGCAGAAGAGAACGACAACACCGCGATCCGGGCCGTCATGGCGGCGTTTCGCGCCATCGCCGCAGCTCGCAACATCTCCATCGTCATCCTGCATCACGCCAGGAAGTCCATGGGCGGTCCCAGCAAGCCCGGTGACCCTGACAGCCTCCGCGGCGCATCCTCGATCGTGGGCGCCGCTCGGGTGGCGCTGACGCTCAACGTGATGACCGAGGACGAGGCCAAGGCGTTCGGCATCCCTGAGAACCAACGACGCGACTATTTCCGCCTTGATGGGGCCAAGAGCAATTATGCGCCCATCGGCGATGCTGAGTGGTTCCAGCGCAACGAGCGCCACTTGGCGAACAGCGATGGCGTCGCGGTCGCATGGCCCTGGACCCCGCCCAACCTGCTCCGTGACGCGCCTATGGCCGAAATCAGCGAGGTCCTGAGGGCGATCGACGCTGGGCCGAAGGAAGGCGTGTTGTACGCCATGACCCGGCGCGGCAGGGGCAACGATCGCTGGGTTGGTAACGTCATCGCGTCGAAGATGGGCGGCACGCCCGAGCAGGCTGCTGAGATCGTCTCCAAGTGGAAGAACACCGGCATGATCTACGAAGAGGTCTATCAGGACCGCGATCAGCGCAAACCGATGCAGGGTGTGCGGGTCGATTTTTCAAAGCATTTCGACACGTCAAACGGAGGTCTGCAATGATCGAATTGGCGCACG
>CAZZVQ010000143.1:0-12353 GCA_964657565.1 uncultured Acetobacteraceae bacterium
CGCGGCGAGCTGGTTCTCGCCCGCGCCGTCCGACGCCAGCCGCATCCGCTCCGGCCGCACCATGCAGAGCCCGCCAGGCGCGAAAGGCTGGTTCGGCGCCTGCACGACCGTGCCGTCGTCAAGCCGCACCGCCAGCCGCCCCGTCTCCGGCACGACCGCGGCGACCGGCAGCATGTTGGCCTCGCCCACGAACGAGGCGACGAACCGGTTCGCCGGCGCATCGTATATGGTCTGCGGCGCGTCGATCTGCTCGATCCGCCCCCGGTTCATCACGCTGACCCGGTCCGACATCACCAGCGCCTCGCGCTGATCGTGCGTGACGTAGACGAACGTCATGCCCAGCCTCTCGTGCAGCCGCTTGATCTCGAGCTGCAACGTCTCGCGCAACTGCTTGTCCAGCGCGCTGAGCGGCTCGTCCATCAGCAGCACGCGCGGCTGGAACACGATCGCCCGCGCGATCGCCACCCGCTGCTGCTGCCCGCCCGACAGCGCCTGCGGAAACCGTCCGCCGAATCCATCGAGCTGGATCAGGTCGAGCATGCGCTTCACCGCGACCTCGCGCTCGCCCCGCCCGACGCCGCGCTGCTTGAGCGGGAAGGCGATGTTCTCCGCCACCGTCAGATGCGGGAATAGCGCGTAGCTCTGGAACACCACGCCGATGTTGCGCCGATACGCCGGCAAGCCCTGCACCGCTCGCTGCCCGATCAGGATCTCGCCCGAATTCGGCTGTTCGAACCCGGCAATCAACATCAGCGCCGTCGTCTTGCCCGAGCCCGACGGACCCAGCAGCGTCAGGAACTCGCCGGCCACGATCGACAGGTCCAGCCCATCGAGCGCCACATGCGGGCCGAAGCGCTTGGTCACCCCGCGCAGTTCGACCGGCGCTCCAGAAGCGGTCTGCGCCAGCGCGTCCATCCACCCTCCTCCGATACGATCTCATGGTGGGCAAAGCGCGCCCGCGTGTCGAGACAATGCTGCACCTGCGAATTCGATTTGACATCGGTGCCCGGCTCTCGGCACGGTTGCCGCGGAGGTGTCGATGGCCAGAACCGGCGTGCCGACGGGCGCGATGCTTGTCGTTCCACTCGTCGCCTTCCTGATCGTCTTCTTCGCCTACCCGGTGGCCAGCATGCTCCTGCGCAGCGTCGAGCCGGGCGTCTGGACCCTCGACGCCTATCGCGAACTCCTGGAGGGCGGCGTGTTCTGGAAGGTCATCCAGATTACGCTCGAGATCGGGGCGACCGTCACGCTGAGCTGCCTGCTGCTCGCCTTCCCACTCGCCTATTGGCTGGCGCGCCTGCCGCAGGCGACCGCGAGCCTGGCCCTGATTCTCGTGCTGGTACCGTTCTGGACCAGCATCCTGGTGCGCTCCTACGCCTGGATGGCGCTGCTGGAGCGGCACGGCATCGTCAACAACCTGCTGCTCGCGCTGCATCTGATCGATGCGCCGGTCAAGCTGCTGAACACGCGCCTGTCCGTGTGCCTGGCCATGATCCACGTCCTGCTGCCGTTCATGGTGCTGCCGATCTACGCCACCCTGCGCGCGCTCGACTGGCGCCTGGTCCGCGCCGCGCACTCCCTCGGCGCCAGCCCGGCCGCCGTGCTGCGGCAGATCGTGCTGCCGCTCGCCCGCTCCGGCATCGGCGCCGGCGTGACGCTCGTCTTCACGCTGTCGATCGGGTTCTACATCACGCCGGTCCTGGTCGGAGCGTCCCGCGACGTCATGATCGCGATGCTGATCAACGACCAGGTCGGCGTACTCGCCTGGCCGTCGGCCAGCGCGATGTCGGTGGTGCTGCTGGCGCTGGTGCTCGTGGTCTCCGCGGCCCTGTCGCGGCTGACCGGTGCCGGCCGCGCCGTGGCGCCCGTGCCATGAAGCCGGCGCTGAGCGCGTGGTCGATCCTCGTGCTGCTGTTCCTGCTGCTGCCGGTGCTGATCGTGTTTCCGCTGTCGCTGTCGTCCGGCACGTATCTGAGCTTTCCGCCGCCGGGCTTCAGCCTGCGCTGGTATGTCTCGTTCTTCGCCAGCCGGTCCTGGATCGATTCGGCGCTGATGAGCCTGAAGATCGCCATTCCGGTCACGGTGCTCGCGGTCCTGCTCGGCACGCCTGCCGCCATCGGCTTGGTCCGTGGCACGTTCTGGTTCCGCCGCGCGGTCGACCTGCTGGTGCTGGCGCCGGTGGTCGTGCCCGGCATCATCGTCGCGATCGGCACCTATTTCGTCTATGCCCAGTATGGCCTGGTCGGCCACCCCATCGCGCTGATCCTCGGCCATACCTGCCTCGCCGTGCCCTTCGTGGTGATCAACGTCAGCGCGGCGCTGCAGGGCGTCGACCGGCAACTCGAGCGCGCCGCGCTCAGCCTGGGCTGCACCCCGTTCAACACGTTCCGCAGCGTCACCCTGCCGCTGATCCTGCCCGGCGTGCTAGCCGGCGCGGTGTTCGCCTTCATCACCTCGTTCGACGAGCTGCTGATCGCGCTGTTCCTGTCCGGCACCGATGCCGTGACCCTGCCGCGCCGCATGTTCGACGAGATCCGCTACGACATCGATCCGACCATCGCCGCCGTCTCCAGCCTGTTGATCATCGTCACGACCACGTTGATGATCGTCGCCGAGCTACAGCGCCGCCGCAGCCAGCGCCGCCGCACCACCCAGAAGGACACGCCATGACCGACGCGATCAAACGGCTCCTCGCCCGCATGGCGGCCGAGCCGCCGCACGTCGCCGACTTGACCCGGCGGCGCTTCATCGCCGGCGCCGCCCAACTCGGCCTCACCACGGCCGCGGCGACGTCGCTGAGCCTGCCGTTCGCCATGCCCGCGGTGGCCGCCGGCGAGACTCTGCCCCCGATCACCGAGATCCCCGACAAGCTCAAGGGCTCCGGCGAGGTGCGGGTCTGCTCCTACGGCGGCGCGTTCCAGGCGGCCCAGCGCGAGGCGTATTTCAAGCCGTTCGAAGCCCTGAGCGGCATCAAGGTGGTCGAGACCGAGGGGCCCGACATCGCCAAGGTCAAGGCCATGGTCGACACCAAGAACATCCAATACGACGTCGGCGAGTTTGACCGCGCCTCGGTCGTCAACCTGTCCCGCAAGGGCGAGTATTGGGAGCCGATCGACTACAGCCTGTTCGACACCGACCACATCGACGCGGTGTTCCGCGAGAAGGACTCGGTCGCCATGCTGCCGTATGGGCAGATCATCGGCTACCGCACCGACGTGTTCGGCGACAAGGCGCCCACCGACAATCCCGACCTCTGGGACATCGCCAAATTCCCCGGCTCCCGCTCGCTGCAAGCCGGCTCCGGCGGCCTGGCCCCCGACCTCGAAGTCGCCCTCATGGCCAGCGGGGTGCCGAGGGACAAGGTGTATCCGATCGATATCGACAAGGCGTTCGCCAGCCTGGCCAAGATCAAGCCGCACGTCGATAAATGGTGGACCGCCGGCGCCCAGCCGGCCCAGCTGCTCAACGACAAGAAAGTCGTGATGGCGACCGCCTGGAACGGCCGCATCTATTCCATCCAGCAGGGTGGCGCGCCGGTGAAGCCGATCTGGCACAACCAATTGCTGCGCACCGACGTGTGGGCGATCCCGAAAGGAGCGCCGAACAGGGGCAACGCGCAGAAACTCTCCGCCTTCATCACCATGGCGGTGCCGCAGGCTCGGTTGTCGTATCTGATCCCGTATGGCTTCGTGAACGATCAGGCGGCCGCGCTGATGCAGCCGGACCGCCTGCCGCAACTGCCGACGGCGCCGGACGTGAAGAAGGACCTGCTGGTCTACGATTCCGCTTGGTGGGCGGATAATCGCGAGGCTGTGCTGGCCCGCTGGAACAAGTTCCTCCTCGAATGAGCGCTGCCCGGAAGCTGCCCCCCAGCCTCTATGCCGAGACCGCCCTGCCGGGACCCGCGACGCCGCCGCTCGAGGGTGACGCGCGGGCCGACGTGGCGATCATTGGCGGCGGCATCACCGGCTTGTCGGCGGCACTGCATTTGGCCGAGCGCGGCGTCGACGTCGCCGTGCTCGAGAGCAACGAAGTGGGCTGGGGCGCCTCGGGGCGGAACGGCGGCCAGGTCAATCCAGGGCTGAAATTCGACCCCGACCAGATCGAGAGCGATTTCGGTACCGGCCTCGGCCGCCGCATGATCGCGTTCTCCGGCGGCGCGCCGCAGCGCGTGTTCGACTTGATCGAGCGCCACCAGATCCAGTGCGAGGCGCAGCGCGGCGGCACGATCCGCGCCGCGAAGAGCAAGCGCAACGCCGCGCTGGTCCAGAGGTCGGCCGAGAAATGGGCGGGCCGGGTCGATCAGACGCGCTTGCTCGATGGGGCGGCGATGCAGCAGGCGACCGGCACCGGACGCTATCTGTGCGGCATGCTGGACAGCCGCGGCGGCAATGTGAACCCGCTCGGCTACGTCCGCGGCCTCGGCCGCGCGGCGCAGCAGGCCGGGGCCCGGCTGCACGGCGCTAGCCCGGCCCGCCGCATCGAGCCCGTCCCCGGCGGCTGGCGCGTGACCACCCCCGCCGGCCGCCTCCACGCGCCCCGCCTGGTCCTCTGCACCAACGGCTACACCGATGCGGTGTGGCCCGGCCTGGCCCGCAGCATCGTGCCGGTGTTCAGCATGATCGCCGCCACCGAGCCGCTCCCGGAGGCGCTGCGCGCTGCCATCATGCCGAGCCGGGCCGTGCTGTTCGAGATCGCCGCCAACACCGTCTACTACCGCGTCGACCGCGACGGCCGCCTGCTGATGGGCGGCCGCAGCCCGAACCGCGAGACGAGCGAGCCCGAGCGGTTCAAATACCTGATCGACATCGCCAACCGGCTGTTCCCGGCCCTGCGCGGGGTGCGCTGGACGCATTTCTGGAACGGCCAGCTCGCGGTGACGACCGATCACTACCCGCATTTCCATGAGCCCGCCCCCGGCGTGCTGGCCTCGCTCGCCTATAATGGCCGCGGCGTCGCCATGGCCACGGCCATGGGCGCCCAGATCGCCGACCGCGTCCTCGGGGCCGCCGACGACGCGCTCTCCATGCCGATCACCGCGCTGAAGGAGATCCCGTTCCACGGCCTGTGGCGGAACGCGGCGACGATGCGCATGGTCTACGGACGCATCCGCGACAGCCTGGGGCTCTGATCAGGCCGCGCCCGGTGACCGGACCAGCGACCCCAGGGCGCCGATCCGGGCTTCGGCCTCGCGCGCGATCCGCTCGACCAGGTCGGCGGCGGCCGGCAGGTCGTCGATCAGCCCGATCGCCTCGCCCACCGTCACGTTGGCGACGTCGTAGTCGCCCGCCTCATGCGCGACCTCGAACGCCGCGAGCCGCTCGGGCTGTTCCCGCTCGAGCTGCTCCTCCCGGCCGTGCCATGACTCGATGAACTCGTTGCGCATGAGCCTGCCGGTGTAGCCGGTCGGCCATCGCTTGTTGCGGACGATGTCGTAGACGCGGGTGCGGATGGTCTCGTCGCCATCGGCCGGCAGGATCTTCTGCTTGGCGGCGGGATGGATCAGCGCTTCCTTCGTCGCCCAGAACCGGGTGCCCATCAGCACCCCATCCGCCCCGAGCGCCAGCGCGGCGGCGAGGCCGCGCCCGTCGGCGACGCCGCCCGCGGCCACCAGCAGCGTGGCCGGCGACGCGCGTGACAGCAGGTTCGCCACCGCCGGAACGAAGGCAAACGTCGACCGGGCGTGCAGCCCGTGCCCGCCCGCCTCGGTCCCTTGCGCGACCAGCACGTCGGCGCCGGCGTCGAGCGCCCGCCGCGCGTGCTCGATGGTGTGCACCTGGCAGAGCAGCGGCACCCCCGCCGCGTGCACGCGCGCCGCGAACGGACCCGGGTCGGCAAAGGACAGCATCATCGCGGCCGGCTTGTGCGCCAGGGCGAGGTCGAGCAGCGCGGGGTCCTGCGCCATCGACCAGGCGATGAAGCCGCATCCCACCCGCTGGTTGCCCGCGCGCGCGAACTCCGCTTCCAGCCTCTCGCGGTCGCCATAGCCGCCGCCGATCATCCCGAGGCCGCCGCCCACCGTCACCGCCGCCGCCAGCGCCCCGCCGGCGGCCGGGTCCATCGGCGCCAGGATGATCGGATGCCGGAGGTCGAAGCGATGCGTCAGGCGGGTTTCGAGGGCCATGCCGGAAGGTTCCGACGCCGTAAGGCTAAGCGTCAAGCCGCTTCGGTGGCGTCCAGGGCCGGATAGTCGGTGTAGCCCTCGGTCTCGCCGCCATAGAAGGTCGGGCGGTGATACGGGTTCAGCGCCGCCCCCAGCCGCAGCCGCGCCGGCAGGTCGGGATTGGCAATGAACAGACGGCCGAACGCGATGGCGTCGGCATGCCCCGCCGCCAGGGCGGCTTCGGCCGTGTCGGGCTGGTAGTTGCCGGCGGCGATCAGGATGCCGGGCCAGGTCGGGCGGAACATCTCCGAGGCGGAGGGCACGTTCTTGTGGTCCACGTCGGCCTGGCCGCTGCCGCTGGCCCGCGGCTCGATCAGATGCAGCGTGCGCACGCCTAGCGCCGCCAAGCCCGGCAGCAGGTGCGCGTAGAGCGGCGCCGGCGCGTCGTCCCCGCTGCTGTTGGCGATCCCGAACGGCGACAGTCGCACCCCGACCCGGTCGCCGCCCCACACGCCCACCACCGCCTCGGTCACCTCCAGCAGCAAGCGCGAGCGGTTCTCGATCGACCCGCCGTAGCGGTCGGTCCGTGCATTCGAGCTGTTGTGCAGAAATTGCTCCAGCAGGTAGCCGTTGGCGCCGTGGATTTCCACCCCGTCGAACCCGGCGGCCATGGCGTTGCGGGCCGCCTCCGCATAGGTCTCGACCAGCCCGGCGATCTCCGTGGTCTCCAACGGCCGCGGCACCTCGAACGGGACCCGCTGCCAGTCCGGCGTGGTGGCGCTACCTTGCGCGGCGATGGCGGACGCGCTGACCGGCAGCGCGCCGCCGGGCTGGTGCGAGGAATGCGAGACCCGGCCCATGTGCCAGAGCTGCAGGAACATGTGGCCGCCCTTGGCATGCACCGCTGCGGTGATCGCTCGCCAGCCCGCGACCTGGGCGTCCGAGTGGATGCCCGGGGTCGCCGGCGCCCCCTGGCCCTGCTGCGAGATCTGCGACGCCTCGGCGATGATCAGCCCGCCCGGCGACGCGCGTTGGGCGTAGTAGTCGACGTTGAGCGGCCGCGGCGCGCGCGTGGCCGGGTCGGCCCGCATGCGGGTGAGCGGGGCCATGATCACGCGGTGGGAGAGCTGCAGCGTCCCGATCTGCAGCGGCGAGAACAGTCGTTCGAGTGTCATGAGGCTCCTCCTTCAGAGGCCGCCGACGAGATGGCCGCCATCGACCGTCACCACGCTGCCGGTCATGAACGACCCGGCGCCGGAAGCGAGCAGCAACAGCGGGCCGTCGAGCTCGCGCAGCTCGCCCAGGCGGCGTTGCGGAATCCGGCGGATCAGGGCTTTGCCCGCATCGCTGGCGAAGAACGCGTCGTTCAGCTCCGTCTCGATGTAGCCCGGCGCCAGCGCGTTCACCCGGATGCGGTGCCGCGCCCATTCCAGCGCCAGCGCCTTGGTCATCTGCACCACGCCCGCCTTCGAGACGGCATACGGCGCCACGCCCCCGGTCACGCGCAGGCCGAGGATCGAGGCGATGTTGACGATGCTGCCCCCGCCATGCGTGGCCATGCTGCGCGCCGCTTGCTGCGCCACGAGCCAACTGCCGCGCAGATTGGTGTCGATCACGGAGGACCAGTCCGCGTCGCCCATGTCGAGCGCCGCGCCGGTCGAGGTGATGCCGGCGTTGTTGATCACCACCGTGACCGGGCCGAACCGCGCCTCGGCCGCCGCGAACGCCGCGACCACGCTGGCCGGGTCGGTCACGTCCAGCCGGACGGCGTGCGCCTTGCCGCCGGCGCCCTCCAGCTGGGCGACAGTGTCGGCCAGTGCACTCTCGCGCCGCGCGGCGACCGTCACGGCGGCGCCGGAGGCCGACAACACGCCGGCGAAATGGCGGCCGAGGCCGCTGGAAGCGCCGGTCACCAGCGCGTGCTGGCCGGCCAGGCTGAAACGGTCAGTCATGGTGTCAGCTCCCGTTGCTGGTTTGCCCGTGCCAGGAAGTCGCCGACCAAGTCGGCCATCTCCTCCGGCGCTTCCCAGATCGCGCGGTGGCCCAGGTCTTGGAGCAGTTCCAGGCGTGCGCCCGGGATGCGGCCGGCCAGCGTGGCGGCATTGCGCGGGGGCACCAGCACGTCCGCGGCGCCGGTGGCGACCAGCGTGGGCGAGCGCACCGTGGCCAGCGCGTGGTAGGAGTCGAAGCGGCGGAGCGCCTGCATCTGTTGGCTGGCGACGAAAGGCGGGGTGGGATGCTCCAGTTCCCGCCACATCTGCCGCTCGACCGCTTCCGGATTGGTCGCGAGGAAATCCGGCGAGTAGGTCACCGGCCAGGCCTGCCGTGCGGTCTCCTCGGGCGTCAGCCGCTCGGTGATGAACAGGCGGCGCAGCACCGACCACGGCGCCGGCGTCGCCCAGGGACCGCCGCAGAACGTGCCGAACAGGATCAGCCGATCGACCCGGTCCGGATGCCCGGTCACCACCTCCTGCGCGATGGCGCCGCCCATCGAGAAGCCGAGCAGATGCACCCGGGCCACCCCGAGCGCATCGAGCAGCCCGGCCACGTCGCGCGCCTGATTGTCCAGTTCGTAGCCGTCGGGAGTAGCCGGGCTGCGGCCGGTGCCGCGGTTATCGAAGGTCAGCACCCGGTGCCGCCGCGCCATCCGGTCCAGGAATGCGGGCGGCCACGCGGCGCTGCTTTGGCGGAACCCGGCGATCAGGCACAGCACCGGGCCGTCGCCGACGACCTGGTAGTGCAGGGCGGTTCCGTTGGTTGGCGCGAACGGCATGAAGCTCCTTGATCTCCCTACTTATTCACCAGCCGCGCCGGCACGGTCAGGATCAGCAGCGCGCCCACCACCACGATCGCGCTGAACAGATACAGCGCCGATTGCGACGTGCCGGTCAGGTCGGTCATCCAGCCGACGAAGAAATTGCTGACGAAGCCGGCGATGTTGCCCACCGAGTTGATCAGGGCGATGCCCGCCGCCGCAGCGGCGCCGCCGAGGAACGTCGAGGGCAGGCACCAGAACGCGGCCTGCGCGGTCGAGGCCCCGGCGGCGGCCAGCGTCAATCCCAGCATCGCCAGCAGGATGTTTGTCCCGGCGAAGGCCGTGAGCGCCAGGCCCAGGCTGCAGACCACCGCGGGCAGCAGCGTGTGCCAGCGGCGTTCGCGCAGCCGGTCGCCGCTGATGTTGGTGGTGATCATCGCGGCGACGGCGACCAGATAGGGGATCGCCGTCAGGAAGCCGATCGTCAGCGGGTCGCCCACACCCGCCTGCTTGATCAGCGAGGGCAGCCAGAAGCTGATGATGTAGATGCCGCAGACGATGGTGAAGTAGATCACGCTGAGCAGCCAGACCCGGCCGTCGCTGAAGGCGGCGCCGAGATGGCTGTGGCCGGTCTTCTCGCCCTCTTCGGCCGCGATGGCGCGGGCGACGACCTGCTTCTCCGCCGGGTCGAGCCAGGTCACGTCGACGACCCGGTCGCGCAGGTAGATGATCGTCACCACGCCGAGCACGAGCGACGGGATCGTCTCGATGATGAACAGCCATTGCCAGCCCGAGAGCCCGCGCGAGCCGCTGACCGCCTGCAGGATGAAGCCGGAGAGCGGACCGCCGATGATGGTCGCCATCGGGATCGCGGCCAGGAAGAACGCCGTGATCTTGCCGCGGCGCGACGCGGGGAACCAATACGTCAGATAGAGCAGGATGCCGGGAATGAAGCCCGCTTCCGCGACGCCGAGCAGGAAGCGAAGCAGATAGAACATCCATGCCGTATGCACGAAGATCATGGCGCCCGAGAGCAGGCCCCAGGTGATCATGATGCGCGCAATCCAGAGCCGCGCGCCCACCCTTAGCATGACGATGTTGCTCGGCACCTCGAACAGCACGTAGCCGACGAAGAACATGCTGGCGCCGAGGCCGTAGATGGTCTCGCTGAAGCCCAATTCCTGCAGCATCTGCAGCTTGGCAAAGCCGACATTGACGCGATCGAGGTAGGCCGCGAGGTAACAGATGAACAGGAACGGGATGATCCGCCAGGTCACCTTGCGATAGGTGCGATCCTCGAGTTCACTGGGAGATTCGATCCCGGCGCTTGCTGCATAGGACATGCTGGTTTCCTCCTGTGTGTTTTTCCCGGTTCTAGAGTCAGCTACCCCGCCACTTGCGTTCCGCCTCGTCCCATGCGGCCAGCGGCAGCAGGTCGGGGACCCAGGCGAGCCCGGTCTTGGCGTCCGACGAAACGGCCTCGGGCGTCACCACCACGTCGAGCAACGCCGGCCGGTTGGCCAGCGCGCGCTCGATCGCCGGGCGCAATTGCTCCTCGGTTTCGACCCGTTCGCCGTGCATGCCGAAGGCGCGGGCCATCGCGGCATGGTCGCTGGATTGCAGCCTGGTGCCGACCACCTTGCCGTGGGTGACGGTCTGGTCGTGCACCTCGATCTGCCAGGCGGCGTTGTTGGCCACCACGATCAGGACCGGCGCCTTATGCCGCACCGCGGTGTCCACCTCGATGGCGTTGAAGCCGAACGCGCCATCCCCCGTGGCCACGACCACGGTGCGGTCGGGGAAAGCGAGGCTCGCGGCGATGCCGTAGGGCACGCCGATGCCGATGCAGCCGAACGGGCCGGGGTCGAGCATGGAAGGCGCGGACAGGCCGATGCGGGCGAAGCTCAGGAAGTCGCCGCCGTCGGTGACCACGATCGCATCCGTCCCGATCGCGTCCTGCAGCGCCGCCAGCACGCGGTTCGGATGCAGCTTCCCGTCCGACCCGGCCGGCGCGCTCGCCATCGACTGCTTCAGCTTGCCCGCGCGCTGCTCGTGGCCCGCCCGCAGCTTGGCCGCCCAGGCCTTGTCCACCGCGGCCGGGCGGTTGCCGCCGGCCTCGACCAAAGCCCGCAGCGTCTCCTTCGGGGAGGCGAGGATCTCCGCCGCACCGCGCCGATTGTCGCGCAGCTCGGCGGTCACGTCGGCGATGCGCACGAATTTCGCCGCGCCGAAGATCGCCGGTGAGCCGTAGGCGAGCTGGAAATCGAGCCGCCGCCCGATGGTGACCACCACGTCCGCATCGCCCATCACCGCGCCGCGCATGGCGCCGACGACCGAGGGATGCGAGTCCGGCACCAAGCCGCGGCTCTCGCCGGTGTCGAGGTAGACGGCGCCGACGCGGTCGAGGAACGCCACCAGCTCGGGCCCGGCCCCGCGCGCCCCGCGCCCGGAGATCACCAGGACCCGGCGCGCGGACCAGATCAGGTCGACCGCCGCATCCACCTGCGCCGGGTCCGGGAGCGTGAGCTGGCGGGGCTTCGGACGCAGGTGCTCCTCCAGCTGCAGCGGTTTCGGCACCAGGCTGCGCAGGGTGTCGACGGGGAAGTCGATATAGGATGGGCCGGGCTCGCCGCCCTCGCCGAGGGCGCGCGAGATCGCCTCGTCCAGTTCGGCCAGCGCCAAAGCGGGCTCGCGGATTGTGCGCGCGTAGCGGGTGATGGTGCGGACCAGCTGCGTGTGGTCGAGATCCTGCAGGCCGCCGCGGTTCTCCTGCGGCCGCGGGTTCGTCCCCGCCATGACCAGGACCGGCGCGCGGGACACATGCGCATTGGCGATGCCGGTGATCGAATTGGTCATCCCCGGCCCGGCGGTGACGAGCGCCACCCCCAGCTCCCCGGTCAGCTCGGCATGCGCCTGCGCCATGTGGACCGCGGCCCGCTCGTCGCGCACGTCGACGATGCCGATGCCGTGCGCATCCAACCGCATCCAGATCGGCATGATGTGGCCCCCGCACAGGGCGAACACGCGCGAGACGCCGCGCGCCTGGAGGGACCGCGCGATGAGGTCGGCGACGCTGTCGGGAGCTGCTCTCATGAAATCCGGTTCCTCCTTTTATTTATGCGAGAAGGGCGACGAGGACCGACACGGTCACCACGGACACGACGTGCGACACGAGGATCGCCCCGGAGGTCACGCCGGGCTGCAAGTCGTAGAGCTTGGCGATCATGAAGGGTCCCGACCCGATCGGCAGCGCGCTCAACAATATCGCGGGGCGCGACCAGGCCGGCGGGACGTGGAACACGTAGAACACCAGCAGCGCCGTGATGGCCGGCTGCACCACCAGCTTCAGCCCGACCAGCACGCCGATCGAGCGGGCGTCGCTCGTGGACGCCCGCTCATGGGCCAGGAACAGCCCGATGCAGACGAGCGCGCAGGGGGAGGCGGCGCCGCCGAGCAGGCTGACGAAGCGCTCGACCGGGTCGAGCAAACCGCGCC